>NZ_LR733817.1:4220000-4424110 GCF_902506165.1 Bosea sp. 29B
GAGGTCTTCCGCTTGTCCGCCCTGCGCAACCGCTGGAAGCCGGCGGGCAGCCTCGGCCCGGACGGCGAGGTGATCCCCGAGAACATCATCGTCAAGCCGCCCTCGGCCGAGCTGCGCGAGAACCAGAAGGATCAGGATTCGCTGCCGCCCTATGAGGTGCTCGACGACATTCTCGCCTGCCTGATCGAGCACGAGATGCGCCTGTCCGACATCGTCGCCCGCGGCCACGATATCGAGACCGTGCAGAAGGTCGAGCGGCTGCTCTATCTCGCCGAGTACAAGCGCCGCCAGGCGGCGCCGGGCGTCAAGGTCACCCGCAAGAACTTCGGCCGCGACCGGCGCTACCCGATCGTCAACCGCTTCCGAGATCCCGGCGAGCCGGCTCATGAGCCCGACCGGTCACTGGTCAGGGGCGTCGGCAAGGCCGGCGGCGAGAGCTTCGATTTCTGACGGCTCCGCTACAGCCAGAAGCCGCCGATCTGGTTCGCTGCCGGATTGGCGATGCAGGCTGTCATGCGGTCGAGCCAGATGCGCTGGTACTTGGCATTGGCGCCATGCTGGGTGTCGACGTCGTAGCGGCGCTGGATCAGCTTGACCCGGCGCTTGATGTGCAGGTCGACGAGGCTGGTGAGCTGCGTGATCAGCCCGCCGATCGTCGGGGCGCGCGCGATGGTGAGCTGGTGCGCCAGTGCGCGGCAGACCACGAAGCCGACATCGTAATGGAACTGCTCATGGGCGAGCAGGCCCGCGTCTAGCGTTACGCCGATCCGGACCTGCGCATTCGGCCAGACCTCGATGTCATTGGGCACGCCGAAGGCATAGTCGGTCCCGACCATGCGGGCGCCCTTGTCGAAGATCTCATACTCGAAGGCGGTGTAGGCGTCCTGGACCGTGCCGTCGGCCGGATCGATCACCACCGGCACCTGCAGGAAGTCGCCGGCCTTGAGCTTGATTGGCAGGCGCGAGGCGCTGACCACGACGCCGGCAGGCGCTGGATTGTTGGCCATGTGCAGGAAGGTCTTGCCGCCCGGGTCGACCTTGGAATCCGGGCTGGTCATCTTCAGGAAGACCTGCTGGTAGCGCTTGATCCCGCCTCGGGTCAGCGGCCCGCAATCGCCGTCGACGTCGAGCAGATCGATGCCGAGCGCCGCCGTATGGGGGTTGATCATCGCCTGGACCAGGCGCGTGTCCGGAACCGTGTTCTTGCCGCCAAGCCCGACTGAAGCCGTGATGCTCATCCTCGCCTCCCAGCGCAGATATCGACCGTCCCGTCGTCTCTAACCTTGCGTCAATCTGGGCGCTTGTCGATCTGCTTCCGCCAGCGCCGTGAGATGCCCTTGCCCTCGCGCCATTCCCGCGCGACAAGCGGCCGGTCATGACCACACCCTTCGTCCGCACCGCCCCGTCGCCGACCGGCTATCTCCACATCGGCAATGCCCGCTCGCTGATGTTCAACTGGCTCTTCGCCAAGCGGCATGTCGGGCGCTTCCTGCTGCGCTATGACGACACCGACCAGGCGCGCTCGAAGCCGGAGTTCGCCGAGGCGATCGCCGAGGATCTCGCCTGGCTCGGCGTCATTCCCGACGCCAGCATCAAGCAGTCTGAACGGATCGCGCTCTACGACGCCGCGGCAGACAAGCTGCGCGCCGCTGGCCGCCTCTATCCCTGTTATGAGAGCGCCGACGAGCTCGACCGCAAGCGCAAGCGCCAGCTCGCCCGCGGTCTGCCCCCCGTCTACGACCGCGCCGGCCTGAAGCTGACTGCCGAGGAGCGCGCCAGGCTGGAGGCCGAGGGCCGTAAAGCCCATTGGCGCTTCCTGCTCGATTGGGAGGAGGTCGGTTGGGACGATCTCGTCCGCGGCCCCTCGCATGTCGATTGCGCCTCGCTCTCCGATACGGTGCTGGTGCGTGAGGACGGCACCTATCCCTATACGCTGCCTTCGGTCGTCGACGACCTGGACATGGGCATCACCCATGTCATCCGCGGCGAGGACCACGTCACCAACACCGCCGTGCAGATCCAGATCATGCAGGCATTGGGCGGGACGCTGCCGGCCTTCGGCCACCACAACCTGCTGACCACCGCGAGCGGCGAAGGATTGTCGAAGCGCCTCGGCCATCTCTCGCTGCGGGGCTTGCGCGAATCCGGGATCGAATCGCTGGCGGTCGCGGCGCTCGCCGTGCTCACGGGCTCGTCGGATGCGGTCCGCCCCGTGTCGAGCCTCGACGAGCTCGCCGGGCTGGTCGATCTTGCCCATGTCTCGCGTGCGCCGGCCAAGTTCGACGAGCACGAGCTGGAGACGCTCTCCGCCCGCACGCTGCACCAGCTCGATTTCGCTGCGGTCGAGGAGCGGCTGAGAGAGCTCGGCATTCCCGCCAGCGAGCCGTTCTGGCTCGCCGTGCGCGGCAATCTCGCCCGGCTTTCGGCTGCCAAGGACTGGTGGAGGATCGTCGAGGGGCCGATCGAGACTGATATCGCCGACAAGGCGTTCGCGGCGGCCGCGGCTGCACTGCTGCCGGCCGAACCGTTCGATCAGAGTACTTGGAAAGCCTGGACTCAGGCGGTCGGTGCGCAGACCGGCACCAAGGGCAAGGCGCTGTTCATGCCGCTGCGCCAGGCCCTGACCGGCCTCGACCATGGCCCCGAGCTGGCGGCGCTGCTGCCGCTGATCGGGCGCGAGAAGGCGCTGAAGCGGCTCGCAGGCGAAGCGGCGTGAGCCGAGGCATGTCCGGAGCCCGCTGCGCTTCATCGTAAATGCGCGAGTCATCCCGGCCGGAGCGAAGCGTAGAGCCGGGATCCATGCCTGAACCTTGATCGGAAGCGTTCTGGAATGGATCCCGGGTCAAGCCCGGGATGACCGCGCGGTTTTTGTGAAGACGCCGCCCGCGCTACGCCGCCGCGTAGCCGACCGTGCCTTTGATTTCGAGGAACTCCTCGAGGCCGAAATCGGCGTATTCGCGGCCGTTGCCGGACTGCTTGTAGCCGCCGAAGGGCGCGCCGGCGTCCCAGGCCGGGTAGTTGATGTAGACATTGCCCGAGCGCATCTGCGCCGCGACCTTGCGCGCCCGCTCCAGCGAGCCGGACTGGATATAGGAGGCGAGGCCGTAGGGCGTGTCGTTCGCCCGCGCGATCACGTCCGCTTCGCTGTCATAGGGCAGGATCGACAGCACAGGGCCGAAGATCTCTTCCCTGGCGATCGTCATCTCGTCGGTGACGCCGCCGAAGATGGTCGGGCGGACATAATAGCCGCGATTGAGGTCCTCCGGCCGGCCGGGCCCGCCGGTCACCAGGGTTGCGCCTTCCTTGATGCCGCTCTCGATCAGGCGCTGGATCTTGTCGTATTGCACCTCGCTGACGACCGGTCCGAGGAAGACGCTCTCCGCCGAGGGTGCGCCGACCTTGAGCGGCTCGGCCGTCTCCCTGGCGATGGCGAGTGCGTCCTCGTGCAGCTCAGCCGGCACGAACATCCGCGTCGGCGCGTTGCAGGACTGGCCGGAATTGCGCATCACGCTCTCGACGCCGAGCTTCACCGCCCGCTTCAGGTCGACATCGTCGAGCAGGATGTTGGCCGACTTGCCGCCGAGCTCCTGATGGACGCGCTTGACCGTATCGGCCGCCGCCTTGGCGACGAGGATGCCGGCGCGGGTCGAGCCGGTAAAGGAGACCATGTCGACGCCGGGGTGGCGGGCGATCGCCTCGCCGACGGTCGGCCCATCGCCGTTGACGAGATTGAACACGCCCTTGGGCACGCCGGCCTCATGCATGGCCTCGGCAAAGATGATGGCGTTGAGCGGCGCGATCTCGGAGGGCTTCAGCACCATGGTGCAGCCGGCGGCGAGCGCGGGCGCGACCTTGCACATGATCTGGTTGATCGGCCAGTTCCACGGCGTGATCATGCCGACGACGCCGATCGCCTCCTTCGAGATCAGGGTCGAGCCGCGCAGCTCCTCGAACTCGAAATTCTCCAGCGTCTCGATCATCTTCGACAGATGGGCCGTGCCCATCCCGGCCTGCGCCCGGTGGGCCAGCTCCTTCGGCGCGCCCATCTCGCGCGACAGCGTGTCGGCGACTTCGGCATAGCGGGCCTTGTAGGCTTCGAGCAGGCGGCGCATCAGCGCCAGGCGCTCTTCCTTCGAGGTCGCGGCGAAGGCGGGGAAGGCGGCGCGCGCTGCGGCGACCGCCCGGTCGACATCCGCCTGGCTGCCGAGCGCGATCTGGGCAAAGGCCTCCTCGGTGGAGGGATCGATCACGTCGAGCGTCTTCAGGCCGCCAGCGGGATCGACCCAGGCGCCGTCGATGTAGAATTGAAGGGCATGGGACATTGGCTTTTCCTCGCTGGCTGCGGGCAATCGCCTTGCGTGCGGGCGGTCACCGACCCGTCTGGCTGCGATCGCTATGTCGAGAGGGATACAGCGTAGCAGCGCAAGGCTGCGGCTGTCACCGCGCGGCCTGCGAATAGGGGGAATGCCGGGCGCGGGGAGGTGGCGAGACAAATGTCGGCGGATCAGGGAGCGGGAGTGGTCTTCGCCTCCTGCTTGTCGGTCCATTCGGGCGGCGCACCGAACTGGCCGCCGATCACGCCCTTCAGACCCGGCGCTCTGCCATAGGCTTCGCAGGCAGGGTATTTGTGCTCGCCGCCGAACCAGGACTTGACGCTCTGGCGGGAGGGCAGGGAGAGGTCGATCCCGTCCTTCTCCTCGCCTTCCACCAGGATCTGCGAGAACTCGCTGCCGAATTTCGTGGCCAGGCCATAGGCATCGGCGACTTCGGACACCAGCGGCGTGTTCTGGATCGAATTGGCGCCGCGTCCCCAGACCATTGCCGCTCGCTGGACACCTTTGCGATCGATCGCCTCCGCTTCGACCGAGAGTCCGCCCAGCCCGACCGGAAGGCGCGGAATGCTCACCGGCAAGACGAAACCGCTTCCCAGGCTTACGGCAGTCGAGACGCCCGCCATCGTCTTGTCCGTCAGCACGATGTCGGTGATCACCGCCCGGACGGTGAGGTCGGCCTGCTGTGTCGGTGGCACCATCTCGTATTTGTCGCTCAGCGCGATGCAGAGCTCCCGGTCGAGCACATTGCTGACCAGCGCCCGATCTGCCGGCGTCTTCACGGCCTGGCGGGCGCTCGCGGAAAAGCTCGTCGGCACGATCCGGGCCGTCTTCGCGCCGACAAGGGCCAACCCGTCGACATAGGTGTGGGACTTCGACAGCTTGCCCTTCTCCTCGCCGAGATTCCCGTAGGTCGAGAGGGTGCCGGCCGATTTGGGCGGGACGGACGCACAGCCGGCGGCGGCCAGTGCCAGCGACAGGGATAGGCAAGGGCCTCTGTAGCCCAGAAGCGCCGAGCCCCATGTGGGGCTCTGCAGTGGAACAGCCGGCAAATAGCTTATCACGGTCATCGACCTCGCCGCCGCTATCGGTGCCGGCGAGGTTGGGGACGTGGCGTTGCCGCAGTATTGCGCTGCTATCGACTGCCGATGCGATCCTGAAGGCGGAGCTTCGTGATCACTCGTGCCGGTCCATTGCGGTCTCGTGCTTGGTGTCGCGCATGGTCGAATAGACCAGGAGCGAGATGAAGATCACCGCCGAGAGATAGTAGTAGAACCATTGCTCGTGGCCCTGCTGCTTGAAGAACAGGGCGATCGCCGGCGCGGTGCCGCCGAAGATCGAGACGGTCAGCGCATAGGGTACGGCGACGCCGGTGGCGCGGATCGAGGTCGGGAACAGCTCCGCCTTCACCACCGCGTTGATCGAGGTGTAGCCGGCGACGAAGATCCAGGCGCCGGAGATCAGCAGGAAGGCGACCCAGGGCGACTTGGTCTGCGCCAGCGTCGTCAGGATCGGCACCGTCAGCAGCGTCCCGGCGACGCCGAAGAAGATCAGCAGCGGCTTGCGGCCGATCCGGTCGGAGATCAAGCCGTAGATCGGCTGCAGGAGCGAGGCGAAGATCAGCGAGCCCGCGATCACATAGGTGGTGGTGATGTCGGAAAGGCCGACGGTCTGCTTCACAAAGGTCTGCATATAGGTGGTGAAGGTGTAGAAGGCGGCGGTGCCGCCGGCGGTCAGGCCGACCACGATCGCGACCTCACGCGGATATTTCAGCAGGCCGCGCAGCGAGCTTTCCTTTTTCTTGATCTTGTTGGCTTCGGCGAAGGCTTCCGTCTCGTGCATGTGCCGGCGCATGAACATGGCGGTGACGGCCAGCATCGCGCCGATCACGAAGGGGATGCGCCAGCCCCAGTCGACCAGCTGCTCATGCGTCAGGAAGACGTTCTGCAGGAGCAGCAGCACCAGGATGGCGGTGAGCTGCCCGCCGATCAGCGTCACGTACTGGAAGCTCGAATAGAAGCCGCGATGATCGGGATGGGCGATCTCGGTGAGATAGGTGGCGCTCGCCCCGTATTCGCCGCCGAGGCTCAGGCCCTCGATGATCCGGGCCAGCGCCAGCAGCACCGGCGCGGCGAAGCCGATCGTCTCATAGGTCGGCGTCAACGCGATGATCAGCGAGCCGAAGCACATCATCAGCACCGAGACGGTCAGCGACAGCCGCCGTCCGTAGCGATCGGCGATATGGCCGAACAGCCAGCCCCCGATAGGGCGCACGATGAAGCCGGCGGCGAACAAGGTCGCGGCGTTGAGCTGCACCACCACGGGATCATGCGAGGGGAAGAACTTCGGCGCGAAATAGAGCGCGAAGGCGGTGTAGGCGTAGAAATCGTACCATTCGACGAGGTTGCCGACCGAGCCGATGAAGATCGCCTTCAGGCGTCGCGCCGTATCGGCGACGTCGAGGCCCTGAGGGGCAGGCGTGGCGATTGCTGGATCGGACATGGCTCGCTCCGCGTTCTGAAGGCGGCGCGAGCAGTAGCGAGCGCCGGCAGCAATACGCTGGTCTACGCCTAGCGCTCTGCGCCGGTCAGCGAGGAGAGATTTGGTCTGAGTTGCTTCTGGTGCATGGCCTGCGCGGGAACTTTATGGCCACGGGCATCCGGATGTCGGGAAAGAGAGTGGTGGTCTGCGGCGACCACAGATCAATCGGCGTCGATGGAGGCCCGTATTGACGCGTGCATGAAGCCTGCGGCAATCACCCGAGCCCATAAGATCGGTCTCCGCGATGCCTGCCTACTCTCTTGCGATCTTCGACTATGACGGAACGCTGGCCGACAGCTTTCCGTGGTTCTGTTCGGTGCTCAACCAGACCGCACGGCAGTTCGGCTTCCGCGAGGTTGCCGAGAGTGAGGCTGACGAGCTTCGCGGGCTCGATTCGCGCCAGATCATTGCCCGCCTCGGCGTTCCCTTGTGGAAGATGCCAGCAATCGCGATGCACATGCGCAAGCTGAGCGCCGAAGCCGGGGATGCGGTGGCGCTCTTTCCCGGGGCCGAGTCGATGCTCGCGCGCCTGGCTGCGAGCGATGTCACGATCGCGATCGCCAGCTCGAACAGCGAAGCGGTCATTCGTCGTACGCTCGGCCGAGCCTCGGCTCATGTGAGCCATTTCGGCTGCGGTGCGTCGCTCTGGGGCAAGAGCGCCAAGTTCGAGGCCATCATCCGGCGGGCTGGAGTTCAGCGGCAGCAGACGGTCGCAATCGGCGATGAAATCCGTGACATCGACGCGGCGCGGCGAGCCGGCATCGCGTCGGGAGCGGTGACCTTCGGCTACAACTCCGGCGCGTCCCTGCGGGCGCGCGGGCCCGACCTGATCTTCGACGACTATGGGCAGCTGCTGGCGAAGCTGACCGCCTGAGCCGAGGCGATCACGGCCGTGCGGTTGCTCCGACGCCGAGATTGGGCGCGAGGTTCGGCGCGACGATCCGCACGGTGCGCCGTTCGCCAGTGACGCTCTTGCTCTCGCGCTTCAGGCCGTCGCCCTGCTGCAGCGTTTTTTCGCCGTCGATCCGCTGCGGGCCGACGCCGGCGGATTCGGTGCTGGCGGTCGGCACATTGGTATCCGGCGTCGGTTCGTCGCCGGGGGCAGCCTGCAGCACGGTCGGGGCTGGGCCGGCCGGGGTGGCCGGCTTGGCCTCCGCCGCAGGCGCATTGGCGACGCCCTTCTTGCCGCGCTGCGGCTGCTCGGGCTTGGGCCGAGACATTTCCTGCGAGCGCTGCTCGGTGACGATGATGTCGCCTTTGCGCTGCTCGAGCATCTGCTCGGCGTTCTGTAACGTCTGGGCCCAGCTCTGGCCCTGGGCCCGGCAGGTGCAGGAGGCGTCGAAGCTGCGGGTGTATTTCAGCGCGTTCGGCAGGGACGAGTAGGGCTGTCCGCTGCTGCGCGCCACCGCGTTCTGGATGTCGCCGCCGGTGCTCATGCCATAGGCCAGCGTCTCGGTGCCGGGGCAGAGCGACTGGCACATCTCGTCCTGGCTCTCGCGGCCGCCCGGGCTATTGGCGAGCGGGAAGAAGTAGCCGTCGCAGCTGCGCACGCAGACCGAATAAGGCCCGCCCTGACGCGCTCCGCCCTCGGTCGGCTCGCGCGGCTCGTCGGGGTCGAGCTCGGGCAAGGTGGAATCGATCTCGCCGCGGCGCGGCTCGATGCCGAAGATCGTTTCGAAGAAGCCGCGCGGCTGCGCACGGCAGTTGTTGTTGATCAGCGCGGCGAGCTGGGCGCGGCGCTGCTCGATGCCGCCGCTCTGGGCCTGCTGCTGAAGCTGCGCATATTGCGACTGCAGCGCGCCCAGCTGGGCGCGGATGCCGCCGCATTGCGGTGGAGGGGCGTCGCCGAAGAAGAGGAAGCCGCCGCGATCGCAGCCCATCGCCCGGTACTGGTTGGAGAGCTGCCCCAGCTGGCCGGCGACGCGCTGCGCCGCCTGGGCGGCGCGGGCATCGCCGCCGCGCTGGCCCTGCAGGTTGGAGAGCTCGGCGCGCCAGTTGTCGCAAGCCGGCGACTGCGCCACGGCTGCGCTCGTCAGCGCGGCGAAAGCCAGCGCCGGAGCGAGAGCGCGTCGGAGCGAAGCGAAAATCATCGAAGGCAGAGTGCTATCCCTGTGACTCGTCCGGTGCAGGCAGTGACCGCCCGCATCGGCAGAGCACATGCTAGAAACGCGACGGAACTAAGGAGGCGCGCGTCAGCCGGGTCGAAACGGCGATTCGACGCACCGTCTATTCACCTCAGCGCATCGCATATCGCGCCCCGGGCGGCAAATCAGGCCTCGATAACGCTTGCGCGATCAGGCTTCCTCGGTCTGGTAGGCGCCGGCGAGATGGCGGCCGCGCTCGGTCAGCACCGCCAGCACGCGTTCGAAGACGCGCAGCTCCTCCGGCGCGATCCCCTCGATCCAGCGTTCTTCGAAGGCGAGTGCCAGCGGCACGATCTGGGCGTAGATGCGCTGGCCGGCGGCAGTGAGGGCGACGAAGGCCTCGCGCCGGTCAGCCCGATTCTCAGCTCGCGTCACCAGCCCGCGCTTGTCGAGCTCCGAGACGGCCCGCGAGACCTTGGTCTTGTGCATCTGCGAGAGCTCGCCGATGTCGCGCGAGGTCAATTGCCCGAATTCGCCGAGCTGCGCGATCACCCGCCATTCCGGGATGCCGATGCCGAAGCGCGTGCCGTAGACGCGGCCGAGCGCGCGGCTGGCGAAAAAGCCGACGACGTTGAGCCGATAGGGCAGGAACTGCTCGAGATGCAGGGCGCGGTCGGCAGGCTTTTGCTTCGTTGACATTAGTTGCACTTGTAACTAACTGGAGTGAAAGAAAGCCGCAGAGGCTGCGGCACGATCATTACCGAACGGCAGCGCCTGTCAAAGCCGCCGCCATGGGAGGAACAACGATGAGCTTGCAGGCCGCGGTTCGTCCAAGCTTCTGCCAGCGGATCGGGACTGCGCCTGCCCATGCGTGAGCCGGATGTCTCCCGGCGAGGCCATCGGCCCCGGAAGCGCGCCGCCCGCGCGCTCCGGAGCGATTGCTGGCGGTCAGCGCGAACGCAGCCGGTTCATGAAGGCGTCGTAGGACAGCTCCGCCACCTGCCACCAGAGCAGGTTCTCGCCGCGGAAGGCGACCATCGACTCATAGCCCTTCTTGAAGGCTTCGCTCTTGGCAGAGGTCTCCGCGTAGTACTCTTCCGCCGCCTTGAGCGAGGCTTCCATGATCGGCTGCGGGAAGGCCTTGAGCTGCGCGCCCTGGGCGATCAGCTTGCGCAGGCCGCCCGGATTGACGAAGTCGTACTTGGCCAGCATCCAGTTGTTGGCGGCCTCGCAGGCGTTGCGCAGGATAGCCTGGTAGTGCTTGGGCAGCTTGTTCCACTGCTCCTGGTTGATGACGAGGTGGAGCATGGCGCCACCCTCCCACCAGCCGGGATAGTAGTAATAGGGCGCGACCTTCACGAAGCCGAGCTTCTCGTCGTCATAGGGGCCGACGAACTCGGCCGCGTCGATCGTGCCGCGCTCCAGTGCCGGGTAGACGTCGCCCGCCGCGATCTGCGTCGGCACCACGCCGAGCTTGGCCAGCACCGCCCCGCCCATGCCGCCGATCCGGAATTTCAGGCCCTTGAGGTCGTCGACCGTCTTGAGCTCCTTGCGGAAGAAGCCGCCCATCTGGCAGCCGGAATTGCCGCAGGGGATCGAGTAGGCGTTGAACTTGGCCAGCGCCCCGTTCACGATCTCCTCGCCGCCGCCGAAGAACCACCAGCTATGCTGCTGACGGGCGTTGAGGCCGAAGGGGATGCCGGTGCCGAGGCCGAGCGCCGGCTCCTTGCCGACGTAGAAATAGGTCGGCGTATGCGCGCATTCGACCGTGCCGGAGGTGACGGCGTCGAGCGCCTGCAGGCCGGGTACGATCTCGCCGGCGGAGAAGGTCTGGATCTGGAACTTGCCGTCGGTCGCCTCGCCCATGAACTTCGCGAACTGCTGGGCAGTGCCGTAGATCGTGTCGAGCTGCTTCGGGAAGCTCGAGGTCAAGCGCCATTTCACTTCGGGCATCGATTGAGCGATCGCGGGCATCGCGATCGGCGCGGCGGCCGCGGCGAGCGCACCGCTCTTCAAAAACGTACGGCGTTGCATGGACTTTCCTCCCGGGGACAGATTTGCTGCCATCATCACTGTTCGGCGAGGATTGAAAAGAGATGAAACTAGCATCCCTCATGCACGGCCGGGATGGCCGCCTCGTCATCGTCTCCGGCGACCTGACCCGCGCCACCGACGCCTTCCCGGTCGTCGCGACGCTGCAGGGGGCCCTCGACGACTGGAGCCGCTGCGCGCCGCGCCTCGCCGATCTCGCCGAGAGCCTGGAGCATGGCTCGGTGCCGTCCTTCCGTTTCCACGAGCATCACTGCGCCTCGCCTCTGCCGCGTGCTTATCAGTGGGTCGATGGCTCGGCCTATGTGAATCACGTCGAGCTGGTCCGGAAGGCAAGGGGCGCCGAGATGCCCGAGAGCTTCTGGACCGACCCGCTGATGTACCAGGGCGGCTCCGATTCCTTCCTCGGCCCCCGCGAGGCGGTGAAGCTCGCGAGCGAGGATTACGGCATCGATCTCGAAGCGGAGATCGCGGTCGTCACCGGCGACGTGCCGATGGGCGTCACGGCCGAGGAGGCGAGGGGGCTGATCCGCCTCGTTATGCTCGTGAATGACGTGAGCTTGCGGAATCTGATTCCCAACGAATTGGGCAAAGGCTTTGGTTTCCTTCAATCAAAGCCGTCCTCGGCCTTCTCGCCGGTGGCGGTGACGCCCGACGAGCTTGGCTCTGCCTGGAAGGACGGCAAGCTCAGCCTGCCGCTGCTCGCCCAGGTCAACGGCAAGCCTTTCGGCAAGCCGCAGGCCGGCATCGACATGACCTTCGATTTCGGCGTGCTGATCGCCCATGCCGCCAAGACCCGCCCGCTTGTCGCCGGCACGATCGTCGGCTCCGGCACGGTCTCGAACCGCGACGCTGATGGCGGGCCGGGCAGGCCGGTTGCGGAAGGCGGGCTCGGCTATGCCTGCATCGCCGAGCAGCGCATGGTCGAGACGATCCGGCACGGCGCGCCCAAGACCTCCTTTCTGCACTTTGGCGACAGCGTCCGCATCGAGATGAAGGACGCCGCCGGCCATTCGATCTTCGGCGCGATCGAGCAGGACATCCTCCCGCATGCGGGGTGAGCCGCGCCGTCATTCTCGGGCGAAGCGAAGCGCAGGCCCGAGAAATTCCTGATGAGGAGGCGCTTCTCAGCGCCCCTTGCGACCTGAGATGCTCGGGTAAAGCCCGAGCATGACACCAGTATCGACAAGCTTACGAGGTAGATCCATGTCCGACGGCCCCGCTTTCGCTTCCACCGCCGATCTCGGCGAGAAGACGGTCTCCTTCGACGAGATCGGCAAGGGCGTCTACGCCTATACCGCCGAGGGCGACCCCAATAGCGGCATCGTCGTCGGCGACGACAGCGTCCTCGTCTTCGATGCGCAGGCGACGCCGACCATGGCCGAGCGGGTCATCGCAAGGGTGCGCGAGGTCACCGACAAGCCGGTCAGCCATGTCGTGCTCTCGCATTATCATGCCGTGCGCGTGCTCGGCGCGCCCGCCTATGGCGCAAAGGAGATCGTCTGCTCAGACGCGGCGCGGGCGATGATCGTCGAGCGCGGCGAGGAGGACAAGGCAAGCGAGATCGGCCGTTTTCCGCGGCTATTCCAGGGTGCCGACTCGATCCGCCCCGGACTGACCTGGCCGACCACGACCTTCTCGCACAACGCCTCGATCTGGCTCGGCAGCCGCGAGGTCCGGCTGATGAAGCTCGGCCGCGGCCACACTGCCGGCGACATCGTCGCCTGGATGCCCGACACCAATGTGATCTTCGCCGGCGACCTCGTCGAATATGGCGCGACGCCTTATTGCGGCGACGCGCATTTCACCGACTGGCCGACGACGCTCGATGCGCTCGCCGCCTTCGCCCCCGCCGCCATGGTGCCGGGCCGCGGCGCGGCGCTGACCAACCGGGCGATGGTCGCCGACGGCATCAAGGGCACGCGCGCCTTCCTCTCCGACCTGTTCGAGGCGGTGAAAGGCCATGTCGCCGAAGGTCGCTCGCTGCGCGAGACCTTCGAGCGCGTCCACGAGACGCTGAAGCCGTCCTATGGCGACTGGGTGATTTTCGAGCACTGCCTGCCCTTCAACGTCACCCGCGCCTATGACGAGGCCGGGGGCCTCGACCATCCCCGCATCTGGACCGACGAGCGCGACCGCCAGATGTGGCTGGACCTGCGGGGTTAGGGCGGTCAGGCAGCGTGGGGATGGATCGCGGAGTAGTCCTGCTCGGTCTCGGCCTTGGACAGGTCGTGGGCGGTTTGCAGGTTGAGCCAGAAGCGCGGGTCGGTTCCGAAAAAGCGGCCGAGCCGGATCGCGGTATCGGCGGAGACGTCACGCCGCTGGCGCAGGATGTCACTGATCCGGTTGCCGGGCACGTCGAGTGCCTTGGCGAGCGCCCGTGCGCTCATTCCGAGTGGCTCCAGATACTCCTCGCGCAGGATTTCGCCGGGATGGGTCCTCACTCGCGCCATGACGATCTCCTCTCAATGATAGTCGACGATCTGGACCGCCTCAGGGCCGTCGCCGTCCCAGCGGAAGCAGAGCCGCCATTGGTCGTTGATCCGGATGCTCCACTGCCCCTTGCGGTCGCCTTTCAGCGCCTCGAGCCGGTTGCCCGGCGGCGAGCGCAGATCGCCGACGGTCACGGCGGCGTCGAGCATATCGAGCTTGCGCGGTGCGATCCTTTCGATCGCTCGCCAGCGGGCGGCGCAGGCTTCGCCGCGAAACAAGCGCTCCGTATCCCTGTCGGTAAAGCCCAGGATCATAACTTAAGTTATGATACGTATCGCGTACCAGTCAAGGAGCTGGTTTGATGCAGCCCTTTCGCCATTTCGCCTATCGCCGCAGCCCGGACCAAGACGTTGCCACGCCCGCCCGCCGCCCCGTCGTCATCGTTGGCGCCGGCCCGGTCGGGCTGACGCTGGCGCTCGATCTGGCGCGCCGGCAGGTTCCGGTCGTGCTGATCGACGATGCCGACCGGATCGGCGAGGGCTCGCGCGCCATCTGCTTCGCCAAGCGCACGCTCGAGATTTTCGATCGGCTCGGGCTGGCGCAGGCGATGGTCGAGAAGGGCGTGACCTGGCAGAAGGGCAGGGTTTTTCGCGGCGATGCCGAGCTCTATGAATTCGACCTCCTGCCCGAGGGCGGCCACAAGCAGCCGGCCTTCATCAATCTCCAGCAGTTTTATGTCGAGGCGGCGCTGGTCGACGCGGTATTGGCCGAGCCGCTGGTCGATCTGCGCTGGAGCAACCGCCTCAGCGGCGTCGACAACCGTGATGACGGCGTCAAGCTGACGATCGCCACGCCGGACGGCGATTACTCCCTGCACGCCGACTGGCTCGTCGCCTGCGACGGCGCGCGTTCGCCGACGCGCGGCCTGCTCGGCCTGGAGTTCCGCGGCGAGGCTTTCGAAGACCGTTTCCTCATCGCCGATGTGAAGATGACCGCGCCGTTCCCGACCGAGCGCTGGTTCTGGTTCGATCCGCCCTTCCATTCCGGTCAGTCGGCGCTGCTGCACAAGCAGCCTGACGACATCTGGCGCATCGACCTCCAGCTCGGCCCCGATGCCGATCCCGAGCATGAGAAGCAGCCGCAGATCGTGCGGCCCCGGATCGAACGCATGCTCGGCCATGCCGACTTCGCGCTCGAATGGGTTTCGGTCTATCGCTTCCAGTGCCGCCGGCTCGACCGCTTCCTGCATGGCCGCGTGGTCTTCGCCGGCGATGCTGCCCATCAGGTCTCGCCCTTCGGCGCGCGCGGCGCCAATTCCGGCATCCAGGACGCCGACAATCTCGGCTGGAAGCTGGCGCTGGTCACGCAGCGCAGGAGCCCGGCCTCGTTGCTGGACAGCTATGACAGCGAGCGCGTCGCCGCCGCCGACGAGAACATCCTGAACTCGACACGGGCGACCGACTTCATCGCGCCGCGCTCGCCGGGCGAGCGCCTCTTGCGCGAGGCGGCGCTGTCGCTGGCGCCGCTGACCGGCTTCGCCAAGCGCTTCGTCAATTCCGGCCGGCTTTCGGTGGCCAGCGCCTATGCCGGCTCGCCGCTCTCGGTTGATGATGATGGCTGGGAAGGCGGCCTGCTGCCGGGCGCGCCCTTCCTCGACGCGCCGCTGGCCGGTGCTCTTCATAGCTGGCTGAGCGAGGCCTTCGCGGCGGGGCAGGCCATCCTGATCGGTGAGGGCGCGGCGGAGATTGCGCCCGCCGACGTCCTCGCGATCGAGCCGGCTGCTGGCGATGGCACCCTGCGCCAGCGCTATGCCCTGGAGCAGGGTGCAGCCGTGCTGCTGCGGCCAGACGGGCATGTCGCCGCCCGGTTCCGCGAGCCGAATCGGGCCGCGATCGAAGCCGCGATCGCGCGGATGGAGGGCAGGGGATGAATGCAGCGGCCACCACGTCGCCTGCGAGCAAGCTCGCGCGCGAATCGCGCTTCGCCGATCCCGACGCCGCCTTCCGCCTGCTCGCCCAGGCGCATCGCGACCTCGATGAGCGCGCAAGCGCCGCGCTTAATGCCCGCCTCGTCCTGATCCTCGCCAATCATATCGGCGACGAACAGGTGCTGCGCGAAGCCGTGGCGCTGGCGCACGAGGCAGGCTAGGGTCGGCGCACGACGCCTCCGGAGCCCTCCGCCCGATGGAAGACCTTCCGACCTTCTACTCCACCCTGATTCCGCTCGGCTTCTTCTTCTGGGGGCCGGCGCTGGTGGTGCTGACGCTGCTGCTCTCCTGGCTGTGGGCGCGCAGCCTCAAGGTCGACCGGGCCCTGGAGAGCGATTTCGACGGCTTCACCAAGGCGGATGTCGAGAAGCTGTTCTCGCTCTATGGCCCTGAGCGCCGCGCGATCTACCGCAACAAGCTGCTGCCGGCCGATCTCGCCTTCGCGCTGGTCTACACGGTCGTCGGCGCGCTGATTATCACCGGTCTGTCGATGCGCGGTTACCCTTGGTGGGTGGCAGCCTTGTGCGGCGGTGGCTGGCTCTTTGGCGGGCTCTGCGACATCGTCGAAAACCTCGCCATCGCGCGCCTCCTCGATCGGTTCCCGACCCTCGACGACGGCACCGTCGCCATCGCCAGCGGCTTCACCCGGCTGAAGCTCGTCCTGACCGGGCTCGGCTTCATCGGCGCGATCGCGGCCTACTACTTGGCGTTCAAGCCGATCGCCGCCTGAGCGGTTTTTCGCCAGGCGGCCCGAGTCTGGCGAAAGCAGGCGGCCGCTACCGGCGGATCGCCGATGGTCGGCGCGTCCCGCACCGTGTCGGCTTCGAAGCCGAGTCGCGCGGCGAGTTGCAGCGATGCGACGTTCTGCGGATGCGTGACCACCAGGATCTCGGGAAGGTCGAGCGTCACGAAGGCGTAGCGGAGTAGCCGCCCCACGGCCTCTCGGGCGAAACCCTGTCCCCAATGGCGCGTGGCGAAACGATAGCTGATCTGCGCTTGTTCCAGATCGTCGCCGTCAGGGATGAGGCCGACATAGCCGAGCGGTCCGCTTTCGTCGGTACGGGCGAACACTGTCCAGTAGCCGAGCCCGCGCGCGACATGCAGGAAGCTGCGCGCCGCGACGCCTTCGCGCCCCATCGCTGGATCCCCGACCGCCGCGATATGGCGCATCACCAGCGGGTCGGTATTGAGCGTGGCGATGAAGTCGAGATCGGCTTCGGTTCGCGGTTTCAGCAGGAGGCGCTCGGTTCCCAGCACCGGCAGCATGGTCGTCGTCCTGTCGTGTCGTTCGAAGATTACGCGCGCCTGCACTAGTGCGGGACCGCGCGCCATCCCATATCCTGCCCGCCGTCCCTCGGGAACGCTCTCGCGCGTTTTTCGTCCGGCTGGACCAGCCGGACGAAAAGAATTCGCGCAAGATAATGAAGTTGGGCATGTTCTTGTCGCAAAAGTGGGATCACTTTTGCGGACCATGCCGAGGAGAATCTGGATGAGCTTTCGTCGTTGTCTTCTCGCTGCCTCGGCGGTGCTTGCCCTTGCCGGCGTCGCTGTGCCGGCCGCAGCGCAGGAGGACCTGATCTTCAAGAAGTCGACGGTCTGGAAGATGCTGACCCCGGACGACAAGCTCGCCGTCTACGGCGTCGACGATCCCGTCGTCGAGGGCGTCGCCTGCCACTATACCGTACCTGAGAAGGGCGGTGTCTCCGGCATGTTCGGCGTCGCCGAGGAGGTCTCCGACGTTTCGCTCGCCTGCCGGCAGATCGGCCCGATCCGCTTCAAGGAAAAGGCCTCGCAGGGCGATGTCGTCTTCCGCGAGCGCCGCTCGCTGATCTGGAAGAAGATGCAGATCGTGCGCGGCTGCGACACCAAGCGCAACGTGCTGATCTACATGGTCTACACCGACAAGCTGATCGACGGCTCGCCGCAGAACTCGACCTCGAGCGTGCCGATCATGCCCTGGGGCAGCAGCGGCGACGTGCCGAAATGCTCGGAATGGGTGAGATGAGTATTGGCGGGGCGCCTGCGGACTGCGGTGCCCAGCGCTTCATCTTGCGAGCACGCGACCCGGTGACGGATTGCCCCATTCTGGAGGCGCGCGTCTCGATCGATGACCTTGACGCTCTTCGCGGAGTACTTCGATTCGAGGACGGAGAAGATCCGGATTTCAGCGGTATCTATGAACTTGATGGTGAGGATCTTGATGCGCTCCAGCGATTGACGGGCCCGCCATTTCCTCGCGATCTCGGCCCGGTGCAGATCGTTCCGTGGAGTGGGCTTCGAGAAGTTCCTTATCTCATCCATACCGAATACGAGCTCGCGCTTATGCTGGAGGGCAGGAAGCCGCTCGCAGTGTTTGCTGATGCCTATCCCGCCGATTGGTTTGATGAGTGGATGGCGCGTTTCGACCCCTATGTCGCTGATGGCCGGCTAGTCAGGCGCATCGTCGATAGACCGTTTCCAAAGCCTCGCACCTCAGACGGCGAGCGCTTCGACGGCATCAGGCACGTTTATGTTGCCTTGCCGCACGAGCAGTGGCGGATAGACGCCTACATCCAGCTTTTCGATGACCCCGGTAGGGAGGGCTGGAATGCGGCGCGGGAGCGCCGTCAGGGCCTGCTCCTCGGCTACGAAGAGTGGCAATGCGATTGGTGGGAAGCTCATCGCCTTGGAAAGCGCCAAGACGGATAGGTCGGCTCAACCGCCGCAGGTGATCGTCAGCGGCAACTCGGTCTGCGCGACATTGGCGGGGCGGGGTGTCGAGCCGGTCACGTCCTCGCGGGCGGCCAGGCCATAGGCGGTGGCGATACGGTGGCCTTGCGACTCGCACCAGGCGTCGGCGACGATCTGGCCGCATTCCGACTTGCTGGCGATGCAGTCGGCGACGCCATAGCCGTCTCCGGCCGGGATCAGGTAGGTGCGCTCGGCCTTGGGGGCGGCGACGGTTCCGGTCGCCGGCAGCAGGGCCAGCGACATTCCGGCGCCGATGATCCCGACGAGCCCGACCAGAGCAACGGCGCGGCGCATGATGGTGTCCCTGAGCTTCGATCGGGTTCGAACGTCCGACATCTCAAACTGGTTCCAAATGGTTAAGACCGCGTGAACCCACGGCAATCTTCGTTGCGCGCAAACCGTCTTCCGCTTGTGGCGGCATTGCGGCGATGAGAGCGGAAATCGTGGGAGGGCAGGGCGATGGCGCGCGAGCGTTGCCAAGCTGCCACTTGACGTAAGCGCACATGACAGGCATCACGACAGAATGACGCGAGCCCTCGCCATTACCTGCATTATTTGCCGCTAGCTTTCGCTGGCCGGCTGCTCACGTCCTCGTCCCAACGAAAAGACAGACAGCGCCCCGGCCAGCGGCCAGGACAAGCCGTTTTTTGTCGCCTTCTCGTCAGGATACCACTTCGATGCAGCCGACCCTCAGGCTCTACAACACGCTGACGCGGACGAAGGAGGTCTTCACCCCCGTCGATCCCCAGAACGTGCGCATGTATGTCTGCGGCCCGACGGTCTATGACTACGCTCATATCGGCAATGCCCGGCCGGTCATTGTCTTCGACGTGCTCTACCGGTTGCTGCGGCAGCTCTATGGCGAGGGCCATGTTCGCTATGCGCGCAACCTCACCGACGTCGACGACAAGATCAACGCCCGCGCCGCGCGCGATTTTCCCGATCTGCCGCTGAACGAGGCGATCGCGAAGGTCACGCAGGCGACGACGGCGCAGTTCCACGCCGATGTCGATGCGCTCGGCAATCTGCGTCCGGATGACGAGCCGCGCGCCACCGGCCATATCGAGGAGATGAAGGCGATCATCGAGCGCCTGATTGCGCGCGGCGTCGCCTATGTCGCCGAAGAGCATGTGCTCTTTCATGTGCCCGCCGTCGCCGGCCTGAAAAACGCGCCGCGCTACGGCTCGCTCGCCCGCCGCTCGCTCGACGAGATGGAGGCCGGGGCACGAGTGGATGTCGCTCCCTATAAAAGGGATCCGATGGATTTCGTGCTGTGGAAGCCGAGCCGCGCCGGGATCGATCCGGGCTGGCCCTCGCCGGCCGGCATCAAGACGCCCGGCCGCCCCGGCTGGCACATCGAATGCTCGGCCATGTCGATGAAGACGCTGCTCGAGCCGTTCGGCGGCGGCCTCACATGCGACGATCCCGCCAGGAACGTCTTCGACATCCATGGCGGCGGCATCGATCTCGTCTTCCCGCATCACGAGAACGAGCTGGCCCAGAGCTGCTGCGCCTTCGGCGCGGCAGGCGGTGCTGCGCGCATGGCGAACTACTGGATGCACAACGGCTTCCTGCAGGTCGAAGGCGAGAAGATGTCGAAGTCGCTCGGCAACTTCGTCACCATCAACGAGCTGCTGGCGACCGACACTTTCGGCGGGCGGACATGGCCCGGCGAGGTGCTGCGCCTTGCGATGCTGAAGACCCATTACCGCCAGCCGATCGACTGGACGGTGAAGGCGCTGGAGGAGGCGGAGAAGACGCTGACAGATTGGGCTGCTGCTGCCGGAGCGGCGGAGGCCGGGCAGGTCCCTGCCGGCGTGATCGAAGCGCTGGCCGATGATCTCAACACCTCGCAGGTGCTTGCCGAGCTGCACGCCCTGCGCAAGGCGGGTGACCATGCCGGGCTGAAGGCGAGCCTTGCCTTGCTCGGCATCGCCCTGCCGGAGGTGCCCGTGGCCGAGATCGATGATGTCCTGCGGGCAAAGGTCGAGGCGTCGATCGCCGCCCGTCTCGCTGCCCGCAAGGCGAAGAATTTCGCCGAATCCGATCGCCTTCGCGACGAACTCGTCGCGATGGGCATCGTGCTCATGGACGGCAAGGACCCGGCCACCGGCGAGCTGATTACCAGCTGGGAGGTGAAGCGATGAGCCTTCACCTCCCAGCGAATGCCCTTCTGCGAACCTGTTGCCGTGTCGCGGCGTTGCCTTAGCCCGTTGAAAGAAGACCAAGAACAATGACCACCGAGACCCCGAAGATCCGCAAGCGTGGTTCGCTCTCGATCGCGATGAAGCTCGTCATGCTCGCCATGGTGATGCCGAAGGTGTTGCGTTACCGGCTGCGGGTGAGGCGATGAGCGTCGGGGCTCCCGCCACGCTGGCCGAGGCTGCGCCGCGCAAAGGCGGCGAAGCGACGCTCGCCCGCATCCACCTCTTCGATACGACGCTGCGCGACGGCGCCCAGACCACCGGCGTCGACTTCTCGCTCGACGACAAGCGCGCGGTTGCGGCGATGCTCGACAAGCTCGGCATCGACTATGTCGAGGGCGGCTATCCCGGCGCCAATCCGCTCGACACCGCCTTCTTTGCGCAGAAGCCGACGCAGCGCGCGAAGTTCGCCGCCTTCGGCATGACCAAGCGGGCAGGGCGCTCTGCCTCCAACGATCCCGGCATCGCCGCGCTGCTCGATGCGAAGGCCGACGCCATCGTCTTCGTCGCCAAAAGCTGGGACTATCACGTCCATGTCGCGCTCGAGATCTCGCTCGAGGACAATCTCGACGGCATCCGCGACAGCGTCGCTACCGCAAAAGCGGCCGGCCGCGAGGTGATGCTCGATTGCGAGCACTTCTTCGATGGCTACAAGGCCAATCCCGACTATGCACTCGCCTGCGCCCGCACCGCCTATGAGGCCGGCGCGCGCTGGGTCGTGCTCTGCGACACCAATGGCGGCACGCTGCCGGACGAGGTCGGGAGGATCGTCGCCGAGGTCTCGAAGGTCGTGCCGGGCGACAATCTCGGCATCCATGCCCATGACGATTGCGGCTGCGCCGTCGCCAATTCGCTCGCCGCGGTCGAGGCGGGCGTGCGCCAGATCCAGGGCACGCTGAACGGCCTCGGCGAGCGCTGCGGCAATGCGAACCTCGTCACGCTGATCGGCGCGCTCAAGCTGAAGGAGCGCTACAATCGCCGCTTCGCGCTTGGCGTCGACGAGGGTGAGCTCGGCGAGCTCACCCATGTCTCGCGCGCGCTCGACGAGATGCTGAACCGGGCGCCGAACCGCCATGCGCCCTTTGTCGGCGCCTCCGCCTTCGCCACTAAGGCCGGCATTCACGCCTCGGCCGTGCTGAAGGACCCGCGCACTTACGAGCATGTCGCGCCCGATCTGGTCGGCAACGTCCGGAAAGTCCTGGTCTCCGACCAGGGCGGCAAGTCGAACCTCGTCGCGGAGCTGGAGCGCATCGGCGTCACCATCGGCCGCGACGATCCGAGGCTCTCGCGCGTGCTGGAGGAGCTGAAGGAGAAGGAGGCGCAGGGTTATGCCTTCGAGGGCGCGGATGCCTCGTTCTATCTGCTCGCCAAGCGCATCCTCGGCGAATTGCCGGCCTATTTCGAGATCGAGCGCTTCACCGCCAATGTCGAGCGCCGCTACAATGCGCTGGGCGAGCTCGTCACCTTCTCCGAGGCGATCGTCAAGGTGAAGGTCGGCGAGGAATCGCTGATCTCGGTCGCCGAAAGCGCGCTCGGCCCGGTCAATGCGCTCGATCTCGCCTTGCGCAAGGATCTCGGCCGCTACCAGTCGCTGATCGGTGGCCTGAGGCTGGTCGATTACAAGGTCCGCGTCTTCCAGGGCGGCACCGACGCGGTGACGCGCGTGCTGATCGAATCCGCCGACGAGACCGGCGAGCGCTGGACCACGGTCGGCGTGAGCGCCAACATCATCGACGCCTCGTTCCAGGCGCTGGTCGACTCGATCACCTACAAGCTGATGCGCGAAGGCGCGACGGCTTAAAGCATCCTTCTCCCCTCGGGGGAGAAGGTCCGGCAGGGGATGAGGGCGGTTCGACGGGGTGAAGCGGTTAGTCGCTTGCCTGTCCTTCCCTCATCCGTCAGCGCTTCGCGCTGCCACCTTCTCCCCCAAGGGGAGAAGGGAGAGAACTCACTCCGTCAAGCGCAGCGACTTCTCCTTGCAGAGGTCGATGCCGTCATTGTCGCTTTCGCTCTCGTCGCTGAACTTGCCGAGCAGGTAGTAGCTGCAGCCGGCCGGCTTGTTGAGTTTGATCATGATGCTCTTGCCGGGCGCCAGCGGCTTGGCGAGCTTGCCGACGAGCCGGGCCTGCTCGCCTGTGGTCGTGATCTCCAGTGACTCCAGCGGCACGGTGCGGGCATTGGTAATCTTGATCTGCGCCGGTGGGCGCGATTGCGCGAGCGCTGGCACGGTCGGCAGCAGCGCGAGTGCGCAGGTGGCGGGAAGGATGCGTCGAAGCGTCATGTGTCCAAGCGTCATGGGCGTCGTCTCCAGGCTTCAGCCTTTAAAGGCTTTAGACCAGTCTGACATCGCAGTTGCGACGAGAACAAGGCCTGATCGGTGCCGCTTGGTGGCGGTAGCGGCCGACTGCAGGCAGTGAATTCGGCGCGGTACATGGAAGAATCCGGTTTTTTTGAGCATGCGGACAGCCGAGAACATCGCCACGGGGATCGTCGAGCGCGCGCGCGGCCGGCGCCGCATCGTTGTCGGGCTCGCCGGCGCTCCGGGCGCTGGCAAGTCGACGCTGAGCGAGCGTTTGCTCGCAGCGCTGCCGGCAGGCGAAGCGGCGCAGGTGCCGATGGACGGCTTCCATTTCGACAATGCGGTGCTCGATGCGATGGGGCTGCGCCATCGCAAGGGCGCCCCGCAGACCTTCGACTGCGCCGGGCTCAAAGCGACGCTGCGGCGCGTTCGGTCGGACGAGGGGGAGGTGGCGGTGCCGCTCTTTGATCGGCGGGCCGATCTTGCTCGCGCCGGTGCGGCGATCATCCCGGCCGATGCGCGTTTCGTGCTGGTCGAGGGCAACTACCTCCTGCTCGACCAGGCGCCCTGGTCGGAGCTCGCACCACTCTTCGACCTGACGATCTTCATCGATGTGCCGATGGCCGAATTGGAGCGCCGGCTGCTCGCTCGCTGGACCGATCTCGGTCGCAGCGAAGAGGCAGCGCGGGCCTGGGTCGAGGGCAACGATCTGCCCAATGCGCGGCTGGTGGTCGAGAACAGCCGGCGGGCCGATATCATTTGGCGGAATGGCGCCGCCGCGCCCTGATCGGCTTCAAAATCAAGCGCGAGTCGTCCCGGGCGACCGGAGGGAGACCCGGGATTTATTCCGGAACCTCTCTCGGGAAGGCTCCGGAATGGATCCCGGATCTCCGCTGCGCTGCGTCCGGGATGACAAGGTTGTTCTCGCTGTCGCCGTCATCGCACAAGCGACTTCGGCGATTTCTTCTCCCACCCCCTGCATTCCCCGGAGAATCCGCCTATATCGGCGGTTCCATTTGGAAGCATTTCAATGTCCTCGCCTGCCACACCGGTCCCGGCGCCCCTCGCGCGCGCCGCCGTGCTCCAGCCCGGCTCCGGCTTCATCGCCACCTTCCAGGCGCTCTGGCCCTATCTCTGGCCGCCGGAGCGGGCCGATCTGCGCCAGCGTGTCGTCGCCGCCTTCGTGCTGCTGGTGATCGGCCGGCTCGTGCTGATGGGCGTGCCCTTCACCTTCAAATGGGCGACGGATGCGCTCGCCAACAACCCGACCTCGCTATCGAACTGGTTGCCTTTCCTGGTCGGGGCGCCGCTGGCGCTGACCGTGATCTATGGCTTTGCCCGCGTCGGCTCGGCCGCCTTCGTGCAGTTGCGCGATGCGATCTTCGCGCCGGTGTTCATGCATGCGGTCAGGACGCTGGCGCTGCAGACCTTCGGCCATCTCCACCATCTCTCGCTGCGCTTCCATCTCGAGCGCAAGACCGGCGGGCTCACCCGCGTCCTGGAGCGCGGCCGCAACGGCATCGAGGAGATGGTCCGCCTCGGCCTCAACCAGCTCGTGCCGGTGATCATCGAGGTCACCCTGATCATCACCGTGCTGCTCTGGCTGTTCGACTGGCGCTATGTCGTCGTGCTGGTCGTGATGGTGGTCGGCTACATGGCCTACACCATCAAGGCCACCGAATGGCGCATTGCCATCCGCGCCCAGATGAACGAGTCCGACACTGACGCCAACGCCAAGGCGATCGACTCGCTGCTCAACTACGAGACGGTGAAGTATTTCGGTGCCGAGGCGCGCGAGACCGCCCGCTACGACGTCTCGATGGCGCGCTATGAGCGCAACTCGATCAAGGCTTACACCTCGCTCGCCTGGCTCAATTTCGGCCAGGCCGCGATCTTCGCGGCGGGCCTCACCATCTCGATGGTGATGTGCGTGCGTGGCTTCCAGGCCGGCACTAACACCGTCGGCGACTTCGTGCTGATCAACGCCATGCTGATCCAGCTCTACATACCGCTGAATTTCATGGGCACCGTCTATCGCGAGATCAAGCAGGCGACCCTCGACATCGAGCAGATGTTCTCGCTGATCGGCCGCGACCCGGAGATCCAGGACAAGCCAGGCGCCCAGCCGCTTGACGTCCGCGCCGGCACCGTCACCTTCGAGGACGTCCACTTCGCCTATGTGCCGGAGCGGCCGATCCTGCGCGGGGTCTCCTTCGAGGTGCCCGCCGGCAAAACGATCGCGATCGTCGGCCCCTCAGGCGCCGGCAAGTCGACGATCTCGCGTCTGCTGTTCCGCTTCTACGAGCCGCAAGCCGGCCGCATCCTGATCGACGGCCAGGATATCGCCGAGGTCCAGCAAGTCAGCCTGCGCTCGGCGATCGGCATGGTCCCGCAGGACACGGTGCTGTTCAATGACACCATCGAATACAATCTGCGCTATGGCCGCCCCGAGGCGACTCAAGGAGAGATCGAGGACGCCGCGCGGCTCGCCCAGATCGACCGCTTCATCAAGTCGCTGCCAGAGGGCTACCAGACCTCGGTCGGCGAGCGCGGCCTCAAGCTCTCGGGCGGCGAGAAGCAGCGCGTCGCCATCGCCCGCACCATCCTGAAGGGGCCGCCGGTGCTGGTGCTGGACGAGGCGACCTCGGCGCTTGATTCCTTCACCGAGAAGGAGATCCAGGACGCGCTCGACCGGGTCAGCGAGGGCCGCACCACCCTGGTGATCGCCCACCGGCTCTCGACCGTGGTCAACGCCGACGAGATCATCGTCCTCGACAAGGGGCTGATCGTCGAGCGCGGCCACCACCGCGAACTGCTGGCCGCCGACGGCGTCTACGCCGCGCTCTGGAACCGCCAGCGCCAGGTCGACGAGGCCAAGGCGACGCTGCAGCGGGCGACCCAGGAAGAGGGCGAGAGCGTCAGGGTCAGCCTGACGCAGTGAGGTCTTGGCCCGCGCGGAGAAATTCTTCGCGGCGTCGTTGATTCCCGCTCAAAATCGCGCATATCGAATTTATGACGCTAGCACAGGCCGGGGCACCCCGGCCGAGGTGGCCTTCGGGTCGTCGCTTGTTTCTTTCCGGCGTGCACGCCGCTACGGCGTCGCAGCTTCTTTCTCCGTCCAGTCCGCAATCCAGGCGCTCGCAGCGCCCGACATAACGAGGCGCGCGGCCCCAACCGGAGCCCGACCATGATCATCGCCGGTTACGCCCTTCTGGCGCTCGGCTATACGCTTCTGGCCATCGCCGCCCTGACCGGCATCGGCCACTGAATAAGACCCGCCCCGGAGCAAGTCTCCGGGGCGGCGGCTCCAGAAGAAGCGCTGGAGGTTGTGGACGATCGATCAAGCGACCGCCTGAAGCGGATGATATGCACGGGGCTCTCGC
This sequence comes from Bosea sp. 29B, assembly GCF_902506165.1. NCBI lineage: Bacteria > Pseudomonadati > Pseudomonadota > Alphaproteobacteria > Hyphomicrobiales > Alloboseaceae > Allobosea > Allobosea sp. 29B. The sequence goes on from NZ_LR733817.1 coordinate 4,246,042, forward strand.
GGGAGGAGCCGGAGCATGTCGCTTGCCGACAAGGCACTTTGGGTGATGGAGCGCAATTCCAGCCGGGAACTGACGCTGAGCTCGATCGCGGCGGCCTGCAACGTCTCGCGCTCGCATCTCGCCAATGCCTTCGGAACCGCGAGCGGCTGGCCGGTGATGGCCTATCTCAGGGCACGGCGATTGAGCGAGGCGGCCAAGCGCCTCGCTGCAGGTGCCCCCGACATCCTCTCCGTCGCGCTCGAATTCGGCTACGGCTCGCACGAGGCCTTCACCCGCGCCTTCCGCGATCAGTTCGGGGCCACGCCGGATGAGGTCCGCAACAGCGGCAGCACCGACAAGCTCGGCCTCGTCGCGCCGCTGCGATTGACGAACGGGCGCGCCCGGACCCCTGTCCCGACCGTGCGGGACCTCGGTCGGCTGCGCCTCGTCGGTCAGTCCGCTCCGTGCTCCTATGAATCGGCGATCGGGATACCGGCGCAATGGCAGGCCTTCATGTGCGACCATTATGCCGACGTCGCCGACAAGGCTCCGGGCATACCGATCGGCGTCTGCCGCGCGCCCGATGAGGATGGCTGCTTCGAGTATATGTGCGCCACCGAGGTGATCTCGGCCGCTCCGCCGCGAAAGCCGCTGGCCTATCTGGAGACCGAACCTCGGACTTATGCCGTCTTCGAGCATCGCGACCATATCTCGACGATCTTCGATACCTACACGGCGATCTGGAACGAGGCGCTGCCTGCCGCTGGGCTCAATGCGGCAAACGGCCCCGTGCTCGAATTTCACAACGACGCTTTCGATCCGGGCACCGGGCTTGGCGGCCTGCAGATATGGATTCCGCTGGAGCACAACGGCAACGGGAGTGGGGCATGACTGCGTCGGACACGCCCAATCGGGATAGGAAGATGGGCCGCTCGGCCTCCAACATTTCGACCCTCGCCGGCTATGAGGGCTGCGCCGACGACTACGCGGAAACGACGGCCCCCAAGCCGGAGGCGGGCGACCAGCCGGCACTGGTCGAGTTGCTTAAGCTCGTCCCGCCGGGCAGCCGCCTGCTCGAAATCGGCTCCGGGCCGGGCTGGGACGCCGACTGGCTCGAAGAGAGGGGGCTCGCCGTCAGGCGCACCGATGGGGCGGACTCTTTCGTGCAGTTCCATGCGGGACGCGGCCGCCGAGCCGAGCGCCTCGACGTCATCCGTGATTCACTCGGCGGCCCCTATGATGGCGTTGTCGCTCTTCACGTGCTCCAGCATGTCGAGCGCGAAGCCCTGCCCTCCGTCTTCGCCAGGATCGCGGAGGCGATCTGCGATGGCGGCGTCTTCCTGCTCGCGCTCCGGGAAGGGCAGGGCGAGACCGCCGAAATCGGCTCGAAGGGCAACGCGTACTACGTCGCCCTGTGGCCGCGCTCCGAGATCATCGCGATTCTGGCCGCGCTCGGCCTCGATCTGCGCTGGTCGCATTCGTTCGAGGGCCGCGATGGCCGCTGGCTGACCGCCCTGTTCCGGAAAGGCACGCTGGCATGAGCCGGAAAGCCTGGCTGCTGTTCCTCGCCCTCGGCGTGATCTGGGGCGTGCCCTATCTGCTGATCCGGGTCGCCGTCACCGACTATCACCCGATCATCGTCGCCTTCGGCCGCGCCGCCATCGGCGCGCTGGTGCTGGCGCCTTTCGTCTTGCGCGGCAACGGCGTCATGGCGGGTTTCCGCCGACCCGGCTGGCTGATCCTCTACACGCTCGTCGAGATCAGCGGGCCGTGGTTCCTGATCGGCTTCGCCGAAACGCGGGTGACGAGCTCGCTCGCCGGCCTGATCATCGCGCTGACGCCGATCATCGCCGCTATCCTGGGCGTCGCACTGTCTCAGGAGCGGCTTGGGACCGGACGGCTCGTCGGGTTAGGCCTCGGCCTGGCCGGCGTCATCGCGCTGCTCGGCTTCGATGAACAGCCGGTCGAACTCTGGCCGGCGCTGGCGCTGGGGCTGAGCGCGCTCGGCTATGCCGTCGGGCCGATCATTGTTGTGCGCAAGCTCGCCGATGCCGAGGCGAGTGCAGTGGTCGTCGCGTCGCTGATCGTCGCCTCGGTTCTCTACCTGCCATTCGTCCCGGCCCATTGGCCCGCTCGGATCACGCTCGATGCCAGTCTCGCGGTGATCGCCCTGGCCGTCTTCTGCACGGCGCTGGCCTTCCAGCTGTTGTTCGCGCTCATCGCCGAGGTCGGCGCGGCGCGGGCGACGGTGATCGCCTACCTCAATCCCGCCGTGGCGGTGCTGCTCGGGGTGCTCGTGCTCGGCGAGCCGCTGTCTCTGGCCCTGCTGGTCGGTTTCGCACTGATCGTCGCCGGTTCCTATTTCGCCACGGCCCGGCAGCAGCGCGCCGATGCGGCAGCCGCGCCGGCCGCGGCTGCCGAGCCGCTCAGTTGAGAACTTTTCCATAAGCCTCTCGCCAGCATGCCCCGAGATTGGCAGTATGGCTTGCAGAGCCTGGCTGTGGGCTCGCTGCGGTTGAAGCGGGGGGCTTTGCCATGTTCGTGCTCGATCCAACCACGCTGGTCGGTTTTCACACTTGGCTCAGCCTCGTCGCCATCGTCGCCGGCTTTCCGATGACGATGGCCTTGCTGAAGGGGCATCTCAGCCCGCGCTGGAACGGCATCTACCTCTCAACCGCCTTCGCGGCCAGCGCCACAGGCTATGCCTTCCCCTTCGACAGGGTGCTGCCCTCGCATATCGTCGGCGCAGTCTCGCTGGTGCTGATCGCACTCGCCGGGCTGGCCTGCCCCCTGAAAAGTGGCCCTCGCTGAAGTAGGCTTTTTGAGCCTTTGGAGGATGCCGCGATGCCGCAGAAGAAGCACAAGCCTGAAGAGATCGTCGCGAAGCTGCGCCAGGTCGACGTGCTGTTGTCCCAGGGGCGCCCGGTCGCGGAGGCGATCCGGGCCATCAGTGTGACGGCGTTCACATATTACCGTTGGCGCAAGGAGTTCGGCGGCCTGAAGAGNAACGCGCCCGCTTCACCGCGCTGAACGAGGCCTACAAGGCCCGCTTCGGCATCCCCTTCATCCTGGCGGTCAAGGGGCTGAGCAAGGCCGACATCCTCGCCGCGTTCGAGCAGCGCCTGACCAGCACGCCGGAGCGGGAGTTCGCCACCGCCCTCGCTGAAGTCGAAAAGATCGCACTGATCCGGCTGAGAGACTTGCTGCCCGCCGGCTAGAGGCCGCTCAGCTCGCCTTGGCCTGCGTGGCGAAGGCGATGAACTGGTCGATGATGGGCTCGGCGTCCTCTTGCGTCACGGCATGGACGTCAGCGACCGGGCAGGGGCCGGTGATGCGCAGATAGCGCAGGCCGGGCAGGCCCTGCCTGCCGACCGATTCCGGCACGAAGCCGATGCCGAGCCCGGCCGAGACCAGACTGGCGATCGACATCGACTCGACCACCTGCTGCACGATCTTCGGCAGGAAGCCGAGGTGTGCGCAGAAGGATTGCAGATGCGCGGCGAAGGCGGAATCGCGCAGCCGGTAGAAGACGAAGTCCTCGTCCTTCAAGTCCAGGATCGTGGTCGTTTTCTTTCCCGCCAGCTTATGGCCGGCGGGAACAGCAAGGCCGATCCGCTCGCTCCAGACCCGGCGGATGACGAGGTCGCGATCGTCGGGAGCAAGGCGCAGGAAGCAGATGTCGACCCGCCGCGCCTTGAGCGCCGCGACCTGCTCCTGCGGCGGCATCTCGTCGATGGTGATCTCGACATCCGGATGCATGCGCTGGAATTCGGCGATAGCCAGTGACAGGCCGCTCAAAAGCACCGAATTCGTCGTCGCAAGGTGGATGATCCCGGCCCGGCCCTGTCCGATTGCCCTGACCTGCGCCGCCGCCTGCCGCGTCTGCGCCAGGATGGCGAGTGCATGGCGGCGAAAGGCATGGCCAGCGACGGTGAGCTCGACCTGCCGGCTGCTGCGGCGGAACAGCTCGGTCTTCAGCTCATGCTCGAGATCGCGGATCTGCTGGCTCAGCGGCGGCTGCGAGATGTTCAGCTTCTGGGCGGCCGCGGTGAAGCTCAGCTCCTCGGCCAGGGCCACGAAGTAGCGCAGGTGACGCAGTTCCATCCCGGGCTCCCGCGGCGATGATCAGGTTCTCATCTATATCTCATACATATAGATAAGAACGAACAATATATTGGACCGATTGGTTTCCCGCTGCCATTCCTCTCCCGACAACAAGGCGCCGATGCGCCGATCGGGAGGGTAGGCCATGCCGAAGATGACCGCTGCCGAAGCCGCCGTGCTGATCCTGGAGCTGGAGGGCGTGAAGCAGGCCTTCGGCGTCCCGGGCGCCGCGATCAACCCGTTCTACGCCGCAATGAGGCCGCGCAACCGCATCGGCCACATCCTGGCGCGCCATGTCGAGGCCGCCTCGCACATGGCCGAGGGCTATACCCGCGCCGAAGCCGGCAATATCGGCGTCTGCATCGGCACGTCGGGGCCGGCCGGCACCGACATGATCACCGGGCTCTATTCGGCCTGGGCGGACTCGATCCCGATCCTGTGCATCACCGGCCAGGCGCCGCGTGCCCGCCTCCACAAGGAGGATTTCCAGGCCGTCGACATCGAGTCGATCGCCAAACCCGTGACCAAATGGGCGGTGATGGCGCGCGAACCGGGCCAGGTCCCCGGCATCTTCCAGCAGGCCTTCCACCTGATGCGCAGTGGCCGCCCCGGCCCGGTGCTGATCGACCTGCCTTTCGATGTCCAGACCGCCGAGATCGAGTTCGACCCCGATACCTACCAGCCGCTGCCCGTCTACAAGCCGGCGGCGAGCCGCGCCCAGATCGAGAAGGCGCTGACCATGCTGAACGCGGCCGAGCGGCCGCTGATCGTCGCCGGCGGCGGCATCGTCAATGCCGATGCTTCCGATCTGCTGGTCGAATTCGCCGAGGTCACCGGCGTGCCGGTCGTCCCGACCCTGATGGGCTGGGGCACGATCCCCGACGATCACCCGCTGATGGTCGGCATGGCCGGTCTGCAGACCAGCCATCGCTACGGCAACGCCACCATGCTCGCCTCGGACCATGTCCTGGGCATCGGCAACCGCTGGGCCAACCGCCACACCGGCAATGTCGAGGTCTACACCAAGGGCCGCAGCTTCACCCATGTCGACATCGAGCCGACGCAGATCGGCCGGGTCTTCACGCCCGATTTCGGCATCGCCTCGGACGCGGGCAAGGCGCTGGAGCTGTTCGTGGAGGTCGCCACGGAATGGCGCGCCGCCGGCAAGCTCAGGGATCGGACGGCCTGGGTCGAGGAATGCCGCGAGCGCAAGCGCACCATGCTGCGCCGGACCCATTTCGATGAGAGCCCGATCAAGCCGCAGCGCGTCTACGAGGAGATGAACAAGGCCTTCGGCCGCGACACCACCTATGTCAGCACGATCGGCCTGTCGCAGATCGCTGCCGCCCAGTTCCTGCATGTCTACAAGCCGCGAGGCTGGATCAATTGCGGGCAGGCGGGGCCGCTCGGCTGGACGATTCCCGCAGCGCTCGGCGTCTGCGCCGCGACGCCCGGCACGCCGGTAGTGGCGATCTCCGGCGACTATGATTTCCAGTTCCTGATCGAGGAATTGGCGGTCGGCGCCCAGTTCCGGACGCCCTACATCCATGTCCTCGTCAACAACTCCTATCTCGGGCTGATCCGCCAGTCGCAGCGCGGCTTCAACATGGACTACTGCGTGCAGCTGTCCTTCGAGAACCTCAATTCGCCCGAGCTCGGAGTCTACGGCGTCGACCACGTCAAGGTCATCGAAGGGCTCGGCTGCAAGGCGATCCGGGTCACACAGGCGCAGGACATCCTGCCGGCGCTGGAGCGGGCCAAGGCGATGCTGGACGAGTTCCGCGTGCCTGTTGTCGTCGAGATCATCCTGGAACGCGTCACCAATGTCGCGATGGGGACGGACATCGACAAGGTGACGGAGTTCGAGGACCTCGCGCTCGCCGCCGAGGACGCGCCGACCGCGATCGCGCTGCTCGACTGATATCGACCGGGAGGTTCCAAGCCATGCCGAAGTTCTGTGCCAACCTGACGATGCTCTTCAACGAGCATCCCTTCCTCGACCGCTTCGACGCCGCCGCCAAGGCCGGCTTCAAGGGCGTCGAGTTCCTCTTCCCCTATGCCTTTGCCAAGGACGACATCGCCGATCGACTCAAGAGGAACGACCTGACCCAGGTGCTGTTCAACCTGCCGGCCGGCGACTGGGACAAGGGCGAGCGCGGCATCGCCTGCCATCCCGATCGCGTCGGCGAGTTCCAGGACGGCGTCGGCAAGGCGATCGACTATGCCAAGGCGCTCGGCGGCACGATGGTCAACTGCCTCGCCGGCCTGGCGCCTGCCGGGGTCGAGCGGGACAAGGCGGCGCAGACGCTGGTCGACAACCTTTCCTTCGCGGCGGCGGCGCTGAAGCGGGAGGGCATCCTGCTGATCATGGAGCCGATCAACGCTTATGACATCCCCGGCTATTTCGTGAACCGCTCGGCCGAGGGCATCGCCATCATCGACGCCACCGGCTCCGACAATCTCAAGCTGCAATACGACATCTATCACATGCAGCGCATGGAAGGTGAGCTGGCCGCGACGATCGAGAAGCTGCTGCCGCGCATCGCCCATACGCAGCTCGCCGACAATCCCGGCCGCAACGAGCCCGGCACCGGCGAGATCAATTACGGCTTCCTGTTCGGGCTCATCGACCGGCTCGGCTACGCCGGCTGGATCGGCTGCGAATACAAGCCCAAGGCCGGCACGGTCGAGGGGCTCGGCTGGCTCAAGAACGCAATTCGCTGACGCGAAGGATCGGAGGACACGTCATGAAGATCGGATTCATCGGGCTCGGCATCATGGGCGCGCCGATGGCGGGCCAGCTGATCAAGGGTGGGCATGAGGTCCATCTCTACAGCCGCACGCAGGTTCCGCAGGAGCTGACCACCGCCGGCGGCCGCTCCTGCGCCTCCGCCACCGAGGTCGCGCAGAACGCTGACATCATCATCACCATGGTGCCGGACACCCCGCATGTCGAGGATGTGCTGTTCGGCGAGACCGGTGTCGCCAAGGGCCTGTCGCGCGGCAAGATCGTCGTTGACATGAGCTCGATCTCGCCGGTGGCGACCAAGGAGTTCGCCAGGCGGATCAACGCGCTCGGCTGCGACTATCTCGACGCGCCGGTCTCGGGCGGCGAGGTCGGCGCCAAGGCCGGAACGCTATCGATCATGGTCGGCGGGCCGCAGGGCGCCTTCGATACGGTCAAGCCGCTCTTCGACCTGATGGGCAAGAACATCACCCTCGTCGGCGGCAATGGCGACGGCCAGACCACCAAGGTCGCCAACCAGATCATCGTCGCGCTCAACATCGAGGCGGTCGGCGAGGCGCTGCTCTTTGCTGCGAAGGCCGGCGCCGATCCGGCCAAGGTCCGCCAGGCGCTGATGGGCGGCTTTGCCTCCTCGCGCATCCTGGAGGTGCATGGCGAGCGCATGATCAAGCGCACCTTCGCGCCGGGCTTCCGGATCGAACTGCACCAGAAGGACCTGAACCTCGCCTTGTCGACGGCACGCGCGCTCGGCGTCTCCCTGCCGAACACCGCGACGGCGCAGGAACTGTTCAACGCCTGCGCGGCCCATGGCGGCGGCGCCTGGGATCATTCCGGCATGGTGCGCGCGCTGGAGACGCTGGCGAATTTCGAGATCGGCCAGGACGCGAAGGCCTGATCCGGGCAGGCGAGGGCGCCGGTCGAGGGGGACGTGCATCATGACACTTCTACAGAACGCATCCCATGACGACCGTTCCAATGCGGCGCCGGACGGCCATGAGGTCATGCGCCGCCTCGACGATCTCGCGCGCTTCTCCAGCGACCAGGGCGCGCTGACGCGGCTCTTCCTGACGCCGGAGCATCGCCAGGCCATCGGCCAGGTCGAGGCCTGGATGAAGGAGGCGGGCCTTGCGACCCATGTCGACGACATCGGCAACCTCGTCGGCCGCAGCGAGGGCGGCGGCGAGGGCCTGCCGACCCTGCTGCTCGGCTCGCATATCGACACGGTACGCAACGCCGGCAAATACGACGGCAATCTCGGCGTCGTCGCTGCGATCCAGGCCATCAGGCGACTGCGGGCTGAAGGGATCGAGCTGCCCTTCGCGATCGAGGTGCTCGCCTTCGGCGACGAGGAAGGCGTGCGCTTCCCGGTGACGCTGAACGGCTCGCGCGCCGTTGCCGGTCGCTTCGATCCCGCCGTGCTCGAAGTCTGCGATTCCGACGGCGTCTCGCTGCGCCGGGCGCTGACGCAGTTCGGCCTGGACCCGGCGGGCATCCCCGGCATCCGCCGTGATCCGGCCGGTATCCTCGGCTATGTCGAGGTCCATATCGAGCAGGGACCAGTGCTGGAGGAGCGCGACCTGCCGGTCGGCGTCGTCACCGCGATCAGCGGCGCCAGCCGCTTCACCATCACTATCGACGGCGTCGCCGGCCATGCCGGCACGGTGCCGATGAACCTGCGCCGCGACGCCTGCGCCGCCGCCGCGGAGATGATCCTGGCGGTCGAGCGGGTCGCCTCGATGCGGCGCGACGTGGTCGCCACGGTCGGGCGCATCGCCATCGCGCCGAGCGCGGTCAACGTCATCGCCTCGCGAGCCGAATTCTCGCTCGACCTGCGCAGCCCCTCGGACGAGGCGCGCCATGCCGCCGTCCGCGACCTCAAGCGCGCCTTCGAGGCGATCGCCGCCTATCGCAATGTGAGCTCGACGATCGTCGCCTTCTACGAGGAGGACGCGGCGGTCTGTTCGCCGGCGATCGTCGCGGCGCTGGAGAAGTCGGTTGCGGCGCGCGGCGTCGCGCCGCTGCGGCTGCCGAGCGGAGCGGGGCATGATGGCCTCGCCATCGCCAATCTCTGCCCGTTCGGCATGCTGTTCATGCGCTGCGCCGGCGGCATCAGCCACAACCCGGCGGAGGCGGTCGAGGCCGCCGACGTGCAAATGGCGGTCGACGTGCTCGTCGACTTCCTGCGCACCGCTTCCCCCGAAACCTTCAGGACCTGAGCAGGAGACCGACCATGAGCGTCGCGATCGACGGAACGACACTGACCGCGGAGCAGGTGGTGCGCGTCGCGCGCGCCGACGGCGAGGCCGGCTTCGCCGCCGCGACGCTGGCGCCCGAGGCGCGCGAGCGCATCGCCGAGGCACGCGACTATATCGACACGAACTTCATGAGCGACGATGCGCCGTTCATGTATTCGTTCAACACCGGCGTCGGCCTGTTCAAGGACCAGCGCGTGCTGATGTCGGAGATGACCGACTACCAGCGCAACACCGTCTATGCGCATGCGACCGGCATCGGCGAGCCGCTTAGCGAGGATGCGACCCGCGCCACCATGCTGCTGCGTGCCAACGCCTTCGCCTCGAACTATTCCGGGCCGCGCGTCGAGGTGGTCGAGCGCCTGCTCGCATGCCTCAATGCCGGCCTGCACCCGGTGATCCCGTCAAAGGGCTCGGTCGGCGCTTCCGGCGACCTTGCACCGCTCGCCCATATGTCGGGCGCGATCTGCGGCTTCCCGGAAGCCGAGATGATCTACAAGGGCGTGCGCATGCCGGCGCGCGAGGCGCTGCAGCGCGCCGGGCTCTCGACCGAGTTCCCGCTCGCGGCCAAGGATGCCTCGGCTCTGATCAACGGCTCCACCGTCTCGCTCGCCGTCGGCGTGCTGGCGATGGAGGATGCGCGCCGGCTGCTGAAGCATGCCGACATCGCGCTCGCGCTGACGCTGGAATGCATCCGCGGCGAGCTCGCCGCCTTCGACCCGCGCGTCCACAAGGCGCGTCCGCATCCCGGCCAGGCGGCGACGGCGCGCAACATCCTGCGCATCGCCGGCGATTCGAAGCGCTGCGGCGAGGCGGCCCGGCAGCTTGTCTTCCCTGACGAGGCCCGCGCTCCCGGCAGCAAGGCGCCGCCGCGCGTGCAGGACGTCTACTCGATCCGCTGCGGCCCGCAGGTGCACGGGCCGGTGCGCGAGGCGATGGAGTTCGTCACCCGCGTGATGACCACCGAGATCAACTCGGCCACCGACAACCCGCTGATCTGCAAGGACGGCGACGGCTATGTCTGCATCTCGGCCGGCCATTTCCACGGCGCCTATGTCGCGCAGGCCATGGACCTGCTCGCCATCGCCGCCACCGATCTCGGCTCGATCTCTGAGCGCCGGCTGGCGCGCCTGATCGATCCGACTATGAGCTACGGCCTGCCGCGCAACCTGCTCGCCGGCAAGCGTGGCCTCAACACCGGCTTTGCCACCGTGCAGTGCTCGATGTCGGCGCTGGTGATGGAGAACCGCCACCTCTCGACACCCGGCTCGGTCGACTCGATTCCCGGCAAGTCGAATGCCGAGGACCATGTCTCGAACTCGACCTGGTGCGCCCGCAAGGCCCGCACCGTGGTCGAAAATGTCGAGCAGATCCTCGCCTGTGAGATCCTGATGGCCTGCCAGGCGCTCAGCCTCGTCGACGATCTCGCCAGGGATTATCCGATCGCCAAGGGCAGCCGCGCCGCACTCGATGCGGTGCGCGCGGTCATCCCGCCCGCGCTCCAGGGCGACCGCTGGTACGCCACCGAGATCAACCAGGCGCTGGCGCTGCTGCGCTCCGGCTCGATCGTCGAAGCGGTCGAGAGCGCGGTCGGCCCGCTGGAGTAAGGTTCGGACGCGCCCGGCTTCGGCCGGGCGCAGCGTCCCGCGTTCGCCACTTCGAAACGTCTTGGTACCATCATGGTACGAGTCGTCCGGAGAGCCTGCGTGGAAACCACCCTCTACCCGCCCGTCAAGCGCTTCCTCGAGGAGCTCGGCTATGCCGTGAAGGGAGAGATCGGTCGCTGCGACCTCGTCGGCATCCGGGAGGGCGATCCGACGGTGGTGGTGATCGGCGAATTGAAGCTGGCCTTCAACCTGGAGCTGATCCTGCAGGGCGTCGACCGGCTGCGCCTCGGCGACGAGATCTGGCTGGCCGCGCAACTCTCGGCCAGGGGCAAGGGCCGTGAGAGCGATCCGCGCTATCGTGATCTCTGCCGCCGGCTCGGCTTCGGCCTGCTCGGCGTCAGCAGCACGGGGCGCGTCGAGGTTCTGGTCTCGCCGACCGCGCCGACGCCGCGCAAGAACGCCAAGGCCCGCTCGCGGCTGGTCGACGAGCACCGGCGGCGCAAGGGCGATCCCGCCGCTGGCGGCAGCACGCGCCGGCCAATCATGACCGCCTATCGCCAGCAGGCGCTCGCCTGCGCCGTGGCGATGAGCGCGGCGCCGCAGCGCCCGCGCGATCTCAAGCCGTCCTGTCCCGATGCCCAGAAGATCCTGCACCGCAACGTCTATGGCTGGTTCGAGCGCGCCGAGCGCGGCGTCTACGCGCTAACCGAGGCGGGACGCAGCGCGCTCGCGCGGTGGGGTGCGAACTGTCCGCCGGTCGAGGCCGAGCGCAGCAGGTTATCGGCTTAAGCGCGCGCAACGGCTTCCATCAACCGTCCAGCCCTGCGAGCATTCGGGTCAGCGCCGCCGCCGACATCGGCCTGGCGAGCGGGTAGGACTGGCCGGCCCAGAGCAGGGTGAAGTCGTCGCGGCCCGCAGCCTCCGCGGCGCTGCGCAGCGGTCCCAGCGCCGTGCCGGCGGTCGGGAAGGCCGGCGCGAGCTCGGAGATCGGGCCGAGCTCCGTCATGGCGCGGTTGACGATGCCGCGCGCCGGCCGGCCGGTGAACAGGTTGGTGAGCGCGGTTGGCCGCTCGCTCATGCCGAGCGCCTTGCGGTAGATCGGCGAGATCTTGGCCTCGGGCGTGAACAGATAGGCGGTGCCGACCTGGACGGCCGCCGCTCCGAGGGCGAAGGCGGCTTCCACGCCGCGCCGGTCGGTGACGCCGCCGGCGGCGATGACCGGGATCGGGACGGCGTCGACCACCTGCGGCACCAGCGCGAAGGTGCCGACCTGCTCGGAGATCCGGTCGTTCAGGAAAATGCCGCGATGACCGCCGGCCTCGGCCCCCATGGCGATGACCGCGTCGACGCCGTGCTCGGCCAGCCAGCGCGCCTCCGGCACGGTCGTGGCGGAGGCGATGATCCTGGCGCCGGTGCGCTTCACGCGGTCGAACAGCTCCGGCGCCGGCAGGCCGAAATGGAAGCTGACGATCTCGGGGCGATACTCCTCGACCACGCCCGCCAGGCCTGCGTCGAAGGGCGTGCGCCCGCTCGGCGTCTTCGGCATGTCCGGGTCGAGCCCGGCCTCGGCATAGTAGCCGTCGAGGCGCTTCAGCCAGGCGGCCTGCCGGGCAGGATCGGCGGCCGGGGGAGTGTGGCAGAAGAAGTTGACGTTGATCGGCCGGCGCGTGCCGGCCCGCACTGTGTCGAACGCGGCACGCAGGCCCGCCTCGTTGTATTGCGCGCCGGCCAGCGAGCCGAGCCCGCCGGCTTCGCTGACGGCGATGACCATCTCGGGTGTCGAGGCGAGGGCCATCGGTCCCTGGATAATCGGCAGTTCGATGCCGAACAGGTCGAGCAGTCGCGATTGTGCCGTGCTGGTCATGGTCATTCCTCACAAGGGCCGAACGGGCAGCGGCCAATGTCTGCCGCAGCCCGTCGATTTCAAGGCGAAGGTCAGCGCATCCGCGGTGCAGGATTGAGCGGAACCCTGTTCAGCCCGCGGCGCGCCGCTTGCGGTATTCCGGGACGGGCAGGCCGCCCCAGCCCCAGTTGTCGAGCTCGACCTCCTCGATGATGACGAAGGTCGCATCGAGGGGCTTGTTCAGCACGTCGAGCAGGAGCTGGCTGGCGCCGGCGATGAGCCTGGCCTTCTCCTCGGAGGTGACCGAGGAGCGGCCGGGTCCGGAGCCCTCGTGGGTAACCTGGATTGTGACGATCGGCATGGGTGCCTCCTTCTGATTCGACTTGCAGGTCAGTGGCCGGCGCTCTGGCCGCCATCGACGTGGAGGATCTCGCCGGTGACGAAACCGGCGCTTTCCAGGAAGAGCACGGCATCGACGATGTCGCGGACCTCGCCCATGCGCTTGACCGGGTGCAGTCCCGCCAGGAACTCATGCGTCTGCGGCGCGTGCATCGGGGTTTTGATGATGCCGGGCGAGACCGCGTTCACGCGGATGCCCTGGGTAGCGTATTCGACCGCCAGCGCCTTGGTCGCCGAATTGATGCCGCCCTTGGTCAGGTTGGCGAGCACGGTCGGAACGCCCGCGACCGCATGGTCGGTCAGGCTCGTGGTGATGCTGACGATGTGGCCGGAGCCCTGCTTCAGCATCGCGGCCACGGCCTGCTGGGTGACGTGGAAGAAGCCGGCGAGATTGGTCGCGATCTTTCTCTGGAAATCCTCTGCCGTGTAGTCGGTGAAGGGCTTGGCGATGAAGATGCCGGCATTGTTGACCAGCGTGTCGACGCGCCCGAAGCGGGCGATCGCCTCACGGACGACCGCCTCGGCCGTCGCCGGATCGGCGATGTCGCCGGGGACCGCGAGAATGTCCGGGTCGCTGGCCTGCGTGATCGAGCGCGATGTCGCGACGACCCGATAATTGCGGTCGCGGAAACCCTTGACCAGCGCCGCGCCGATGCCCTGCGAGGCGCCGGTGACGATAGCGACCTTCCGTTCGTTGCTCATGATGATCCTCGTTGCTTCGGCAGCGAGCGGACGTGCCGCTGCCCGGCTTTGGGCCTGATGACGAGGAATCTGGAGTGTTTCGCGCCGCGGCTGAATGCCTGCTGTACGGCAGGCATTCATACGTCACGCGGAAGAATGGATGGTTCAGGAACTCATCACGCCCGACGCGGCCGAGAGCCGCGCGAAGTCGGCCCGCAAGCGCGGCACGGCGAAGTCGAGGAAGGCCCGGACCTTGGGGACGTTCGAACGGCCCTGCGGCATGACCAGGTTGACGGGGCGGGGCGGCGGTTCGGCATCCCGCAGCAGGAGCTGGAGCGAACCGTCCTGCACGCGCTCGGCGACGTGGTAGGTGAACAGCCGCGTGACGCCGAGCCCGCCGACCGCAGCCCCCAATGCTGCCCTGACACTGTTGACGGTGAGCCGCGGCCTGAACTGGACGGAGCGGGACACGGAGCCGCCTTTCACGGGCGGGAAGATCCAGGCATCGCGCCCGAAATCGGTGCAGGCGATGATGCTGTGCCTGGCCAGGTCTCCCGGCTCGTCGATGCGCGGGTGCTGGCTGAGATAGCGCGGCGAGGCTGCGACCACCGTCCGGACCTCGCCGCCGATGCGGATGGCCGTCATTGCCGAATCCGGCAGGTCGAGGATACGCAAGGCAATGTCGATGCCTTCCTCGACCAGGTTGGCGCCACGCGAGAGCAGGACGAGGTTGACCGAGACGGCCGGAAAGGCCTCGACGAAGGCATCGATGATCGGGCGCAGGATCTCCTCGCCACTGATCGGCGGCGCCGTGATGGTCAAGGTGCCGCGCGGGGCGGCTTGCTCGCCGGCGCCGACTGCGTCGAGCTCCTGCAGCTCGGCGAGGATGCGGCGGCAGGCAGCGGCGTAGCGCTCGCCGGTCTCGCTCAGCCGAATCGAGCGGGTTGTACGATGCAGCAACGGAGCGCCGGCCTGCTGTTCGAGGAAGGCAACGGCCCGGCTGACGGCGGCCGGGGAGCGGCCGAGCAGGCGTCCCGCCCCGGCGAGGCTGCCCTCGTCCAGTGCGGCGATGAACACTTTCATCGCGTCGATGCGGTCCATGATGCCCCCGAGCCTCAGGCCTTAAGCTCGGTCAATCCGGCAGGCTGTCAAGCGCCGGCGGGCCGGGCCAGGTACGCCTCGTTAGGCCGGCTTGTGCGGCAGAGCGAGGCCGTAGCGCTCGTCGGCAGGCTGCTCCTCAGCCTTGCGCAGCCTGGTCTCGCTCAGCTCGTCGGCCGCTTCCAGGATCGGGTAGGCGATCGAGGTGATGTGGCCATGGATGCGCTTCAGGTCACGCAGCACGTCGAGATGGATCGAGGAGGTCTCGAGCGACTGCGTCACCCCGCTGCGCAGGCGCTCATAGTGCTTCTCGGTCGCGATGCGCTCGGCGACGCGCATCGCGCTCTTCTCGTCGAAGAGCTGGCGGGCAAGGCCGATGTCTCGCGTGGCCAGCACATTGAGCGAAAGCTGCAGGCTATGGCTGACCCTCGCGTGGAAATCGCGGATCTCGGCGAGGCCTTCCTCGGAGAAGCGGTAGCGCTTGCGGATCTTCTTCTCGGCGAGTTCGCGCAGGTTCTTGTCGATGATGTCGCCGATATGCTCGAGATTGGTGGTCGCCGTGATGATCTCGAACAGGCGCCGGCTGTCCTCCTCGCCGAGCGGACGGCGCGACAGCTTGACGAGATAGAGCTTGATCGCCTCGTGGATCGTGTCGACGCCGTCATCGGCGGCCGCGATCTCGCGCGAGAGGGCGAGCTTGTCCTGCTCCAGCAGGGTCTGCAGGTCCTTCAGCATGGCGCCGACGCGGTCGCCCAGATGCAGCGTCTCGCGCATTGCGCTGGCAAGGGCTTCGGGCGGGCTGTCGAGCAGGCCGGCGTCGAGATAGAGCGGCCGGATGCGCTGCTCGGCTTCTTCGGGCTTGGCCGGGGTCAGACGCGTCACCAGTGCCGCGATCGGCTGGACGAAGGGCAGGAAGGCGATGGCGCCGATGATGTTCAGCGCCAGATGGATCTCGACTGCCAGGCGCGAGGGATCGTGCGACAGCGCCGAGAACCAGCCCGAGAGCGGCCTGGCGAAGGGAATCACGACGAGTGCGATCAGGATGCGCGTCAGCAGGTTGGCGAGCGCGACGCGGCGCTGCACCACCGGCGCGCCGAGTTGGTCGAGCACCGGCACCAGCGCGTTGCCGAGATTGGCACCGACGATCAGGATCAGCGCGGTCGGCGCCGGGAACAGCCCGCCGGCCCAGAACGAGGCGATCAGGAGGACGATGGCGAGGCTGGAATGGGTCAGCCAGGTCGCCGCCACCGTGATCGCGACGGCGAGCAGCGGCTCGCTCGCCAGCGCCTCGAACACCGAACGGAACACGGGCGATTGCGCCAGCGGCGCCGAGGCGGTCTTGAGTTCGGCGAGCGAGAGCAGGATCAGGCCGATGCCGACGATCAGGCGCCCGATATTGCGCGCGCGGTTCATCGCCTCGTTGGCGAGGTAGAGCGCGACGCCGACGGAAAGGCAGGCGCCCCAGAGCCAGCCGAGCTCGAACGAGACCAGGAAGGCGGCGAGCGCCGTGCCGACATTGGCGCCGAGCAGCACGGCGAAGGCCATGGGCAGGCCGATCAGCGCCTGGCCGGCGAAGGAGGAGAGCAGCAGTGTCGTCGCCGTCGAGCTCTGCAGGATCAGCGTCACCACCGCCCCGCTCGCCATCGCCGAGACGCGGTTGCCGGCGAAGCGCGCCAGACCCTGCCGTAGCGAGGGGCCGAAGGCCCGCGTCGCGCCCGTCCGCACCAGCCTGACCGCCCAGATCAGCAGCGCCACCGAACCGGCGAGGTGGATCAGGATGGCGGTTGTGCTCTCGGCGGCGTTCATCGTGGGGAGGGCGCTCCTTCAGGCGGGAATCGGAGAGGTCAAGCGACGGATTATGCCGCCAAATTCGTTAGCCGTCTTATAAAATCGACGGCGGAAATGGTCTACGTCTTACGCGTGCGCTGTGAGATGGAAGACGGTCGTCGCACGCTCAAAAGCACAACAGCCAGCGGCCGTGGCGATCCACGACAACGCTGGCAAGCCTTCTTCCTAGCCGGTCAGTGTGGAAGAATTGCGGTCACGGTCTGCGCTGACGACTAGCGCGTGCTGACTTTCCACGGAACCACCCTCGTCATCCTGGGCGAGCGAAGCTCGGCCCGGGATCCATCGCAGGACTCCGGAGCCTTACGATGGATCCCGGAGCTGCGCGGCTTCGCCGCTGGTCCAGGATGGCGGTGTGGGTCCGAGCAAAATCCGAATGCTCTAAGCGGCCGGAGCAGGCTTCGACTGGGATTTGCTCGCGAGGGCGGTGCGCTCGGCCGCCATCGCCGTGATCAGGCGAGGATAGGCTTCCTGCATTGCCTCGCGAAAGGCTTCGAACGGCATCTCGTCATGGTCGCCGCGGTCGAGCACATAGTCCATGTGCTGCCGGCCGGTTGCATCGAAGGGCTGGAAGATCGAGTCCACGCTGCCGTCGAAATCGAGCGGCTCGACGTCGAAGCGGGCGCAGAAGGCAAGGTCGAAGGCTGGCGTCGCCTTGACCCAGCGGCCTTCGAAATGGAGCAGCGTATAGGCGTGCCAGCGGAAGACGTCGGTGCCCATCAGTTCGAGGATGCGCGGCGAGGCCAGGTGGTTGCGTACATCGGCGAAACCGACGCGCGCCGGAATGCCAGCTGCGCGGCAGACCGCGGCGAGCGTCACCGCCTTGGGCACGCAGAACGAGCCCTTCGCCTCCAGGCAGCGCGAGGCGACGAAGATGTCGCGCTCGATGCCGAAATAGCGGAGGTCGTAGGGGATCGCGTCGCGGACGGCGTAATAGAGCCGCACGGCGCGGTAGCGGTCGGGGCCAGTGCCGGCATGGCGGTCGACGAAGGCGCGAATCGCCGGCGCATTGGCGTCGATGAAGGGCGTCGCCTTCAACGCCCCGGCGAGCCTGTCGTCGCTCATCGCACCCTCCTGTTCGCGCCATGCTGCAGCCGCCAGGCGATCTGCGGCAGGCGGTCGGCGCCGAAGAAGCTCTCGCCGTCCAGCGTCACGAAGGGCACGCCGGTGACGCCAGCCGCGCCGGCTTCGTCGATCGCCTCGCCAAGGCGCTGGCGGCCCTCGGCCCCGTCGATCATGGCGCGGATCGCCTCCGGCGTCTCGCCGGCTAGGCACGGCAGGTCGGCGAGCACGGCCGGGTCGGCGATACTCTCAGCCCTGGCGAAGAAGGCCTCGAAGATCTCGGTCGCCAGTCGTAGCCCGTCCTGGTGCCGCGTCGCGGTCCAGGCATGGTGGAGCCGGCCGGCGAGATGGGCCGAGATCTGCAGTGGATCGGGGACCCGGAACGGCAGGCCGAAGAATTCGGCCGAGCGCGTCACGTCCTCGAGGAAATAGCGCCGCCGCGCCGGCGTCTCCAGCGGGTTGACGACGCCCTGCTGCTTGAACACCGCCCAAAGCAGGATCGGCCTGAGTTCCAGCACTCGGCCGTGCTCTTCGGCCAGCCGCGCCAGCGGACGAAGCGCGAAATAGGAATAGGGCGAGGCGAAATCGAGATAGAGGCGGAGCGTTCCCGGCATGGCCATCAGAACCGGAAGACGCCGTAGCCGGGCGGGCCGAGCGGCGCGTTCAGCGAGGCCGAGATCGCCACGCCGAGCGCATTGCGGGTGTCGAGTGGGTCGATGATGCCGTCGTCCCAGAGTTCCGAGGTCGAGTAATAGGCCGAGAGCTGCTCCTGATAGGCTTTGCGCGTCTCCTCCCAGAGCTGATCAATCTCGCTCTGGTCGACCGTTCCGCCATTGCGCTTCATCTGGTTGGCCTTGACCTCGGCCAGTGTGTTCGCCGCCTGGTCGCCGCCCATCACGCCGATCTGGTGGTTCGGCCAGGAGAACAGGAAACGCCCGTCGAAGGCGCGCCCGCACATGCCGTAATTGCCGGCGCCGAACGAGCCGTTGCACATCACCGTGAATTTCGGCACCCGCGAGCAGCTCTGCGCCATGATCATCTTGGCGCCGTCCTTGGTGATGCCGCGCCGCTCGTATTCGCGCCCGACCATGTAGCCGGTGATGTTCTGCAGGAAGACCAGCGGCGTGTTGTTCTGGTTGCAGAGCTCGATGAAATGGGCGCCCTTGATCGAGGAATCGTTGAAGAGCACGCCGTTGTTGGCGAGGATTCCGACCTTGAAGCCCCAGATGTTGGCGAAGCCGCAGACCAAGGTCGTGCCATAGTTCGGCTTGTATTCATGGAAGCGGCTGCCGTCGACGACGCGGGCGATGATCTCGCGCATGTCGAAGGCCTTCTTGATGTCGTCGGGCACGATCCCATAGATCTCGGCGGGGTCGTAGAACGGCTCCTCCGGCACCTCGCGCTGCGCCTCCCAGCGCGGTAGCCGGTCCCATTGCGAGACGATGTCACGGCCGATCTCGATGGCGTGCTCCTCGCTGTCGGCGGGATAGTCGCAGGTGCCCGAGACGCTGGTGTGCATCTCGGCGCCGCCGAGTTCCTCGACCGTGACGTCCTCGCCCGTCGCCGCCTTCACCAGAGGCGGGCCGCCCAGGAAGACCGCGCCGGTGCCGCGCACGATGACGCTGTAATCGGAGAGCCCCGGGATATAGGCGCCGCCGGCCGTGCAATGGCCGAAGACGAGGGCGAGCTGCTTCACGCCCATCTTCGACAGCATGGACTGATTGCGGAAGATCCGCCCGCCCATGTAGCGGTCGGGGAACAGCTCCGACTGCAATTGCAGGAAGCCGCCGGCGGAATCGCAGAGATGGACGACCGGCAGCCGGTTCTCCATGGCGATGTCGAGCGCGCGGACGATCTTCTTGACCGTGAGGGGATACCAGGCCCCGCCCTTCACCGTCGGGTCGTCGGCACGGATCATCACCTCGCGGCCGGAGACCATGCCGATGCCGACGATCGAGCTGGCCGAGGGCGATTCCCCGCCATAGGCCATGTTGGCCGCGAGCGAGGACAGTTCGAGAAAGGGTGTGCCGGGGTCGAGCAGCATCTCGATGCGCTTGCGCTGCGGCATCTTCTGCTGGCGGGCGAGCCGGTCGAGGTCGCGCTGCGGGCGGGCATGGCGCGCCGCCTCCTGCTTTGCCTTGAACTCGGCGACGAGGCGGCGGTTATGCGCCTCGTTGCGGCGGAAATCGGCGGAGGCGGTGTTGATCGAGGATTGCAGTCTGGACATCGGGTCAGCCTTCCGCCGGAGCCGCGAGACGGGCGAGAACGGCGTCCTTGTCGAAGCCTTCGCCCTCGCGCGCCGCGATCTCGGCGATCTCGCCGTCGCGCGGCGCATCGAGTTTCATCTGCAGCTTCATGCTTTCGATCGTGACGATGGTCTCGCCGCGCTGGACGCTGTCGCCGACGCGCTTGTGGACCACGATGACCGTGCCCGGCATCGGCGCGCGCACGACGTTCGCGCCGCCGCCGCCGGAGGCTTCGGCTGCGGCATCGAGCCGGCGCAGCGCGAAGCTGCGCCCATTCAGGCGGATGATGGCGCCATCGGCGCTGCCAGCGCGGGCGAAGGCGACCGGCTCGCCGTCGACAGTCAGCCGGTGGCTGCCATCGCCGGCCTCGTCGAGGCTTTCCACGACATGCCGGCGGCCGTCGACAGAGAGCACCAGATGCGGCCGGCGCGCCAGGATCGTGACGTGGTGGACGGTGCCGTCGAGATCGAGCTTGAGGACCATGCTCAGTTCCTCCAGGGCCCGATCGAGGCGTGTGGTTCGGGCACGCCGAGGATGAGATCGCGGAAATCGCGCAGGCCGATTGCCGCGGCGATCAGGACCTTGTCGCGCGTCGCATCATCCGGCTCGCCGGCGGCGAGCGCCGCCTTGTGCTGGACGATGAAGCCGGTGTGCAATTCGCCGGCGGCGAAGGCGGGGTGGCCGAGCACGCGGGCGAGGTAGTCGATATTGGTCTTGACCCCGAGCAAAGCGAAATCGTGCAGCACCGCGATGGCGCGCCGCGTCGCGCCGGCCCGGTCCGGCCCATGCGCGACGAGCTTGGCCAGCATCGGGTCGAAATCGGCGGTGACGCGCTGGCCGCGATCGAGCGCGTTCTCGAAGCGCAAGTAAGCGGCCTGCGGCGCATCGAGATGCAGGATCGTGCCGGTCTCCGGCAGGAAGTCGTGCTCGGGATCCTCGGCGCAGATCCGGCATTCGATGGCATGGCCACTCGCCGTTACGTCCTCCTGCGCGAAGGGCAGGTCGCGTCCGGCGGCGATCTCGATCTGCAGGCGTACGAGGTCGAGCCCGGTGATCATTTCGGTGACGGGGTGCTCGACCTGCAGGCGCGTGTTCATCTCCAGGAAGAAGAAGCGGCCATCGGCGCCGAGGATGTATTCGACCGTGCCGGCATTGCGGTAGTTCGCCGCTGCCGCAAGGCGGACGGCCGAGGCGCAGATCTCGTCGCGCAAGCCTGCCGGCAGGTTGGCGGCCGGCGCCTCCTCGATGATTTTCTGGAAGCGGCGCTGCACCGAGCATTCGCGTTCGAACAGATGGATCGCGCCACCCTTGCCGTCGCCGAAGACCTGCACCTCGATATGGCGGGGCCGCTCGACGAAGAGTTCGGCATAGACGCGGCCGTCGCCGAAATAGCGCTGAGCCTCGCTCGCGGCGAGACGGGCGGCGCCTTCGAGCTCGTCGGCAGAGCGCACGATGCTCATGCCCTTGCCGCCGCCACCCGCAGCCGCCTTGATCAGCAGCGGGAAGCCGATCTGCGTCGCCTGGCGGGTGAATTCGGCAAGGTCCTGCGTCGGCATCACCGAGGGCGCCACCGGCACGCCGTGATCGGCGGCGAACTGGCGTGCCGAGATCTTGTCGCCCATCAGCGCGATCGTGTCGGCGTCAGGTCCGATGAAGGTGATTCCGGCTTCGGCCACCGCGCGGGCGAAGCGCGCGTTCTCGGAGAGGAAGCCATAGCCCGGATGGATCGCATCGGCGCCGACCGCGCGCGCGGCGTCGACGATCTGGGCGATGTCGAGATGGGCGGCGACCGGCGTTTCCCCGGAAATCTCGATCGCCTGGTCGGCTTCGCGCACATGCCGGGCGCGGGCCTCGACCGGGTGGTGGATCGCGACCGAGGCGATGCCCATCTCGCGCAGCGTCCGGATCACCCGGCAGGCGATCTCGCCGCGATTGGCGATCAGGACCTTGCGGAACGGCGGGTTGTCGTCCGGAGCCGTCATCATGCGTCGCCTGTGATCTTGAGGCCGTGAAGGGGGCCGCCCGGCGCAAGCCAGGCGGCGGGGACGGGCACGGGCAGGCTCATCAGCACCTGCGCCATCGCCTTGCCCTGCGGATCATGCCGCAGCGAGGCGATGCCGCCGCCGCCGAGCGCGCGATGCATCACAAGGTTGAAGCCGCCGAGGCCCGGCCAGTCGAAGCGCTCGACCTTGCCCTGGACATGGTGGGCGAAGTGCCTGCCGACTGCCTCCGGCGTCAGCGCGCGGCGCAGCCAGGGCAGGAAGGCGGCATCGCGCGCGATCACGCCGATATTGGCGATGTCGCCCTTGTCGCCGCTGCGGCCGAAGGCGAGGGCGACGAGCGGGACGGTGGCTGTCTCGCCAGCGACCTCCGAAACATCCGCGCCTGCGCTGGCAGGCGAGGGGGCGTTCGTGGCCGCTACAGGGATATGCGCCGGCACCGGCAGGTTCGTCTCGTCGAAGCTGACGGTCGGCTGCAATTGCGCCTTGTCGATCAGGAAGGAGAATAGCCGGATCACCGGCTGCGGCTCGGGCCGGCCGCCGGCGAAGCCGGTCAGGCTCTGCGCCATCGCGGTCGCGGCCGGATAGATCTCGCGGGCGAATATCTGCAGCGCTTCCTTGGAAGGATGGCGCACGCCGATCTTGAGCACGACCTCACGCGTCGCCCGCGCCCTGCTTCCGGCGCCATAGCTCGCCTCGGCACCAAGCGTCTCGACCGATGTTTCGGCGAAATCAGGGAAACCGGCCGCGCGGATCAATCGGCCGCAGCGGGCAAGGATCGCCTTGGCAACCGCTTCCGCCCGCTCGGCAGCATCATCGCCGACGATCATCATCGTCGCCGCGCAGCGATAGCCGTCGGCATAGGTGGCGCTGACCTTGTAGCTTGCTGACGGCGCCCGTCCGCGCGCACCGGCAACTCGGACGCGATCCGGGCCGGACGCCTCAAGCGTCACCTGCGACCAGTCGCAAGTGACATCGGGCAGCATATAGGCGGCGGGATCGCCGACCTCGTAGACCACCTGCTCGGCGATGGTGGCAGGGCTGATGCGCCCGCCGGTGCCCTCGGGCTTGCCGATCTCGAAGCTGCCATCGGCGCGGCAATCGGCGAAGGGGAAGCCCATATCGGCCCAGTCGCCGGCGATTTCGCGCCAATCGGTGACGATGCCGCCGGTCGCCTGCGCGCCGCATTCGAGGATATGGCCGGCGAGGCTCCCCGCCGAGAGCCGGTCGTAATCCTCGACCGTCCAGCCGAATTCATGGATCAGCGGGCCGAGCACCACGGCCGAGTCGACGCAGCGCCCGGTCACCACGACATCGGCGCCCGCCGCGAGCGCGGCGGCGATCGGGAAGGCGCCGAGATAGGCGTTGATGCTGGCGATCCTGTCGGGGAAGGGCGCGCCGGAGAACATCTCGATGACGCCGGCAGCGCGCAGGCGCTCGGCTTCGCCCGAGAGGTCGTCGCCGGTGACGATCGCGACCTTGAGCTCGACGCCGACCTCCTTGAAGGCGGCGAGCAACGCGTCGCGGCAGGCTTCCGGATTGACGCCGCCGGCATTTGTGACGACGCGGATGCGCTTCTGCGCGATTTCGCGGGCGAGCGGCTTCATCACCAGCGAGACGAAGTCGGTGGCATAGCCGAGCGCCGGGTTCTTCGCCTTCATCCGGGCGAGGATCGACATGGTGATCTCGGCCAGATAGTCGAGCACGAGATAGTCGATACCGCCCTGCCGGACGAGTTGGCGCGGCCCCTCCGGGCTGTCGCCCCAGAAGCCGGCGCCGCAGCCGATGCGGATGCTCTCCTTCATGGCGCTCACCGCCCGGTCCAGGCCGGGGTACGCTTCTCCGCAAAGGCAGCGAAGCCCTCGCGCGCATCCTCGGTGCGAGCCATGTTCGCCAGCATGAACTGGGCGTATTCGAGCGCCGTATCGGTCGACATCTCGCGGATCTTGGCGAGGCTCTGCTTGCCCAGGCGAATGCCGGTCGGCGATTTGTCGACAAGCCGGCCGACCAGCCACGCGGTCTTCGCATCGAGCTCATCAGCCGGCACGGCGTAGTTGACGATCGCGCCAGCTTCCGGATCGCCCGCCTTGATGGTCTCGCCGGTGAGGCAGAGCTCCATCAGCCGGCGATAGGGCAGGACCCGCATCAGATAGGGCAGGATCATCATCGGGAAGAGCCCGACCTTGACCTCGGTCACGCCGAGCAGGACGTCGTCGCGCGCCACGACCAGATCGCAGGCGCAGATCAGGCCGAAGCCGCCAGCCAGCGCATGGCCGTTGACCCGCGCCACCAATGGCAGCCGGCAGGCATCCATCCGGCGCAGCAGGCCGGCGACGTAGTGGCGGGGATCGGCCGCCTCGATGGTGAAGGGCGTTCCGTCCGTGTTCGGCTTGAGGTCGCCGCCGGCGCAGAAGGCCTTGTCACCGGCGCCGGTCAGGATGACCGCGCGCACCTCGGGATCGGCCTCGGCCTGGTCGAGTGCGGCGACGATGCCCTCGGCAACCGCCTCGTTCAGGGCGTTGCGGCGGCTCTCGCGATTGATCGTGACGACCAGCGCCGCGCCTTCGCGTCGGGTGATGACCTCTTCGCTCACGGTTCCATCCCTGCGCGGCTCGCTGAGGGAGCCTTCGCTCAATAAATGATTTCAATTCATTTGAGCTGTCAATAGCCGTTCCCGAGCCAGGGTATGTGAAACAGTGCTCAAATGGATTATCTGATTTTGCTGAGGCAACCGTGCGTTGACAGTGTTGCGCGTCACTGATGAAATAGGCTCAATAAGATCGAGGCACCGAATGGTGCGATGCTCGCACCGCTGCGTGACGAGGCGAGGGAGGAGATCAACGTGAACGCCGTGAACGGTAGCAACCGCGCCAATGCCTTCGGTCTCGACGAGGAGCAGAATGCGATCCTCGACGGCGCCGACCGCTATGCCCGCGCCGAGCTCTATCCGCTGTCGCAACGCATGGACGACGAGGAGTGGTGGCCGGACGAGGCCTTCCGGCATATCGGCGCCAGCGGCTTCCTCGGCGCGACCATCCCCGAGCAATATGGCGGGGCGGGGCTCGACCTGCTTCAGGCCGGACTGGTGCTTCAGGGCTTCAGCCGCTGGAACCACGCCATGGCGCTCTCGGTCGTCGCCCATGACAACCTCTGCGCCAACAACATCTATCGCAATGGCAATGAGGAGCAGCGGCGGAGATATCTGCCCGATCTCTGCTCCGGCAGGACGATCGGCGCGCTCGGCCTGACCGAGCCGGGGGCAGGCTCCGACGCGCTCGGCTCGATGCGCACCACGGCGCGCCGCGAGGGCGATCACTACATCCTCAACGGCAGCAAGATCTTCATCACCAACGGCCCGGTTGCCGACGTGCTCCTGGTCTACGCCAAGACCGACAGGGAGCGCGGCGCCCACGGCATCTCCGCCTTCATCGTCGAGAAGGACTTTCCCGGCTTCAAGGTTGCGCAGAAGCTGGTGAAGATGGGCTATCGCGGCAGCCAGACGGCGGAGCTGCTGTTCGAGGATTGCCGCGTCCCGGCCGCCAATCTCGTCGGCGCCGAGAATCAGGGCGTCGCCATCGTGATGAGCGGGCTCGACCTCGAACGGGCTATGATCTCGCCGCTCTGCCTCGGCGTCGCCGAGCGGGCGCTCGACCTTTCGATTGACTACGCCAAGACGCGCAAGCAGTTCGGCAAGCCGATCGGCGCCTTCCAGATGGTCCAGTCGATGCTGGCCGAGATGTATGTGCTGGTCGAGACCATGCGCAGTTTCAGCTATCGCACGCTGGCCGAGGCTGCGCCGCTCGAAGTCGGCGGCGGCGGGCGCGGCGACATCCATCGCTTGACCGCGGCCTCGGTGATGTATGCGGCGCAGGCCTGCCACGATGTCCTCGACAGGGCCGTGCAGGTCCATGGCGGCGCCGGCTATATCTGGGAATCGGAGATCAACCGGCTCTTCCGCAGCACCAAGCTGCTCGAGATCGGCGCCGGCACCACCGAAGTCCGCAAGATGATCATCGCCGGCGAATTGCTGAAGGGGATGGACCGCCATGGCTGAGCCGGTCATCGATGCCAGCGAGCTCGGCCTGGACGATGCCGATCTCGCCGTGTTGCTGACGGTCTACGGGCCGGAGGCCTTCGCCGGCAAAACCGTCCTGATCTCGGGCGGCGCCGGTGGCATCGGCCGGGCCACTGCCTGGCTGCTCGGCCGGATCGGTGCGCAGGTCATCATCGCCGGGCGCGACGAGGGCAGGCTGGAGGCAGCGGCTGCGGCGATGCGCGCCGCGGGGCTGAAGGCTGCGGGCAGGACAGTGAATGTCCGCGATCCCGCGACGATCGTGGCGCTGCACGATTGGATCGCCGCCGAATTCGGCGGCATCGACATCCTCGTCAACAGCGCCGGCGGCCAGTTCCCGCAGGCCGCGATCGATTTCTCGACGAAGGGCTGGAATGCCGTCGTCGACACCAATCTCAACGGCACCTGGTATATGATGCAGGAGGCCGCCCGGCGCTGGCGCGACGCGAAGCGGCCGGGCAGTATCGTCTCGATCGTGGTGGTGACGCGCCAGGGCCTGCACGGCGTCGCCCATACCATCGCGGCACGTGCCGGCGTAGTCGGTTTGACCCAGGCGCTGGCGGTCGAATGGGCGCCGCTCGACATCAGGGTGAACTGCATCGCGCCGGGCGCGATCGAGACGCCGGGCTGGCGCGTCTATGCTCCCGAGCAGATCAAGGCCTATCCGCGCTCCAATCCGATGATGCGCACCGCGACGACCTGGGAGGTCGCGGAGGCCTGCGCCTATCTCTGCGGCCCGGCCGCGGCCTATGTCACCGGCGAGGTGCTCCACGTCGCCGGCGGCGCGCAACTCTGGGGCGAGACCTGGACGATCCCGCGCCCGGCCTTCTTCGATGGCCCGGGCAGCACTGGCGGGTAGGTGATGATCTCAGCGCGGCCGAGCGGAAGCGGGCTTCGCCGGGACAATCCCGGCCGCAGCTTCGAGCCGGGCCGTCGCCGTCTCCAGCCGGGCGACCACGCTCTCCATCGGGGAAGCCGCCTCGCTGTCGAGCGCCAGGCCGTGATGCACCAGATTGGTGATTGCGTCAGCCATCTCGGCCGGGTCGAAATCGCCTTCGCCACGCAGGAAGGCCCAGGTGCGATGCTCGATGCAGCCGAAGACCAGGTCGCGCACCAGGCTCGGCGAGGTCTCGGGCCGCAGATCGCCAGCGGCAATGCCGACCTTGACCACGTCGACCAGGCGATTGGTGTAGGCGCGGTTCAGCTCGAACAGATGCGAGCCGCGATAATCGGGTGCCGGCCGGATCTCCTGGAACATCAGGCGCGACAGCGCCGGGTCGCGGTGGATCGAGGTGAGGTGGGTGTAGACGATGAAGCGGATCTGGTTCCAGCTGCCGCGCACTGCGGCGAACTGCTCGGCATCGTCGCGCAGCATCTCCTCGAACCAGTGTTCGACGACCTTGACCAGCAATTCGCGCTTGTTGGCGAAGAAGCGGTAGATGCTGCCCTCGACCACGCCGGCGCGCAGCGCGATGTCGGTGATCAGCGCGTCGTTATAGCCCTTCTCGACGAAGACCTCCTTGGCCGCGGCCATGATGTCGGAGATGCGCCGCTCGGGCGGGAGCCGGTTGACCTGGCGCTTCAGGGCATTGCGGGGCGGCATCGATGATCCTTGCTGAGGCGAAGCGGCGGCGCGCTGGCGGGCCTCGTAGAGCCTGTCGAGGGGTTTGCGCAACGCCGGGTCGTCGCTGCCTGCGTCGTGACGCTTCAGTCGCGTCCCGGCATTGCCCTAATAAATATCATTCATCACTATCGCGCCGCAAGCAGGAACGCGAGGTACGCCGGAAGGCCGGCCGAGACGCTGTCGCTGCGTATTCGGACTGGATGGCCATGTCGGGTTTCGCAGGTGAGGAGGCTCGCGGAAGGGCTGCTAAGTCGCGTTCATTGTGTTGGCGTCCGGGCGCGGACCGGGAAGTGTCGTGTTGTCAGGGGAGGGATCCTTGCAGTTGCCTGCCGCTTTCGCCGGACGCCTGCGCGTTCCCGTCATCGCCGCGCCGATGTTCCTGATCTCGGGACCGGACCTTGTCGTGTCCTGCTGCTGCAATGGCGTCGTCGGCAGCTTTCCGGCGCTCAATCAGCGGACCACGGCCGGCTTCGCCGACTGGCTCGATGAGATATCGGAGCGACTGGGCGGAGCGGGTGATACCGCGCCCTTCGGTGTCAACCTGGTGGTCCATCGCAGCAACCCGCGGCTGGAGGCCGATCTTGCAGTCGTGATCGAGCGCAAGGTGCCGCTGGTCATCACCTCGCTCGGTCTCAACCGCGACCTGATCAAGGCCGTGCATGGCTATGGCGGATTGGTCTTCCATGACGTGATCAATCTCGCCTTCGCCGCCAAGGCGGCCGACGCGGGCGTCGACGGGCTGATCGCCGTCTCGGCCGGGGCCGGTGGTCATGCCGGGCCGCTGAATCCCTTTGCGGCATTGGCCGATATCCGCCGCATCTTCGACGGCACGCTGGTGCTCGGCGGGGCGCTGAGCACTGGTGCCCAGGTCGCGGCGGCCCGGATGGCGGGTGCGGACATGGCCTATCTCGGCACGCGCTTCATGGCGACGAAGGAGAGCATGGCGCCGCAGGCGCTGCGGTCCATGCTGCTCGACGCATCGGCCGCCGACATCGTCTACACCCCGGCGATCAGCGGCGTGCACGGAAATTTCCTGCGCCCGAGCATCGTTGCGGCGGGGCGCGATCCCGACGATTTCAGCAAGCCTGCGAGCTATGATTTCGGCGCGACGGAAGCCAAGGCCTGGCGCGATATCTGGGCGGCGGGGCAGGGCGTCGGCACGATCGATGACCTGCCTGCGGCAGCCGATCTTTGCCGGCGATTGGCTGATGAATACGAGGGCGCGCTGGCTGGTGCCGCTCGCCTGTCGTGCCGGGTGGCTGATCAGCCGGTGGGCTGAGCCGGGTTCATTGAGCTGGGGATCGGGGACGGGTGTCGAATGGTGTGGCTGGTTGGCGCGAAAGGGGTACTTCGGGCGGACTCGTGCGAAAATTCGCAGCTGCCGACAGGGTGGAATCCGGTCGGCGAAAGAGTTGACAGCACAAGATGAATTCTATTCATTAGCTGTATCGAGCTGACGCATATTGAGCCAACAAGCCAGCGCAGCGGGGAGGATGCCGTGGGAGTCAACGCCGTTCGCGCGGCGGCGCCATATGCGCGCCGGGTGCCCGCAGATGTCGCGGTTGGGGTCGTCGAGTGCGGCCTTCCAGCCGGCCGTTCCGGGTGTCTCGAATGAATGAGATTCAATACCGCTCCGCCGCGAGCGTCGCAGGCGCGCCCGTCGCGCTGTCCTGCACCGGGATTGAGCGCGTCTTCGGTGGCCTGCGGGCGCTGAAGGGCGTCTCGCTCGACGTCCGGCAGGGCGAGATTCTAGGCCTCGTCGGCCCGAACGGCTCGGGCAAGACCACCATGGTCAACGTTATTACCGGCTTCTACCCGCCCAATGCCGGCAAGGTCAGCCTGTTCGGCGAGGACATCACCGCGCTGAAGCCGCATCGCGTCGCCGCCCGCGGCGTCGCCCGCACCTTCCAGAACCTGGCCCTGTTCAAGGGCATGAGCGTCCTCGACAACATCCTGATCGGCCGCCACACCCACATGAAGCCGAGCGCGCTCGGGGCGCTGTTCTACTGGTGGTGGGCGGAGCGCGAGGAACTGGCGCACCGGCGTGTCGTCGAAGAGATGATCGAGTTCATGCAGCTGCAGGACATCCGCGACGAGCCGGTCGAGGTCATCCCGCTCGGCCTGCAAAAGCGCGTCGAGCTGGCGCGCGCGCTCGTCGCCGAGCCGCGCCTGCTGATCCTGGACGAGCCCATGGC
Source organism: Bosea sp. 29B (assembly GCF_902506165.1). Taxonomy (NCBI): domain Bacteria; kingdom Pseudomonadati; phylum Pseudomonadota; class Alphaproteobacteria; order Hyphomicrobiales; family Alloboseaceae; genus Allobosea; species Allobosea sp. 29B. The sequence goes on from NZ_LR733817.1 coordinate 4,275,795, forward strand.
CGGCATGAACCAGGAGGAGAAGGAATACATCGCCCGCTTCATCCTCGACGCGCGTGAGGCGCACGGCGTCACCACCCTGATCATCGAGCATCACATGGACGTGGTCACCTCGATCTGCGACCGCGTCGTCGTCCTGAGCTATGGCGAGGTGATTTCGGAAGGCGAGCCGCAGGCGGCGATCTCGCATCCGAGCGTGGTCAGCGCCTATCTCGGCGAGCGCGCCGCCAAGCGCCATCAGGCCGGGAGCGCGGCATGACGGTGGCTCCGGGCAAGATCGGGGAGGGTGCCCATTGGCCGGTCGCGGCCAATGGCGAGCCGGCGACGCTGATCGCAGCGCTCGCCCGCAACGCCGCCGAGTTCGGCGACCGCGTCGCCTTCCGCGAGCGGCGCTACGGCATCTGGCAGGAGCAGAACTGGCGCGAGGTCTTCGCGGAGATCGCCGCCATGGCGGCTGGTCTCGAGGAGGCAGGGCTGGTCGCCGGCGCCGCGATGACCGTGATCGGCGACAACCGCCCGCGGCTCTATTACGCCATGCTCGCCGCCAACATGCTGCGTGCCTTTCCGTCGCCGGTCTTCCCGGATGTGCCGCTGGAAGAGTTGATCGTCGCGACCCGGCATGGCGCGCCGCCCGTCGGCATTGCCGAGGACCAGGAGCAGGTCGACAAGCTGCTGCAGCTCCGCGACGCGACCGGCCGTGTCGCCACCATCCTCTATGACGACGAGCGCGGCCTCGACGGCTACGATCAGCCCGGGCTGATGTCTCTCGATGCGCTCGTGGAAAAGGGGCGCGCGCGGCTGGCACGCGAACCCGACCTCCTCCGGCGCTTCGTCGACGGGCCGCGGGCCGACGACATCTCGGTGCTGCTGCATTCGTCGGGCACGACCGGCCTGCCCAAGGGCATCCCGTTGCGCCACCGCAACGTCACCGGCGGCCTGCTCAATGCCGGCGCGAGCGGCTATTTCCACAAGCACGAGGAACTCTACGCCTATCTGCCCACCGCCTGGGTCGGCGACTTCGTCTTCACGCTCGGCGCCGGCATGATGATGGCGGCGACGATCAACATCCCGGAACGCCAGGAGACGGTGATGCGCGACCTGCGCGAGGTCTCGCCGACCTTCTATCTCGCCGCGCCGCGCGCCTGGGACCAGATGCTGACCCGCGTCCAGGTCGGCATGAAGAACTCGACGCCGTTCAAGCGCTGGCTGTTCGAGACCACGATGGAGCGCGCCGTCGGCTTCGAGCGCAAGCGCCTGTCCGGGGGCTCGCTGACGCTGAAGGAGAAGCTGCTCGACGCGGTCGGCAACGTGCTGGTCTATGCGCCGCTGCGCGACCTTCTCGGGCTTGGCCGGGCCGAGCGCGCCTTCACCGGCGGCGAGGCGCTCGGCGAGGACACGTTCCTGTTCTTCCGCGCGCTCGGCATCAAGCTGAAGCAGTTCTACGGCCAGACCGAGACCTGTGCGCTGACGGCGGCGCAGACCGAAGGGCAGGTCAAGCTCCACACGGTCGGCCGCCCGATGGAGGGTAGCGAGATCAGGATCGACGACAGCGGCGAGATCCTGGTGCGCTCCACGTCGGTGGTCGACGGCTACTATGACGACCCCGACAGCAGCGCCAAGGCGCTGGTCGATGGCTGGCTGCACACCGGCGATGCCGGGCGCATCGACGAGGATGGCCAGCTCGTCGTGCTCGGCCGCGTCAGCGAGGTCGTGCGCACCGCCTCGGGCGAGCGCTACATCCCGAACTTCATCGAGAACCGGCTGAAGTTCAGCCCTTATATCCGCAATGTCGCGGTGATCGGGGCCGGGCGCGACCAGCTCACCGCGATCGTCTGCATCGATTTCGACGCGGTCGGCCACTGGGCCGAGGAGCGCGGCATCTCCTACACCTCCTATGCCGAGCTCTCGCAGAAGCCGGAGGTGCAGGCGCTGATCGGCCAGGTGGTGAGGCACGTCAACGGCACCCAGCCCAACGGCCTGCGCGTCCGGCGCTTCTCCAATCTGCACAAGGATTTCGACGCCGACGACGGCGAGATCACCCGCACCCGCAAGCTGCGCCGCAACGTCATCGAGACGACCTACGCCTCGCTGATCGACGCACTTTATGGCGGGATCTCCGAGACCGTCTTCGACGCCACCATCGCCTACGAAAACGGGGAGCGCGGCGTGATCCGGCGGACGCTCAAGATCAGTGAGGTCGTCGCCTGATGGACTGGATCCTGCTCGCGGAACTCTCGACCAACGGCGTCTTCGTCGGCCTGATGTACGCGCTGGTCTCGCTCGGCATCGTGCTGATCTACAAGACCTCCGGCACCGCCAATCTCGCCCAGGGCGCGATCGCCATGACCGGCGGCTATGTCACCTGGGCGCTCGCCACCCTCGTCGGCCTGCCGATCTGGCTCGCGATCCCGGCCGCGCTCGTCGGCATGTTCGGCTTCGGCCTGCTGATGGAGCGCATCGCGCTGCGCCGGATGATCGGCCAGCCGGTGATCATGACGATCATGCTGACGCTCGGCGTCGAGATCATGCTGCGTGGCCTGCTGCCGGGCATCTTCGGCGCCGCAGTGAAGCGCCTCGACATCGGCATGCCGCAGCAGCCGCTCTTCGTCGGAGAGCTCCTGCTCAACCGCTCCACGATGATCGGCGGCTCGATCTCGCTGCTGCTGATCCTGCTCTCGCTGTTCTTCTTCAACTCGCGCTTCGGCGTGGTGATGCGCGCCGTCGCTGACGACCAGACCGCTTCCTGGTCGGTCGGCATCAGGGTCGAGCGTGCGATCGCCGTCGCCTGGGGGCTTGCCGCCGTCTCCGCTACCGCCGCCGGCGTGCTCTGGGGCAGCACGCAGGGCATCGACTGGTCACTTTCGCTGCTGCTGATCAAGGCGCTCGCCATCGCCATCCTCGGCGGGCTCGACTCGATCCCGGGCGTGCTCGTTGCCGGCGTCATCGTCGGCGTGGCCGAGAGCCTCGCCACCGGCGTCCTCGATCCGCTGGTCGGCGGCGGCTCGCGCGACGTGGTCGCGGCCGTGATCATCCTGGTGACGCTCCTGCTCAAGCCACACGGCCTGTTCGGCCGCCACCATATCGAGAGGGTCTGACGCCGTGTTCTATCGTCGCGCCGGCATCCGCCACACGCGCTATCAGGACGAGCGCCAGCTGTTTCCGCTCGGCTTCGACCGCGGCCTGATCATCGCGGTCATCGTAATCCTGCTGGCGGCGCCCTTCCTGTTCGACCGGCTCTATGTCTCCGGCTACCTGCTGCCCTGGCTGATCTGGACCTCGGCGGCGCTTGGCCTCAACCTGCTGATGGGCTGGTCCGGCCAGATCCATCTCGGCTACGGCGCGGTGATGGGCATCGGCGCCTATGGCTCGGTGCACCTGGTCCGCCTCGGCGTGCCGCTCGAGATCGCGATGATCGCCGGCGGCCTGCTCAGCGCCACCATCGGCACGATGTTCGGCGGCGCGGCCCTGCGCATGAAGGGCATCTATCTGGCGATGGCGACGCTCGCCATGCAGTACGTCGTCGACTTCGTCATCTCGCATTCCTCGGTAATCAGCGGCGGCTCGCTCGCGACGCTGCAGGTGCCGCCGGTGCGCTTCCTCGGCATATCCCTGCAGGGCGACCTGCCGACCTATTACCTCGCCTTCGGCGTCTGCCTCGTCATCACGCTGTTCATGCTGAACGTCCGGCGCACCAGCTTCGGCCGGGCCTTGGCGGCGCTGCGCGAGAAGGACTATGCCGCCCAGATTCTCGGCATCTCGACCTTCCGCTACAAGCTGCTCGCCTTCTGGGTCTCGTCCTTCATCGGCGGCGTCGTCGGCTCGGTGCTGGCGGTGACCTATCTCAGGGCGATCTCGCCCGACCAATTCCATATCGAGCTCTCGATCCAGATCCTGGCGATGATCATCGTCGGCGGGCTCGGCAGCGTGCTCGGCCCGTTCTTCGGCACGGCGCTGATCCTGTTTGCGCCGATCCTGCTCAACAACCTGCTCGGCTTCACAGCGGGCACGTTCGGCTGGTCCTTGCCGATCGACCTGCGCGCCCATCTGCCGCTGATGGCCTATGGCGCGCTGGTGATCGGCTTCCTGCTCTACGAGCCGCTCGGCCTCGCCAAGATCTACGCCAATTTCCGCAATTACTTGCTCGTCTGGCCGTTCCGCCATGCCCAGCGGTGACGGTGCCTCAATCAACGACAGGGCTGGAGGAAACAGGATGTCGCTCGATCGCCGTTCTTTCATCGCCGGCTCGGCTGCGCTGGCCGCGCCGCTCGCCCTGCCGGTGCAGGTCTTCGCCCAGGAGAAGATCGTCCGCTTCACGCTGCCGCAGGACTTCACCCGCATCTACACCTTCGTCACTTCGGAATATAATCAGGGCCAGCGCGACTACTTCACGCTGGTCAACGATCGCGGCGGCGTCGGTGGCTACAAGATCGTCGCTGACATCACCGACCATGCCAACGACCTGCCGCGCGCCATCGAGGCCTATGAGCGCGGCAAGCGCGAGGGCGCCGTGCTGATCGACCCGCTCTCGACCCCGGTAGCCCGCGCGCTCGTGCCGCGCGCGCTCGAAGACAAGATCAACATGATCACCGCCTATTCCGGTCGCAGCGATGCCGCCGATGGCAGCGCCTTCCCCTATGTGCTGCCGCTCTCGATCAACTACTGGACCCAGGCCGGCCTGATCATCGAGCAGTTCAAGAAGACCGAGAAGGGCAGCCTCAAGGGCAAGAAGATCGTCTTCGTCCACATCGACACGCCCTTCGGCAAGGAGCCGCTGCCGATCCTCAACGTGCTCGCCAAGAAGGAAGGCTACGAACTCACCGCCTTCCCCTATACGCCGCCGGGCAACGACCAGTCGGCGATCTGGCCGCAGGTGCGCCGGGCCAGGCCCGATTTCGTGATCTTCTGGGGCGCCGGCGTCGGCCAGACGGTGGCGCTGACCGAGGCGATCCGCAACGGCCTGCCGATGGACCGGGTCTCCGGCAGCGTCTGGCTCTCTGAATCCGACATGGATGTGGTCGGGCGCGAGGCGGCCAAGGGCGTGATGAAGGTCGAGCCCTGCGTCGGTGGCCGCGAGCCCAAGGTGATCAAGGACATCCTCGCCGACGTCGTCGGCAAGGGCAAAGGCGCCGGACCCGAGAACAAGGTCGGCACCGCCTACTACAATTACGGTGTCCAGATGGCGACGCTGATGGTCGAGGGCGTGCGCAAGGCGGCCGAGAAGGCGCCGAACGGCCCGGTCACCGGCCCCTGGCTCAACGAAGGCCTGCGCTCGATCACCAACTTCACCGCCGACGGCCTGCTGCCGCCGACCACGATCACCAAGGATGACCACCAGGGCGGCGGCATGGGCCGGATCGCGCGCTGGGACGGCGCCAGGTTCGTGCCGATCACCGACTGGTACTCGGCCAACCAGGACGTGGTCTGGGAGGAGATCCGCAAGAACTCGGAAGAGTTCAAGAAGTCCGGGAAATGACTCTGCTCGGGCGGCGCGGGTCCTCCGCACCGCCCCTTTTCGGATCGGGCCGATGACGCTGCTGGCGCTGAACAATATCGAGATCGTCTACGATCAGGTCTTCCTCGCGGTGCGCGGCGTCTCGATCGAGGTGCCCGAGAAGGGGCTCGTCGCCGTGCTCGGCGCCAACGGCGCCGGCAAGAGCACGGTGCTGAAGTCGATCTCGGGCCTGCTCAAGCCCGAGCGCGGCGCGGTCACGCGCGGCGAAATCAGCTTCGAGGGCCGCTCGATCCTGGCGGTCGATCCGCCCGATCGCGTCCGCCTCGGCATCGTCCATGTGCTGGAAGGCCGGCGCGTCTTCGGCCATCTGACGCCGAAGGAGAACCTGATCGCCGCGGCGACCATGCATCGCGAGCGCGGCCATGTCACGGCGCTGATCGACCGGATGTTCGAGACCTTCCCGCGCCTCGCCCAGCGCGCCAAGGCGGAGGCCGGCTATCTCTCCGGCGGCGAGCAGCAGATGCTGGCGATCGCCCGCGCCTTGATGACAGAGCCGCGCCTGCTGATGCTCGACGAGCCGAGCCTTGGTCTCGCGCCCTTCCTCGTCGACGAGATCTTCGACATCGTCCGCAACGTCAACGAGCGTGACGGCGTCGCCGTGCTGCTGGTCGAGCAGAACGCGACGGCGGCGCTGGAGATCGCCCAATACGGCTATCTTATCGAGAACGGCCGCATCCTGATGAGCGGCGAGGCCGCGGTGCTGAGCGCCAATCCCGACGTCGCCGACGCCTATCTCGGCGGCCACGAGAAGGTCGATTACCACGCGGTCAAGCACTACCGGCGGCGCAAGCGCTGGCTGGCTTGAGAGATCATCATGGCCAAGCACTACGACCGCCTGGAAACCCGCGCGCCCGCGCGCCGCGAGGCCGATCTGTTCCGGCGCCTGCCGCAGGTGGTTGCGGCAGCGCAGCGGCTGCCAGCCTGGCGGAAGCATCTGCGCCGCGTCGATCCCGAAGCCGTCACCGACCGGGCGGCGCTCGCCAAACTGCCGGTGCTGCGCAAATCCGACTTGCCGGCGACGCAGCGCGCGAAATTGCCCTTCGGCGGTTTGCTGCCCGGCCGCCCCAGCGATTATCGCCGGCTGATGATGTCGCCGGGACCGATCTTCGAGCCCGAGAGCCATGACGATGATCCCTGGCGCGTCGCGCGGGCGCTCGCCGCGACAGGCGCCGGCTGGCGCGACATCGTGCTCAACACCTTCTCCTACCACCTGACGCCCGGCGCCTGGTGCTTCGATGCCGGCGCCCGCGTGCTTGGCTGCGCCGTGATCCCGGCCGGGCCGGGCAATAGCGACGCCCAGCTCGACCTGATCGAGGCCTACCGGCCGACGCTCTATGCCGGCGTGCCGGATTTCCTGAAGATCCTGCTCGATCTCGGCGCGGCGCGCGGGCGCGACCTCTCCTGCCTGAAGCGGGCGGTGGTCTCCGGCGCGGCCTTCCCGTCCTCGCTGCAGGCCGAATTCCGCGAGCGCGGCATCGACGCCTATCAGTGCTACGCCACCGCCGAATGCGGTATCATCGCCTATGAGACCCCGGCCCGCGAAGGCCTCGTCCTCAACGAGGACATCATCGTCGAGATCCTGCGGCCCGGCACGGGCCAGCCGGTGGCGGAGGGGGAGGTCGGCGAGATCGCCGTGACGATCCTCGATCCGAAGAAGCCGCTGATCCGCTTCGCCGTCGGCGATCTCACCGCGACGCTGCCCGGGCTCTCTCCCTGCGGACGCACCAACCAGCGCATCCGCGGCTGGCTCGGCCGAGCCGACCAGTCGGCCAAGGTCAAGGGCATGTTCGTCCGGCCCGAGCAGGTCGCGGCGGTCGCCGCGCGCCATCCCGAGCTCGGTCGCTGCCGGCTGGTGGTGACGCGCGCCGGTGAGGCCGATGCGATGTGCTTCAAGGCGGAACTCGCTTTGCCGAGCCCCGGCTTGGCCGAGGCGGTGAAAGCCTCGGTGCGCGACGCCTTCAAGCTGAGCGGCGCGGTCGAGTTGGTTGCGCCGGGGACATTGCCGAACGATGGCAAGGTCATCGACGATACCAGGGCGCCAGGTTGAGACTTGCGGCGCAAGCGAGATGAGGACAGCACGATGAGCGATGCGGCAGGCGAGGTGGTGATCACGCAGCGGCACGGGCCGGTCCTCATTGTGACCATGAACCGCCCCAAGGTGCTCAACGTCCTCGACGAGGCGATGGCCGATGCGCTGGTCGCCGCCTTCTCGGGCCTCGCGGCAGATGCATCGATCCGCGCCGTCATCCTGGCCGGGGCAGGGCGCTCCTTCATGGCTGGCGGCGATCTCGCCCGCTTCCAGGCCGACCTTCCGGGCGCGCCGCAGACCGCGACGACGCTGATCGACCGCTTCCATACGCTCATGCGCCTGATCAAGGCGATGCCGCAGCCGGTGATCGCCGCCGTGCAGGGCCCGGTCGCCGGCGGCGGCGTCGGGCTCGCGCTAGCCTGCGATCTCGTGGTGGCGGCAGAGGATGCGAGCTTCCTCTCGGCCTATACCAAGCTCGGCACCAATCCCGATGGCGGCACCACCTGGACGCTGACGCAATTGCTCGGCCCGCGCCGGGCGCTGGAATTCGTGCTGCTCAATGAGGCGGTGAGCGCCGAAACCGCACTCCAGCTGAGTCTCGTCAATCGGGTCGTCCCGATTGGCGAGCTGATGGAGACCGCCCGCGCCATGGCGGAAAAACTCGCCCGCGGCAGCGTCGGCGCGCAAAAAGCGAGCAAGGCGCTGGTCCAGGCCGCGACGCATGGCTCCTTCGATGCGCAGCTCGATCTTGAGAAGCAGAACTTCGTCGCCAATGCCGGCACGGCGGATTTCCGTGAGGGCATCGCCGCCTTCTTCGAGCGCCGGCCGCCGAAATTCTAGCGGCGTGCTGCGCGCCAGGCGGCAACCAGCCCGGCGACGAGCACGACCAGCAGGAGACCGTGGAAGGCCTTGTCCGCTGCCATCTGCGGCCCGACCCCGACCATTATGGTGAAGACGCCGACCAGCGTGCCGAGCAGCGCGAAAGCCTGCACGGCGAGGGCGGTGGTACGCATTATCGCTTGGCGCAGCAGGCAAAGGACAAGGCTGAGCGCCAGCACGGCTCCGATCACGCCTTCCGCCGCGCTGGCCTGGCTATGCTCATAACCGCCGACCAGGATACCGGCATGGATCAGCGAAGCCCCGGCAAAGAGCAGGATCTCGATGGCGAGAAAGGCGAGGAGCGTCGCAGGAGGCTTCATCGAGCGTCTCCGTCAGCATCGGCGCGCAGGCCGATTCGATCGAGGACGCCGCGCAACGTGGCCTTTTGATCGTCGACCGGCTCCAGCGTCCGCCATGCGACGATGCCGTCCGGGCGAACTAGAACGGCGCCGCTGCCGCCCATGCCATAGCTGTCGGGCCAGTCCTCCGCGCCAGTGCCCCAGCTGGCGAGAGGCAGGCTGCATTCGGTTCGAATCGCCTCGGCAGCCGCGCGCCAGGCCGGATCGCGGCTGAGCAGAACGAAATCCCTGTCGAACAGGTCGAGCAGCGAAAGCGTCTCGCCTCGATGCTCGATCTGATGATGCGGCGCGCGCGTCCCTGGCTGCCCGGACAGCGCCGCGAAAGCTTCGAAGGGCGTTTCGGGCGGCGCGCCCTCATGAAGGATGGCGCCGGCATCGTAGCGTTGGCCGAAGATCACGTCGTAATCGGCGACGATCGGCGGCGGCTTCGGCAGGCGCCCGGCCGGGTCCCGGAACCAGGCCTGGAGCCGGGCGAGCGCCTGAGCCAGCGTGGCTGCGATCACCGGGCGGCGTTCCATGTCATAGCTGTCGAGCAATTCCGGCCGCGCCTCACCGCGCATGACCAGAGCCAGCTTCCAGGCGAGGTTGTGCGCATCGTGAATGCCGGAATTGCCGCCGAAGGCGCCGGTTGGCGGCATCAGATGCGCCGCATCGCCGACAAGGAAGCAACGGCCTTCGCGAAAGCGCTCGGCGATCTGGGCGGCCAGCGCCCAGGGGCGCGCATCGACCAGTTCGGCCTTGACCTCCGGGCGTCCGGCGCCCTGAGTGACCAGCTCGCGGCAGCGGTGCGCGTCGAAATCCTCCGGCCTGTCGCCATTCTCGGGAAAATACTGCAGCGCCAGCAGCCAACGCCCTTCGCGGCGTGGGGTGAGCGTGGCGTTGAGGTCGGTGACGAAGCAGGAGGTGAAGCGCTTGCCATAGAGGGTCGGCGGCAGGTCGGTGTCGAAGATCAGGTTCATCCAGTGTTGCAGCACGCCAGGACCGCTCACGCCGATGCCGAGACGCTGGCGCAGCGAGCCGCCGGCGCCGTCCGCGACGATCAGATAATCGGCGACGACGGTCTCCTCGGCTCCGCTGGCCCGGTCGCGAATCCGGGTGCGGACCTGCCGTTCGTCCTGTTCGAGGCTCTCGAACTCGGTGTTGAAGCGCATGGTCGCGCCGAGCCGCTCCGCATGGCGCCGCAGGATCGGCTCCAGCACGTTCTGGTCGCAGGTCGCAGGCTGGGTCGGGCTGTAAGGCGTGGCGTCGGGCCAGCCGATCTCGCTCCATTGGACCTCGGGATCGGCCAGGTTTCTCGCCCGGGCGATGCCGCCGCTTTGCTGGTCGCCGGTGCGCCGGGCGCGGATTTCCGCTTCCAGCCCGAGGCCGCGGAAGATTTCCATGCTGCGTGGCGAGATCCCGGTGAACTTGTACTGGATCGAGGTTCCGGCATGACGCTCGACAACCATGCAGTCGATGCGATGGTGGGCGAGCAGCGCGGCGGCCGCGAGTCCATTCAGGCCGCCGCCGACAATAAGGACGCCAGTGCTGGTGCTCATGATGGTTTCCTCTGGAATGACAAAGCCTTCGCGATCTGCGGCAGGAGGGCGAAGGCTCCTTGCGGCACCGCGAGGTGGGCAGATGATAATTAATTTGATAATTCAAAATATTTGACATATCAAATTATGTCAAGACACCAAGGTCCTGACCGATGACACGCGATGCGATGACACCGGATTCCGAAGACAAGGCAGCCGGGGCCGCCGAGGCCTGGCGGCTGATGTTCGGCTTCCTGATGCGCTCGGCGCCCGAGCGACTGCTGGCCCAGCAGGAGCGGGGGCTGACGCCGAACGATTCCCGCGCCCTGTTCTCGCTCCTCGCTGACGACAAGCCGATGGGCGCGCTGGCGAAGGAATGGAGCTGCGATCCCTCGACCGCGACCTGGCTGGTCGACCGGCTGGAGCGGGCTGGACTGGCCGAGCGCGTTGCCTCGACTGCCGACCGGCGCGTGAAGCTGGTGCGGGTGACGGAAAAGGGCAGGGCGACCGTGCAGGAGCTGACGGCGGCCTATCACCGGCCGCCGGCCGAGCTCACCCTGTTGGCGCAGGGCGATCTGGCTGAGCTCGCCCGTATTCTGAGGATACTGCAGCCGGACAAGGCATGAACGTTGCCGAATGCCTATGCGATGCAATCTCGGGCGCGCTGCGCTTACGCTACTGACGTCCGTGCGCGCATTCCCGGCATAGTGCGGCTGAAACGTCTCCCGGGAGATGCCGACGCATGACCACGCCCATCCGGATCGGCGCCCTGGCGCCGCTGTCGCCGCCTGGCTGGGTCGAGGCCGGCCAGCATCTTCTCGCCGGGCTCGAGCTCGCCGCCGCCGAGGTCAACGGTGCCGGGGGCATCAACGGAAGGCCCCTCGAGCTGATCGTACGCGACACCGCGGCCGATCCGCAGAAGGCGGTGGCCGCCGTCGATGAACTGGCTGGCCTGGGCGTCGCTGCCCTGGCCGGGGAGTACCACAGCGTCGTCGCCCGCGCCGCTGCGGCGAGGGCCGATGCCCTAGGGCTGCCGTTCCTCTGCTCCTCGGCGGTGCTCGATGCGCTCACCGAGCAGCCGACGGATTGGGTCGCGCGCATCGCCCCGGCGCAATCCCGCGGCTGGCGACTCTATGCCGACTTCCTGCTCGATGCGGGCCATCGGCGGATCGCCGTGGCAACCGTGCCGAGCGTCTATTGGGCCTCCGGGACCGGCATCCTGCGGGATCACCTTGCGCCGCAGGGCGGCAGCGTGATCGAGTTCGGCATGGGCTCGCTCACGCCCGCCGCGCTATGCGACGAACCTGTCGATAAGGGTGCCACGGCCTTGCTGCTCCTGGTTGGCCATCCCGAGCCAGCGGTCTCGATCGTCAAGGCCATCTACAGCGATCCGCGCCTTGGCGGCCTCCTGATCGGTGCGCCGGCCGGGCCGCCGGAGCTGCCGGGATGGCTGGCGTTGCTGGGCAAGGAGGGCACAGCGATCCCGTTCCTGCGCTATCTGCCGGAGCAACTCCCCTCGCTCGGGCTGCGGGTCGAGGCGGCGCTGCGCGAGCGGCTGATGCAGGCGCCGTCCTTCGTCGCCTTCGAGGGCTACGACACGATCGCTGTTCTTGCCGCGATGCTGCGGTCCCACGGCACCGAGCCGGGACGTCTGGCGCAAGCCTGGTCCGAGGTGTCGGTCGAGGGCACGCGCGGGCGGATCGGCTTCTCGCGCGTGCCGGGCATCGGCGTCTGGCAATGGGCCTGGCCACCGATCCAGGTGGTTGACCGGGACCCGGTGGCGCCCGATCGCTTCAGGGTCCTGCACGCCGGCTGAGAACCTGCCCAGCCGGCCGGGCTTTCGTCCTCAGCCGGTCTTGGCCTGGTTGAAGTCCGAGATGCCACCATGCGCGGCCGACCACTTGGCCGGCTCGTTGAGGAAGCTTTCGACCTCGTCCAGCACCTTCGGCTCGAAATGGCCGCTCGCCTTGGCGACCTTGAGCACGTCCCACCAGGTGGTGAGATAGTGCAGGCCGACGCCGATCTCCTTCATCATCTCGCGCCCTTGCGGGAAGATGTCGTAGTAGAACAGCACGAAGCAGTGATCGACCTTGGCGCCGGCATCGCGCAGCGCCTTGCAGAAATTGACCTTGCTGCCGCCATCGGTGGCGAGGTCCTCGACCAGCAGCGTGCGTGCGCCCTCGACGACCTCGCCCTCGATCTGGGCATTGCGGCCGAAACCCTTGGGCTTCTTGCGAACATATTGCATCGGCAGCGACAGGCGATCGGAGATCCAGGCGGCGAAGGGAATGCCGGCCGTCTCGCCACCGGCGACGATGTCGATCGATTCATAGCCGATGTCGCGCACGATGGTGGTCGCGGCGAAGTCGATCAGCGAGGATCGCAACCGCGGGAAGGAGATGATCTTGCGGCAGTCGATATAGACCGGGCTCGCCCAGCCGGAGGTGAAGATGAAGGGCTTGTCGCTATAGAAGTGGACCGCCTTGATCTCCAGCAGCATCTTGGCCGCTTCGAGCGCGATGGTGTCCCGGTCGACCGGCATGTAGAGATTGGGCATGGTCTCGTTCTCCAGGGCCAGCGCGCGCCATCCTTCGCCGTTTGCAGGCGTTGGCGCGGCTCGTGTCAAATTCGCAAACGGCCCCTTCTCGACAGGTTGCCGGTGAAGGTCAATCCCCGCTGTGCACTGTCCCCGGCAGGATTGTTTCGATGTGCTCGCGCGGCCCCGCCAAGGCGGCTATGGAAGGCCAGCTCGCCGGCGGATTCGTTTGGCGGGCAGGTCAGCACAGGGGCAGGTCATGAGCGTTACGGAACTCTTCGGCAGCACGGAAGCCAAGGCGGCCACCCCGACGCAGACCCTGACGATCCGCCGTCCCGACGACTGGCATGTCCATCTGCGCGACGGCGCCATGCTGAAGGCGGTGCTGCCCTTTACCGCCGCCCAGTTCAAACGCGGCATCATCATGCCGAACCTGGTGCCGCCGGTGACATCAGTCGACGCGGCCTTCGCCTATCGCGAGCGCATCCTCGCGGCACGACCGGAGGGCAACGATTTCACCCCGCTGATGACCTGCTATCTCACCGACTCGACCAATCCGGACGAGATCGAGCGCGGCTTCCGCGAGGGCGTTTGGGCTGCCGCCAAGCTCTATCCCTCGGGCGCCACGACCAATTCCCATCATGGTGTCACCAATATTCCGAAGCTCGCCCCGGTGCTGGAGCGGATGGAAAAGGTCGGCATGCCGGTCCTCGTCCATGGCGAGGCGACCGACCCGGCCGTCGACATCTTCGACCGCGAGGCGGTGTTCATGGAGACCGAGATGCTGCCGCTGCTGAAGCGGCATCAGGGCCTCAAGGTCGTGGTCGAGCACGTCACCACGGCCGAGACGGTCGAGCTGGTGCGCGCTCATGCCGGCCGGGCGGCGGGCACGGTGACGCCGCATCACCTGATCATCAACCGCACCTCGATCTTCCAGGGCGGGCTCCGGCCGCATCTCTATTGCCTGCCGGTCGCCAAGCGCGAGCGCCATCGCCTCGCTCTGCGCAAGGCTGTCACCTCCGGCGACGGCAATTTCTTCATCGGCACCGACACCGCCCCGCATCTGCGCAGCGCCAAGCAGGCCGAATGCTGCTCGGCCGGCGTCTTCGGCGGCGCCACCGCCCTCCAGACCTATGTCCAGGTCTTCGACGACGAGGGCGCACTTGCCCATTTCGAGGCCTTCGCCTCGGAGAACGGCGCGCGCTTCTACGGGCTGCCGCTGAACGAGGGCACGATCACGCTGGAGAAGCGGCCCTGCCGGGTCTCGCCGACCGTGGCCGTCGGCGAGGAAGACGTCGTCATCTTCCGTGGCGGCGAGGAATTGCCCTGGTCGCTGGGCGAGGTCAGGGGCTGAACCTCGACGTCATGCTCGCCCTTGTGGCGAGCATCCACATCTTGAACACAGCCTGCGCTCTATGAAGCGAAGACGTGGATGGTCGGGACAAGCCCGACCATGACGGGAAGGTACGTCCGCGCGCTGATGCTCAGCCCGCCGCAGCCGGCTCGATCAACTTCGCAATGTTGAGCAGTTGCTGGTCCCGTCCGGCGACCGCGCTCAGCATCAATCCGCCAGAGAGCTTGTCGCCGAGCGGCATCGGCAGCGAGATCGAGCACAGGTCGAACAGGTTGCCGAAGGCCGGGTTGCGCAGGATCAGCCGGTTCGCGTTGAAGAAGGCCTCGTCACCGGCCTCCATTGCCGCGATCGTCGGCGCCTCGATCGGCACGGTCGGCGCCAGGAAGCCGTCGAGCCCGTCGAGCTGAGCCGCGAACCTGGCGATCAGAGAGCGGCGCTTTTCCATGGCGATGATGTAGTCGGCCGCCTTGCACGGCACGCCGATGGCGATGCGGGCCGCAACGCGCCGGTCATAGGAATCGGCCTTGCTGGCCATGAGGTCGCGATGTACCGCCGCGGCCTCGATCGTGACGAGCGGCACCGGAGCGATCGCCAGCATCTCCTTGTAGAACCCGTCGAGATCGACCGGCTCGACCGCGATGCCGAGCCGCGTCACGCGTTCGATCGCCGCCTCATAGGCCTTGGCGACGGACGGATCGGCCTCGGCCAGGAAGCCGCCGCGCGCCACGCCGAGGCGGATACGGGCCGGCGAGAGCCCGTCCGCGAGGTCGAAGGGCCGGTCGGCGAGCACCGAGAGCAGGCGCGCGCAGCCGGCGACATCCTTGGCCAGCGGGCCGATCGAGTCGAGGCTCGGCGCCAGCGGGAAGCAGCCCTCGTCGGGAACCGTCTTATGCGTCGGCTTCATCCCGGTGATGCCGTTGAAGGCGGCAGGGATCCGGCAGGAGCCGCCGGTGTCGGTGCCGACCGTCAGCTCCGACGAGCCTTCCGCCACGGAGACCGCCGCGCCGGAGGAGGAGCCGCCGGGGATGCGCGCCTTGTCGACGGCACTGCCCGGCGTGCCGAAGGTGTTGTTCAGGCCGATGCCGGAGAAGGCGAACTCGGTCATGTTGGTCTTGCCGATGATCACTGCGCCGGCCCGGCGCAGTCGCGCCACCGAGGGCGCATCCTGAGCCGCGGGGGCTGCGCCCTTCAGTGCGCTCGAGCCGGCCCAGGTCGTGATGCCCTTCACGTCGAGCAGGTCCTTGACCGAGACGATCGTGCCGTCGATCGCGCTCAGCTGCAGCCCGGCCTCGCGGCGGCGATCGGCGGCGTCGGCCTCGACGCGCGCCGTGTCGGTGAGGAGCTTGGTGAACACCGGGGTGCCGTCGCCGATGCGGGCGAGATTGGCTTCGAGCTTGTCGCGGACGCTGCGGGACATCGGGCGGACCTGGCTGGTGGGTGGGCGCGCGGCGGGTGCCGGCGCATCTGGTTAGGCCAGTTCGCGATGTGATGGAACCGCCGGCCCGTCATCCCGGCCTTGCGTGGGGCTAGGCCGCTTGCTCGGGCTGATGGGCGAGCGCTTCCGCGGCGATGCCACCAGGGCAGGGCAACAGCGGCTTGCCTTGAAGCAGCGCGTTCCGGGCGAATAGTTCGGCAAGCCAGTCGACGAAGACGCGGACCTTGTTGGAGAGATGGCGGTTCGGCGGATAGATAATGTGCAGCGGCTTCGGCTTGGTGCACCAATCGGTCAGGATCGGCACAAGCCGGCCAGAGGCGATGTGCGCCATCGCCATGAAGGTCGGCACCTGCATGACGCCGAGCCCCGCCAGTCCGGCGGCGACATAGCCGGTGCCGTCGTTCAGGGAGACGACATGGTCGCCCTGGATTTCGATCGTCTCCTTCGGGCTGGCGAAGGTGAAGGGCATGATGCGGCTGGTGCCGGCCCGGCGATAGCCGATCGTGAGATGGCCATCCTCCAGATCGCGCGGGTGCCGCGGCGTGCCGTGCTTGGCGAGATAGCCCGGCGTCGCACAGGTGATCAGCATCATCTCGCCGATGCGGCGGGCGATCAGGCTCTGGTCGTCGATCGCGCCGGCACGGATGGCGAGGTCGAGATTCTCGCCGATCAGGTCGGCTGGCCGATCGGACAGGCCCATGTCGATCTGGATCTCGGGATAGCGCGCAAGGAAGCCGGGCAGGGCCGGCAGGATGATGTCGGTGGCGAACGAGGCGCTGACATCGACGCGTAGCCGCCCGCTCGGCCGGGCCTGCGAGGAGGTCATGCTCTGGTCGAGCTCGTCGATCTCGCCGAGCACGCGCAGCGCCCGCTCGTAATAGGCGGCGCCATCCATCGTCACGGTGACGCGGCGCGTCGTGCGGTTGAGCAACTGCGCGTGCAGATGCCCTTCGAGCTGTTGGATCAGCTTGGTCACGGTCGGCTTGGGCAGGTCGAGCAGTTCCGCGGCGCGGGTGAAGGTGCCGACTTCGACGACGCGCACGAAGGCGCGCATGGCGTTGAGCTGATCCATGTCGAGGCTCCGGATGATCCGTCGATTGTTTCCATATGGAAATAATGTAGGAGCAGAACGGCAGTTTATTAAGCGGAGAGCATCACCTAAATCGTGATGCACCGCAACATTCGTCAGGCGTCACCGCCATGCTCGCTCCGTCCGTCCCCGAAAGCCGCTATCGCCGCGCCGTCTTCTGGCGCGAGCAGAGCGTCGCGGTCGGGCGCGACAAGCTCGCCGGGCGGCTCTATGCGCCCGCAGCCGTGCCGGACGAGGCGGGCCTCGTCGTTCATCTGCATGGCGGCACGTTTGACAGCGGCACTCTTGCTTCCGGTGAAGCTGTCGCGACCACGCTGGCCGAGGCCGGCGCGATCGTGATCTCGCTGCCTTATCCGCTCGCCCCCGCCAATCCGTTCCCGCAGGCGCTCGAAGCCTCCTATGCTGCGCTCGAGAAGATCGCCCGCGACAAGGCGCGCTGGGTCGGCAAGAACGCGCCGCTCTATGTGGCGGGCGAGGAGGCCGGCGGCAATCTCGCCGCGGCGCTCGCCATGATGGCGCGCGATCGGCACGGGCCGCCGCTCGCCGGCCAGATCCTGTTCTCGCCGATGCTCGATTCCTGCCTCGGCACCTATTCCTTCCGCAATGCCGAGGCTGGCCCGGTCGGCTGCCGCTGGGCCGACGGCTGGCACGCCTATCTCGGCTCGCCCGAGAAGGCGGCTCATCCTTACGCCGCCCCGGTCAATGCCGTCAGGCTGACCGGGCTCGCTCCCGCGCTGATCGTCACGGCCGAGGACGACCTGCTGCGCGACGAGAGCATCAACTATGCCCACCGGCTGAAGGCAGCCGGCGTCGACACCACCATCCGCGTCGTCGGCGGTCCGAGCCGCTGGCCGGACGCCTTCGCCGAAGGGCCCTGCGACGGCACCTGCCTGTGCGCGGCCTGTCACCACGTCAGCGAGTTCTTCACCGCGACCGCGCCGTCCTAGCGGCTGCATCGCCCCCGCTCTTTCGATCTCTCTCCACGAAGGAATGAACCCATGATTCTGGGAACGATCCGTCATGCCCTGTTGGGCGTTACTCTGGCTGCCGGCGTCTCGCTCGCGGCTCTCGCCGTCGCTGTCCACGGCTCGAACACGGCGCAGGGCGACACGGCCCCCGCCGCGCCGGCCGCAACCCCGGTCTCGGTCGCCACGGTCGAGCAGCGCGAATTGGTCAGTTGGGCCGAGTTCTCCGGCCGGCTCGAGGCGATCGAGCGTGTCGAAATCCGCTCGCGCGTCTCCGGCGTGGTCGAGCAGGTGCACTTCTCGCAAGGCGCGCTGGTCAGGCAGGGCGACCTGCTCGTCAGCATCGACCAGGCGCCCTACCAGGCCGAGTTCGAGCGTGCCCAGGCGCAGTTGCTCGCCGCCGAGGCGCGCGTTGCGCTCGCTGCGGGCGAGCATGAGCGCGGCCAGAAGCTGATGTCGACGCAGAACGTCTCGCAGCGCGACCTCGACACCAGGCTGAATGCGCTGCGCGAGGCGCAGGCCAACGAGCGCGCCGCCCGCGCCGCGCTGCAGTCGGCGCGGCTCAACCTCGACTACACCCAGATCCGCGCCCCGATCGGCGGCCGCATCGGCCGACTGGAAGTCACCGTCGGCAACCTCGTCGCCGCCGGTGCCAATGCGCCGCTGCTGACGACTTTGGTCTCGGTCGATCCGGTCTATGCCGGCTTCAACGCCGATGAGGGCTCGCTGCTGAAGGCGCTGGCGACGCTGCCGGCTGAGCCCGGCAAGCCGCGCGACCTCAAGCGCATCCCGGTGCAGATGACGACCGCGGCGAACGAGGCTGCGCCGGTCTCCGGCCATCTCAACTTCGTCGACAATGGCATCGACGCCGCGACCGGTACGGTCCGCGTCCGGGCGATCTTCGACAACAAGGACGGCGCGCTGATGCCCGGCCAGTTTGTGCGCCTGCGCATGGGCCAGGCCAAGTCCGAACCGGCGCTGGTCATCAACGAGCGGGCTGTCGGCACCGACCAGAACAAGAAGTTCGTCTTCGTCGTCGGCAAGGACCACAAGGCCCAGTGGCGCGAGGTCACCCTCGGCACCGCTGCCGAGGGCCTGCGCATCGTCACCAGCGGGCTGGAAGCGGGCGAGCAGATCGTCGTCAACGGCCTGCAGCGTATCCGCCCTGGCGCCTCCGTCGCCCCCGAGCAGGTGCCGATGGCCGAGCGCTCCGAACTGAAGAAGCCCACGACCGAGCTCGCGCAGCGCTAAGGCGCGCGATCCCATCCCAGTTCTATCGCCCCGCCGGCCGCTTCGGGACCGGCGGGGTCGCCGCCTTGAAGGGGCACCCCCATGAACCTCTCGAAGTTCTTCATCGACCGGCCGATCTTCGCCGGTGTCCTCTCCGTCCTGATTTTCCTCGCCGGCCTGCTGGCGCTGCGGGCCCTGCCGATCTCGGAATATCCCGAGGTCGTGCCGCCCACCGTGGTGGTGCGCGCGCAATATCCCGGCGCCAATCCGCGCGTCATCGCCGAGACCGTGGCGACGCCGATCGAGGAGCAGATCAACGGCGTCGAGGGCATGCTCTACATGTCGAGCCAGGCGACGACCGACGGCGTGATGACGCTGAACGTCACCTTCAAGCTCGGCACCGACCCGGACAAGGCTCAGCAGCTGGTCCAGAACCGGGTCTCGCAGGCTGAGCCGCGCCTGCCGGAGGAGGTGCGCCGGCTCGGCGTCACCACCATCAAGAGCTCGCCGGACCTGACGATGGTGGTGCACATCACCTCGCCGAACGGCCGCTACGACATGACCTATCTGCGCAACTACGCCGTCCTCAACGTCAAGGACCGGCTGGCGCGCATCGACGGCGTCGGCCAGGTCCAGCTCTTCGGCTCGGGCGACTATTCGATGCGCGTCTGGCTCGACCCGCAAAAGGTTGCCGAGCACGGCCTCTCGCCCTCCGACATCGTCCGCGAAATCCGGGCCCAGAACGTCCAGGCTGCTGCCGGCGTCATCGGCGCTTCGCCGAGCGGGCCGGGGCTCGATCTGCAGCTCTCGGTCAATGCGCAAGGCCGCCTCGCCAGCGAGGAGGAGTTCGGCGAGATCATCGTCAAGACTGCCGCGAGCGGCGCGGTGGTGCGCCTGAAGGACGTCTCCCGCATCGAACTGGGCGCCGCCGAATACGCGCTGCGCTCGCTGCTCAACGGCAAGTCGGCCGTCGCCGTGCCGGTCTTCCAGGCGCCGAACTCGAACGCCATCGCCATCGCCGACCGCGTCCAGGAGACGATGCGCGAGATCAAGCAGAACATGCCTGAGGGCGTGGACTACTCAATCGTCTACGACACCACCCAGTTCGTTCGCGCCTCGATCAAGGCGGTGATCTCGACGCTGCTCGAGGCGATCGCGCTGGTCGTGCTCGTCGTCATCGTCTTCCTGCAGACCTGGCGCGCCTCGATCATCCCGCTCGTCGCCGTGCCGATCTCGGTCGTCGGCACCTTTGCGGTGATGTACCTCTTCGGCTTCTCGATCAATGCGCTCTCGCTGTTCGGCCTCGTGCTGGCGATCGGCATCGTCGTCGACGACGCCATCGTCGTGGTCGAGAACGTCGAGCGCAACATCGAGAACGGCCTGTCCCCGCGCGAAGCCACCTACAAGGCGATGCGCGAGGTCTCCGGCCCGATCATTGCGATCGCGCTCGTCCTCGTCGCAGTCTTCGTCCCGCTCGCCTTCATCAGCGGCCTGACCGGCCAGTTCTACCGCCAGTTCGCGCTCACCATCGCGATCTCGACGGTGATCTCGGCGATCAACTCGCTGACCCTGTCGCCGGCGCTCGCCGCACTGCTGCTGCGTGGCCATGACGCCCCCAAGGATGCGCTGACCCGCGGCATGGACTTCCTGTTCGGCTGGTTCTTCCGCGGCTTCAACCGCTTCTTCAACCGCAGCTCCGAAGCCTATGGCGGCGGCGTCACCCGCATCCTCGGCCGCAAGACCGTGATGCTCGTGGTCTATGCCGGCCTCGTCGGCCTGACCGTCATGCTCTTCCAGAAGGTGCCGTCGGGCTTCGTGCCGGGCCAGGACAAGCAGTACCTCGTCGGCTTCGCCCAGCTGCCCGACGCGGCGACGCTCGACCGCACCGAGGACGTCATCCGCAGGATGGACGCGATCGCGCTGAAGCATCCCGGCGTCGAGAACGCGATCTCCTTCCCGGGCCTGTCGATCAACGGCTTCACCAATTCGTCCAATGCCGGCATCGTCTTCGTCGGCCTGAAGCCCTTCGACCAGCGCAAGGACCCTTCGCTCTCGGGCAACGCCGTCGCCATGCAGCTCAACACGGAGTTCGCCGGCATCAAGGAGGCGTTCATCGCGATGTTCCCGCCGCCGCCCGTCCAGGGCCTCGGCACCATCGGCGGCTTCAAGCTGCAGATCGAGGATCGGGCCGGCCTCGGCTACAAGGCGCTCGACGAGGCGACCAAGGCCTTCATGGCCAAGGCCGCCGTGGCGCCCGAGCTCGCCGGCATGTTCTCGAGCTTCCAGGTCAACGTGCCCCAGCTCTATGCCGACATCGACCGCACCAAGGCGCGCCAGCTCGGCGTTCCCGTCACCGATGTCTTCGAGACGCTGCAGATCTATCTGGGCTCGTCCTATGTGAACGACTTCAACAAGTTCGGCCGCACCTACACGGTGCGCGTCCAGGCCGATGCGCCCTACCGCGCCTATCAGGAGGATATCGGCAAGCTCAAGGTCCGCTCGAATTCGGGCGAGATGGTCCCGCTCTCGGCCGTGCTCAACGTGCGCACCGATGCCGGCCCCGAACGCGCCATGCGCTATAACGGCTTCCTCAGCGCCGACATCAATGCCGGCCCGGCCCCGGGCTTCTCCTCGGGCCAGGCGCAGGACGCCGTCACCCGCATCGCCGCCGAGACCCTGCCCAAGGGCTTCGCCTTCGAATGGACCGAGCTGACCTATCAGGAGATCCTGGCCGGCAATTCCGCCATCCTGGTCTTCCCGGTCGCGATCCTGCTCGTCTTCCTGGTGCTGGCAGCGCAATACGAGAGCCTGACCCTGCCGGTGGCGATCCTCCTGATCATCCCGATGGGCCTGCTCGCGGCGATGGCCGGCGTCTGGTGGAGCGGCGGCGACAACAACGTCTTCACCCAGATCGGCCTCGTCGTCCTGGTCGGACTATCGGCCAAGAACGCCATCCTGATCGTCGAATTCGCGCGCGAGCTCGAATTCGAGGGCAGGACGCCGGTCGAGGCCGCGATCGAGGCCAGCCGCCTGCGCCTGCGGCCGATCCTGATGACCTCGCTCGCCTTCGTCATGGGCGTGGTGCCCCTCGTGCTCTCGACCGGGGCGGGCGCCGAGATGCGCCAGGCCATGGGCATCGCGGTCTTCGCCGGCATGATCGGCGTCACCGCCTTCGGCATCTTCCTGACGCCGGTCTTCTACGTGCTGATGCGGAAGTTGTCGGGGAACAAGCCGCTCAGGCAGCATGGGGTGGAGGAGAAGGGGGAGATGGCTGAGGCGGCGTGAGGAGTGGCCGGCGGGGTTGCGGGTGGCCGCGACCCCTGCCGGAATGGCCTTCTCTTATCGATCGGCGGGCTTTTTTCGCGATGCTTTAATCTCGTCACCTTTCCCGAGGACGTGTTTTGCGCCGTCGAGTCCTTTCGGATGAGGGCCTGCCCATATGAGGTAGTAGAGATGCCCGCCTTTAGTGTTGCGGATTAGCCGCGCCGGCGACACGTGGCCGAAGGTGTCCTTGAGCCGCTGAAGATACCAAGAGAGCAGGCGTTTCCCGCTGTCGTCCAACTTGGTCGTGCTCGACCCGAAGAGGTCGTCTTTCGCCTCATAGGCGTGTTCGCGCCAATCCGGTGAACCGAAGAACTCGTCCAATGTTGCGGCCCAGTTGGCGGGGACGTCGCCAGTCCTGACCAGAAACCGCTGAATGGCCATACCGAGTGGAAAGTTGATGATGACTTCGAATACCCTGGTCTTGGCCAGTGCCTCGAGTGTCGACCACGGGATGTGCATGCCGAATGGGTCGACGAACACCACCCCGCGATATGATCGCCAAATGCCTTTGGAGGCTAGGATCGCGAGCAGTTCCGTCGATGCGTCGCCTTCACGGACGATGATGCGACGCTTGTCCCCGTACTCCTCCGCGAGCGCGTTCAATTCGGCGACGCGGACCGGGTTACGCTCGATGAAGGTGTAGCTGCTAAATGGGTTGGCGATGTCGAGCGCGACCCGCGGCGAGCCCTTCAGGAACTCGCCAGCTTCTTCCACGGCCTCGACCATTGGGACAACGTCGTCGAAGAAATTCTCGGGTTGTGGGTTGGAAGCCTTGGGCACCTGCCGGACTTTTGATCGTCCCGGACCGGCAAACGCGTCGATGTAGATGGTGCCCCTCAGCCAGTGCTGGTTCTTGAGCACCTTCGTGTAGAAATCGAGGTATTCCCCGAGTGCGCCCAGCTTTTCGCGGGCCCAAGGACCTACGCTGCCGTCGCTTGATTTGCTGCTCATTCGGCGGCGACTCTGCATCCCGTTACGTTAGTTGCAGGGAACTCGCTCCACTCGCGGCCGTCTAGGGTCCGACCTCCAGATTTGGGCCGGAATCCCCCCCATTGTTTGAAAAAGAACGCTACGCCGGCTTGCTGACACTGGTCGCGGACCTCACGGACCCATTCCGGGTCCATTGGACGGGCACGGGGGCCACTCTCGCCTCCGACGATAACCCAATCGATCCCATTGAGGTCCAGCGGCCCGATCGGCCCAATCAGAGGCTCGATCGACAGGAAGCGGGTACCGGCCGGCGTGTCTTGAAGGTGTCGAACGCGCGATTTGCGGGCACCGTCCTCGACGGATACGCCACACCAGATATGCAGTGGGCCTCGGCCGTCTCCGTACCGACGGCGAAGAAAATCCCGCATCAGTGACGACCGCTTAGTCAGCATCTGGAACGTGTGCCAATTCGCCAGTTCCATGGTGTCGAACACTTTCGAGATGAGACTGTCCGGCACATCCTTGTGGAACAGGTCGGACATCGAGTTCACGAAGATCATCTTCGGCTGCCGCCAACCGAGTGGCTGCTCCAAGCGTTCGGGCCGGAGCGTCAAATCGAATCCGTGTTCGAACGCGTTTCCAGGCACGCCGCGAAAGCGCTCCGAGAACCGTTCCGCGTAGCAGTTATCGCAGCCGGGACTGATCTTCGTGCACCCGGTGACCGGGTTCCACGTAGCGTCGGTCCACTCGATCGATGTGTCCTGCGCCATATGTCACCTAGAACATAAAGAGAACATGATGGCAATTATCATGGTGAGCAAAAGGTTAACGAATGTCCCCCGGCCCGTCGCGCCTTCGTGCATGGCGGGGTTCTCGTCGTCCGCGCTACAACGGCACATCGCCTCGGCGCAGTAGCGCCGGGCGACGACGCGTAGGGAAGGGGACCAGCCGATCCTGTGCGGGATGACGCGGATGCTCGGGCGCGACTTGGACAGCAACGACGCCGAGGGGCTGCAGAGCTACGCAGGCTCCGCGGCGACGGCGCTGAGGCCTGAGCGCGGCGGAAGGTTGACCGGCATCGCATCGAGACAGGGCCATGTTCACCGGAGGCCGCGCTACCGCCATGTCGCGAAAGGGCTCAACCCGCAGCGCGGTCACTTTCCCGGGCGCAAGCCGCGCCAAGACGCGCGCACCGTATCGCGCGCGGCCTTCAGCCAGCTTCGTCCGCGACGATAGGCTAGTTCGACGATCATGAAGAGCGTGCCCGAAACGGAGCCGCCGCGGCGGGCGTCGATGACGATGTCGACCAGTTCGAGCCGCTCCGGCCAGATCGCGGCGTGAAACGAGGTCTCCGAGCCATTGCAGCTGTCGAAGCTCGCCAGCGCGGGATCGGACAGGAATGTCGCCGTCACCTGTTCCGAGAGTTGGCGCCCGGGCCCGAAGCTGGCGAACGCCTCGTCATAGGCCATCTTCCAGCCGAAGGCGCGTGAACCGGAGCGAAGCCAGATCGAGAAGGCAATCCAGCGCTCGCCCTGCCGCAAGCCCTCGATGCTCGCGCATCCGGCTCGCACCAGACCGTCGATCATCTCCGTCGCGAACGGCTCCAGCGCCGGATCGAGCCGTATCGCCCAGCCGCTGTGCTCCATCCGGCCCTTCCAACCGCTCGCCTCGATCTCGAGGAAGGCCCGGAACGCCTCCGCGATCTCCGAGCCGCGCGCCAGGGCGACAGGCTCGATGCCGGCCTCCGCCAGGCGTCTGCTTCTCCTGCGGAAACTCTGCCTCTGCTTCGCGGAGGCTTCCTGATGCCCTGAGATTTCTCCGTCGGCTTGACGCGTCAGAATGGCTCGCCGCCGCCGTCCCACCACCATTGCGCGGGAGCGCCGCCGGGCGAGAACGTCGCGCAGGCAGGGCAGCAATCGCTCGTCAGCATTCAGATCAGACGCGACGATGGTCCCGGGAAGGTTCGGCTGATCGGCGATGGCGTCCAGCAGCTTGTCGAGAACATCCGGGGCTAGGCTCGCATCGACGACGGGCGTCCCCGCGAAGACGAGCCGGTTCAGCGCCGTATCGAGAACCTTGAAGAAGCCGCGCCGCTCCGCGAACTCGCCCAGAAGCCAGGCGCCGACGAGCACGCGCCGGAGCCCGGATATCCGCCAGGCCAGCGCAACGATGACAGGCCGCCCACCATGCCGCTCGGCTGCGAGCGCGACGGCGGGGTGCATGTAGACGTTTGGGATCAGGGCGCGGCGGACGAGATCGTCCCAGTCATCCTGATACCGCGCGAAATCCGAAGCGGTGACGATCTCCGATTCAAGCCTCTCAGCCTGGTCCAGCCTTGGGGCAGGATGGCCTCGGACTGCCCCGGAGGAACGCGGCAGGCGGGAGGTTTGGTCGCCGCGCCACACCGTGCCCGACTGCCTGTCCATTCTGTCGAGAGGATTGGCTTCGTCCACCGGCGACCCCAAGGACCGAATGCGTTGTCACATGATCTACGAAGGCTTCGCGCCTTCCAGAGATCAATCGGCTTAACACTATTGGTTCGTGGGCAGATCGGTTGCGGCGGGGTGACAAGCAGGCAAATATGGGGAGATACGATAAACGAAAAGAATTTTGAGATGTGCTCCATTCTCATTTGGCGCCCGCAGCGGGAGGTCGAGCAATGAGCGGCCGCGCAGTCCTTTTGGCGGATAGGTTTCGGATGGAGTATAGGATACTGAAGGCAGTATCCTCATATTTCGACGATATTCATATCATCGGAACTGGTGATGGGGCTTGGCTCAAGCATTCCAGACACTGCTATGCCTTTCATGATTTGGGAAAACCGTTCGCACTTGCCGGTCCTAGCGAGGCGTCCGCGATCGATCGATACGCGAAAGATCATCAAATCTCCTGCATCCTCCCGACTTGCGGCCATACCACGCGTTTTCTTGCGACCTATCCGGACAGGTTCGAGACACCGTGCTTTCCTGTTCCTGCCGGGGAGGCATTCGATTTGCTGAACAACAAGCTGACCTTTCATCGGCTCTGCCGCGACCTCGAACTGCCCGTGCCGGGCACGAAACTCTTCGAGACCTGGTCCGAGCTGCGCGCCGCCGCCGCGACGGGAGAACTGAGCTACCCCTTCATCGTCAAGCCGACGAACCTCGATGGCGGATGGGGGGTACGCAGGATCAACGGGCCGGAGGATCTGCGCGGGCGGATCGCCTACAGCCCGATCCTTGTACAGGACTTCATCCCCGGCCGGGATCTCTGCGTCTTCTATCTGTGCGAGCGCGGAAAGATCACGGGCCAGGTGGCCTACACCTTTGCGCGCCATGGTATTCGTTTCGTTCGACGTCCCAATGTCGATGCTTTCAGCCGGGTCGTCGCGGCGCATCTTCGGCTCGATGGGGTGATCGGGTTCGACCTGCGCGAACGAACGGATGGCCAGGTCTTTTTCATCGAGAGCAATCCGCGCTTCTGGTTCCGGATGGACGTCATGGCGCTCGCGGGCCTGGATTTCGTCCGGGCGGCCTTGACGAAGGAGCCCCTGGGCAAGGGGCTGGCGGACGGGCTGGAGTTGAGGAATCGCGGCCGCCTCTTCAAGGCGGCCGTGCTGCCCTGGCGGCTCAACTGGTTGGAGCGGCGCGTCATTCTTGAACTCGCCCGCGATCCGTTGCTGCCGCTCCTCGAAATGCTGGGCAGAACGAAACCCGCCGGTCCGCCTCTGCCGCGGGATCAGACCATTGTGACGATCCCGGCGAACGTCACGCCGTACTGACCGGACGTCGCTGCCAGCGTGTTGCCGTCGGTTTCCTGATCTCGGCGGGGGCGCTGGCGTGCAGGTGCTCGGCCCGCCGATGGAGCGAGGCGCCCGGCCAGAGGAGTCGATGAAGGACGGCGTCACGTTTTCGAAGAGCCCGCCGGCACCGAGGCCCTGCATAACCCGATCCGCGACTGCGACGCGTCGCGCCTTCGTGCATGGCGGGGCTCTCCTCGTCCGCGCTACAACGGCACATCGCCTCGGCCCTATGACACCGGGCGGTCACGCGGAGGGAAGGGGACCTGCCGGTCCTGTGCGGGATGATGCGGATGCTCGGGCGCGACTTCGATAGCGACGACGCCGAGGGGCTGCGAGGCTGTGCAGTCTCGCCGGCCGTGGCGATGATGCCTGAGCGCGGCGGGAGGTTGACCGGCATCGCAGCGAGACAGGCACGCAGGGCGGCCCATCGCAAACGGGAGCGGTGCCGGCCGGCGTTTTCGGTCTAGGCTGACGCCGTGGCGGCCTTGCGGGGGCAGGGCGGCCGGCCGACAGCCTGGGGGAGTGCTCGCGATGGAACTGCGCTGCGTCGATTGCGCGACGGCCTACCCGCCGGTGCTGCTCTATCGCTGCAAGGCCTGCGGCGGCATCCTGGAGACGGTCGGCGACGATGACACGCCGCGTGTCTCCCTCGGCGAGAGCGTCACCCCGCTGCTGCGCGCCCGCCGGATCGAGGCGGCGCTGCCCGGCTTCTCGGGCGAGATCTGGCTGAAGGACGAGACCCGCAACCCCTCCGGCTCGTTCAAGGACCGGCTCGTTGCCGCCGCCATGGGCCGGGCGCTCGCGCTCGGGGTCGGCAAGGTCGTCTGCGCCTCCTCCGGCAATGCCGGAGCGGCGACCGCCGCCTATGCCGCGCGGGCCGGCATCCCGGCCGTGATCATCGTGCCGGCCCATACGCCGCTGGGGAAGGTGACGCAGATCGCGGCCTATGGTGCGATCCTGTTGCTGGTCGAAGGCCATTACAGCCGCTCATACGATCTCGCGCTGGCCCTGGCCGAGAAGCACAGCTTCGCCAACCTGACCACCACCTTCATCAACCCCTATGCCGTCGCCGGCCTGACCGCCGTCGGCACCGAATTGGTCGAGCAGCTCGGCGGCGCGCCGAGCCATGTGCTGGTGCCGACGGGGAGCGGCCCGCTGGTCAAGGGCGTCCGGCAGGGCATCGCCGATGCCGGCGCGACGACCAGATTGATCGCCGTGCAGGCAGAAGGCTGCGCACCGATCGTGCAGGCCTTCGAGGCCGGGGCCGCGGAGGTGACGGCCTGGGGCACGCCGCAGACCATCGCGTCGGGCATCAGCGACCCGCTGATCGGCTATGAGCGCGACGGCACCTATACGCTGAAGCTGGTCCGCGAGAGCGGCGGCCTGGCGATCGCGGTCGGCGACGACGAGCTGCGCGAGGCGATGCGGCTGCTGGCCCGCAGCGAAGGCCTCTATGCCGAGCCGACCGGCGCGAGCCCGATCGCGGCGCTGCCGCGCCTGCTGGCGCAGGGCGCCCTGCCGCCCGGTTCGCGCGTCGTCTGCATGGTGACGGGGCACGGCTTCAAGGACGGCAAGGCCTATCAGGAGATGCCGGTGCGGACCCATAGGGTCGCGGATCCCGCCGATATCGCGGCTGTCGCCGGGCTTTGCGAGGCTGCCCTGCAGGCGGTCTGAAGGTTGCCTGAAGGTTGCCGGATATTCCCTAGCGTCAGGATGCATAATTCGGCTTTGCAGGCGGCATTTTTCTTGCCACGTTCATGCTGCTGCGGGCCGAAGTCTGCAGGGAACGTGGATCAAAAGAGGGGAGTTCGTGATGGGCATTCATGACGACGGAACTTTGGACGGCGCCACTCCCCCGAAAGACGAGGCGGCCCTGATGCTGGAGCGCCGCAGCCTGTTCGGCCTTGGGCTTGCCGGGGCTGCGATCGGCGCGGCGGCGACCGGCCTGCTCACCCCTGCCTCCGCCCAGGCCCAGACAGTGGCCAAGAGCAAGCTCTACGCCGTCAAGGAGCGCGGCAAGCTGATCGTCGGCACCGGCAGCACCAACCCGCCCTGGCACTTCCAGGACGCCAGCGGCAAGCTGGTCGGCATGGACATCGACCTTGCCCGGCTGCTCGCCAAGGGTCTGTTCGACGACTACGAGAAGGTCGAGTTCGTGCTGCAGGGCTCCGACGCCCGCATCCCCAGCCTGATCACCGACAAGGTCGACATCGTCGTGCAATGGATGACGGTGACGCCGGGCCGGGCCCAGCAGGTCGACTTCACCATTCCCTATTATCGCGAAGGCGTCGGCCTGCTGATGCTGGCCCGCGGCGGCAAGTACAAGAACTACGAGGAGCTGAAGGCGGCCGGCAAGGAGGTCGCGGTCGGTGGCATGCAGAACGTCTTCCTCGAGGAATGGATCCACAAGGCGCTGCCGGGATCCAAGGTCGATGCCTTCGACAGCCCGGACGCGGCGATGCAGGCGCTGAATGCCCGCCGCATCGACGCCTCGATGCAGGACCAGTCGGCCATGCGCTGGCTGATGCAGCAGGCGCCCGGCCGTTTCGTCGATTCCGGCTTCGGCTGGATGCCGAACTCCTATGCCTCGGCGGTCAAGCCGGGCGACCCGACCTGGCTGAACTGGGTCAACACGGTCTACAAGGAGGCGATGATGGGCGTCGATTTCGATTATTTCGCCGCCTCCTACAAGAAGTGGTTCGGCATCGAGCTGCCGATCCCGAAGGTCGGCTTCCCGCAGGAATTCGCCTGATCCCGCATTCGCCTGATCGCAACGTGGCGATGGCGGGCCGGACACCCGGCCCGCCGCTTTCGGGACCTTCGCGACAGCCATGATCGACTACCATTTCGACTGGTCCGTCATCGCGCGGAACTGGGACAAGCTGACCGACGCGCTTTTGCTCGGGCTCTGGCTGGCGGTGATCTCGCTGGCGATCGGCTGCATCATCGGCATCCTCACCGCCTACGCCCGGCTTTCGGGCAGGAAATGGCTCTCAGGTCCGGTCTGGGCCTATGTCGAGTTCATCCGCTGCACGCCGCTGCTGCTGCTGATCTTCTTCCTGTATTTCGGCCTGCCCGAATTCGACATCAACTTCCTGAACAAGACCCAGAGCTTCGTGCTCTCGCTCTCGCTCTATGCCGGCGCCTACATGTCCGAGGTCTTCCGCGCCGGGCTGTCCTCGATCCCGAAGCAATATGTCGAGGCGGCCAAGGCGATCGGCCTGCGGCCCTGGCAGCGCCAGGCCTATGTCGTGCTGCCTGTGATGTTCCGGATCACCCTACCGGCGGTCAGCAACAACCTGATCTCGCTGTTCAAGGATACTTCGCTCGCCGCTGCGATCGCCGTGCCAGAGCTCACCTTCGTCGCCCGGCAGATCAACGCCAACACCTTCCGGGTCATGGAGGTCTGGCTGACCGCGAGTGCGCTCTATCTCGCCACCGCCTATCTCATCGCCATCCTGCTGCGCATGGTCGAGCGCCGCTACGCCTCGATCCGCTAGGGAGCCGGCGATGGATTTCTCGATGGCTCCCGGCACCTTCTGGTTCGAGGCCTGGCAGGCTCGCGCCTCGCTGCTCTCCGGTCTCGGCGTCACCTTGCTCAGCTCGGCTCTGAGCATCGTCATGGCGACGGTCTGCGGCATCCTGATGGGGGTCGCGCTGTCTTATGGCTGGTGGTGGCTGAAGCTGCTGTCCCGGCTCTATGTCGACCTGATGCGCGGCATCCCGGTGCTCGTGCTGATCCTGTTCACCTATTACGGGCTCGCCTTGTTCGGCGTGAATGTCGCCGCCTTCTGGGCCGGCGTCATCGCGCTCGGCGCCTTCGCCACCGCCCATGTTGCCGAGAACTTCCGCGGCGCGGTCGAATCCGTGCCGGCCGGACAGATGGAGGCGGCCAAGGCGATCGGCCTCACCTTCGGCAAGCGCCTGTACTACGTGATCCTGCCGCAGGCCTTCCGGCGCATGCTACCACCCTGGGTCAACACCGGGCTCGAGATCGTCAAGGGCACGACGCTGCTCTCGATCATCGGCGTCGTCGAATTGCTGCTCTCGGCCCAGCAGCAGATGGCGCGCAACTACATGATCGTCGAATTCTACCTGCTGACGATGGTGCTCTACCTCATCATCAATTTCGCGCTGGCGCAGCTTGGCGCGCTGCTCGAACGCAAGACCTCCTATCTGCGCTACTGAGCATGCTGCAAAAAAGTGGGAACCGGTTTTTCGCGTGAAGCATGCTCTGGAACTCCTGGATTGATCTGAACGGGACGCGACTGCCGATGACCGAGACTGCGCTGCTTCAGGCCACCAATGTCCGCAAGCATTTCGGTCAGATCGAAGTGCTGAAGGGCATCGACCTCACCGTCAGGCAGGGGCAGGTCGTCTCGCTGATCGGCGCCTCTGGCTCGGGCAAGACCACCTTCCTGCGCTGCGTCAACCTGCTGGAGGAGCACGATGGCGGCGAGATCCTGCTCGACGGTGACCCGATCGGCTACCGGATGGCGGGTGAAACCCGCAAGCGCCTGAGCGAGACGAAGATCTCGGCCCAGCGCGCCCGCATCGGCATGGTCTTCCAGCAGTTCAATCTGTTCCCGCATCTGACCGCCGGCCAGAACGTCATGCTCGGGCTGACCAAGGTGCAGGGCAGGAGCGCCGCGGAGGCGAGGGAGATCGCCGACCACTGGCTCGGTCGCGTCGGCCTCGGCGAGCGCCGCGACCATTATCCCTACCAGCTTTCTGGCGGCCAGCAGCAGCGTGTCGCGATTGCCCGAGCTGTCGCCATGCAGCCACGTCTGCTGCTCTTCGACGAGGTCACCTCGGCGCTCGACCCGGAGCTGGTGGCCGAGGTGCTCGGCGTGATGCAGGCGCTCGCCGAATCCGGCATGACCATGCTGCTGGTCAGCCACGAGATGCTCTTCGTCCGCGAGGTGTCGCACCACGTCCTGTTCCTCGACCAGGGCCGAGTCGCGCAGGAGGGCAAGCCGTCCGAAGTCTTCGACAATCCCGAAAGCGAGCGCCTGCGCAGCTTCCTCGGGCGCTTTCACGGCATCTTCAGCCGTTGATCCAGCTTGCCTGACATGGTGGCGCAGGCTTGGCTGAGGACATTGCTGGCTTCGCCCAAGGCAGTGCCATCCCTGTTTCGCGAACACGCGGCGCCCGCTCTCCTTGCGCGTCTCGATCTGCGCGCGGGTGATGTGCGCAGGCGCCCGGCCTTGCGACAAGGCGTAGCGTTCGGCCCAGGAGTCGATGAAGCGCAGGCGCGTGTCGTTCGAAAGCCCGCCGGCACTGAGGCCCTGCATCGCCCGATCTGCGATCTGCAACGCGTCGCGCCTTCGTGCATGGCGGGTCTCTCGTCGTTCACGCTACAACGGCGCGTCGCCTCGGCCATGGCTCTGTAACGCCGGGCGGTCATGCGGAGGGAAGGGGACCAGGCGGTCCTGCACGGGATGGTGCGGATGCGAATTCGACAGCGACGATGTCGAGGGGCTGCGAGGCTACGGAACGTCCCCAACGATGACGATGGTGTCTAAGCGCGGCGAGAGGACAGTCCTTTGACCGGTATCGCATCGAGGCGAGCTTACGCAGCGGCCATCGCGGCAGGCGCCCTGATCGCCTGCGCCGCGTCCTCGGCTGCCTCGGCGCGCGAAATGCGCCTTCGGTACGATGTCACGGTGCTGGGCGGGGTCACGCTGGGCGAGATCGAGGTGACCTCGATGCTGGATCGCGCCGGCTATCGCATCGAGATCCGCACGCGGCCCTACCGGGCGGCCCAGCTCGTCGGGGCGGCCGAGCAATCCGGCAAGGTCGAAGGCCGCTGGGGTCGCAGCGGTCCCGAGCCGCGGCTCTACGCTGCGAACGGCTCATGGCGCGGCCGTGCCTATGTCAGCGAGATGCACTATCCGCGCGGCGTGCCGACGATCCGGCGGCAGGAGCCGTCGAACGAGGACCGCGAGGCCATCCCGCCCGAGCTGATCCGCGGCACGGTCGACTCGCTCTCCGGCGTCGCCGGCATGCTCAGGAAGGTGGCGGAGACGGAAAGCTGCGACGGCTCGACGGCGATCTATGACGGCCGCCGCCGCTCGGTCGCGGTCATGACCTCCTCGGCCAGGGTGCAGGTCAGCGACCAGGGCCCGTTGAACGGCCGCGGGCTGAGTTGCGGTTTCACCGTCCGGACGATCGCCGGCTTCCGGCATGACGATGATCGCGAGGCGGCGATGCAGCCTTTGAAGGGCTCGGTCCTGATCGCGCTGCGCGAAGGCGGCGAATTTCCGCTGCCTTTGCGCTTCGAGGTCGAGACGCGCTGGTTCGGCACGGTCGCGGTCCAGCTCGCCGGACCTCCGGCAGAAGCCCAGCGTTGACGAGCGGCTGCCTGATTGATCCGCTTCCCGTTTTGGGTCGGAAGCGCGGTTATTGCCGCACCAGCCACTATGGAGCTTCACTCAACCGCTCGGCAGCGCGCTTGACGAGAGGTGAACTGGACGATCCGAGCACCGCATAGCCGAGCTCGCCGGTGAACCAGAAATAGGCGACGAGGTCGCCGTCCTGCCGCGATGCCAGCGGCGCCTTGCGAGGGGTGGCGAGCGTCTTCACATAGAGCGCGATCTCGCCGCCATTGGGCTCGCGATAAACGAACATGCCGCCGGGGCCCTCGTCGCTGGCGAGCAATCGCCCGCCGCGAAACGCCAGTCCGAGGCCCGACAGGTCGGGGATCGCGATATCCTGCCTAAGATGATCGGACATCAGCCTTTTCAGCACGGCGGTCTGGGCGGCGGGGACCTCGACCGCATCGTTGTCGCGACCAGCAAAGGCACGAAACGCCACGACGGCATCGCTCATCTGCGGCCGGACCGACGATGTGTCCGGCTGATGCTGCGGGAAGGACAGGCCCAGCGCCGCGCCGAAAGCGAAGATGCAGAAGCCAGCCGCCAGCCGTCGGTAGAAGCCTCGATTCCGGGCTGCGCTGCGGCGTCGAATCTCGCTCAAGCGCAAGGACGCCGGAATGGGCTCTAGCGGTCGCTGTTGTGCCGCCGCCCGCAGTGCTTGCGCGTCTGCCCGAAATTGCTCGATGCGGCTTCGCAACGCTGGTTCCGAAGCCAGGAACGCCTCGACCTCGCGCTGGCGGGCCGGCGCGAGCCGTCCGTCGATGAAGGCCTGGATATCGTCGTCGCCGATCGGATGTGAGCCGGGCATCATTTCAGCCTCCGAAGCCGGGTGACCGTGCCACCGTCGAGTTCGGAGCGCAGGCGCTCGCGGGCACGGCTCAGGCGCGACATCACGGTTCCGACTGGCACATCCGTCACCCTGGCCACCTCTTCATAGGTCATGTCCGCCATCGTCACCAATTCCAGTACGATCCGCTGATCCTCGGGCAAGCGCTCGAAGACGGAGAGCACGTCGCGGAGGTGGAGAGCATGGCTCTGGTCGCCGGCGGGATCGGGGTGATCCGCGGCGGTTTCATCTGAAAACCGCGCGAGCTCGCGCTGGCGGCTGCGTCCGCGGGCGCGGTGCAGGTTGAACAGGATCTGGAACAGCCAGGCCCTGATGCTGCCTGGCCGTTTCAGCTGTCGCCAGCGCGACAAGGCCTGGAGCAGCGTGTCCTGCACCAGCTCGTCGGCCTCGTCCGGGTTGCGCGCGAGCGAGCGCGCGAACCGCCGCAGGGCCGGGATCTGGGCCTCGATCTCGAGGTCGGACACGCTGCCAAGCATGTCAGGGGCCGCGATTGCCGCTGAGCGAAGGATAGCCATCCCCGCCGCGACGCAGGGCTTCGAGACGCCCGCGCATGCCCTGCATCTCGGTCTGCTGCCCGGCGAGGATAGCCTCGGCGATTTCGCGGACGAGCGGGTCGCGCCCGTCGCGCAGTACCAACCGCGCCATCTCGACGGCGCCCCAGTGATGAGGGACCATCATCACCAGGAAATCGATGTCGGGATCGCCGGACGGCGGGTCAGCATGCATGTCCTGCATCATCTTCTCCATGCCGACATGCATGTCGCGCAGATAGGCATCATAGCCGGCCGGAGCCAACGACGCGGCTTTGTCCGCGGCCGGCTTCCCGCTCGAGGGCGATGGCGGTGGCATGGCGCCGCGATGCTGGCTGTGATCGTGAATGGGCGTGGCGCCGGTCGCGGATTTGGCTCTGATGCTGTCCAGGAGAAATCTCATCCTGCCCTCCCGTCACGCGGTTTCGCTGCGCGCACCAGGGCGCACGTAGACCAGATTGATCGACTTCTTGTTGCGCAGCTTGCCGGAGGGCAGGTCGAGCGTTCCAAGCGGAATCTGCTTGATGAGGCGCGGTTGCATGGGCTCGCTGACATCGAAGGCGCTGCAGACGGTCTGTCCGGCATTTGGCGAGCCGGGCAGTTCGTCAAGCTCATGGGCGACATAGAGCTTCGTATTGGAAGGATCGGTCCAGATGCCGTGCGCCTCGCGGCCATGGCTGAAGAAGTGGCCGACGACGCGTCGCTTCCCGGTGGGTGCCGACCGGTCGATGATCGCGATCCGGCTCGATGTCCGCCCTTCCGGACCGTCATCATCGACCCGCGCGAAGGTGGCGTAGGCGACGCTGCCACGCTCATTGCGGACGAATTCGACATGGTTGGGCCGGGCCCGCTCGCCGAGCGGTACATG
Source organism: Bosea sp. 29B (assembly GCF_902506165.1). Taxonomy (NCBI): domain Bacteria; kingdom Pseudomonadati; phylum Pseudomonadota; class Alphaproteobacteria; order Hyphomicrobiales; family Alloboseaceae; genus Allobosea; species Allobosea sp. 29B. Next base: position 4,311,355 of record NZ_LR733817.1, read on the forward strand.
GTCGAGCAGGCGGTGCTCGCCTCCGGCTTCGTAGACCGACAGGCAATCGGCCAGCTTCTGGGAGATCCAGAACTCGCGGCCATCGGGCGCGATCTTCACGAACGGCGCAAAGCCGAAGCGATCCTGGGCCGAGGTGTCGATCACCGTCTTGCGCTCGGTCGTCGAGAAGCCCTGCGCGTCGTACTTGACGTTGTACACCTCGATGCGGGGCATCTTCTGCGAGATCAGGAATGCGATCGCGCCATCCTTGGAGAACCAGGTCATCGCCGGACCGGGAACGACAGGCATGAATCGGCGGATCGCGCCGCCTCGCGCGAGTTCGCCGGCGGATTCGGCGACGGCGCGCTGGACATCGACGACGGCGATCTTGTTCTCGCCACGAAGCGCGACCCAGACCTCCTTGCCGTTCCTGGTGAAGGTCGGCTCATGCGGCTCGCGCCCGACCACAACGCCAGAGGTCAGCATGTTCGGCGAGGTCGTCGGGCCTGCCTGGGGGTTCGGCTGGTTGCCGATCACCTTCAGCTTGGCGGTGTCGACGAGATAGAGATTGCTTGTCCCACGCCCGGCTGTCGCGAACATCCGGGAATCGGGCGATGGCACGCAGCCATGGATCGAGATCGCTCCGTGGTAGAGCGGCTTCTGGATCATCTCGCCATGGGTCGGGGTGACATTGCCCGTCACGAAACGGAAGGGAGGGCGTGGATCCTCGTCGAAGCTGGTCAGATTGACCGTCGGCAGCAATTCGTCCGTCACCGGATCGATCACGCTCAGCGTGTTGGAATCTTCATTGGTCAGGAAGACTCGGTCACCGGCGTGCGGCCCCGCCTCCCCGGTCTTGCTCTGCGCTTTTGCAATGACCGGGCTGAGCGCGGCCGCCGCGGCTCCCTGAAGTACCGCACGACGGCTCGGCTCGATCGAATGACTGCTGGACATGCCCTGCTCCTGGTTGAGCAGGTGAGATGCACGGCAGGCTCAATTATTCCGCTGACGAAACGGGCCTCACGCTTCCGTGATAGTCCGGCCCGTCAGATGAAGCGCTGGGCTCGGCCCAGGAGCCGGTGGTGTCCGGCGGTGTGTCGTTGGAAGGCTCGCAGACGCTAAAGCCTGCATCGCCGGCTCGGTCTGCAGTTTCCGCAAGCGGTCTTGCCATGTCCGAGTGCGTGACGGGCCCCACGCCGGCGTTCAGCTTGATGGCTTCACGAACGGCCGCACCACCCCTTGCTCCGCAAACGCATTCCGCCCGCTCTCCTTGCGCTTCTTGATCTCGGCGCGGGCGATGGTGCGCAGGTGGACTTCGTCCGGCCCGTCGATGAAGCGCAGGGCCCGGCCCCAGCTGTAGATGAAGGCGAGCGGCGTATCGTTCGAGAGCCCACCGGCGCCGAAGACCTGCATCGCCCGGTCGGCGATCTTCGTCTGCAGCCGCGTCGCCGCGACCTTGATCGCCGAGACCTCGGTGCGCGCGGCCTTGTTGCCATGCTTGTCCATCATCCAGGCGGCGCGCAGGCAGAGCAGGCGGGCCTGGTCGATCTCCATCCGCCCCTCGGCGATCCAGTCCTGGACATTGGCGTAGTCGGAAAGGTTGCGGCCGAAGGCCTTTCGCTCCAGCGCGCGCTCGACCATCAGCTCGAGCGCGACCTCGCATTGGCCGATCGAGCGCATGCAATGGTGGATGCGTCCCGGCCCGAGCCGCGCCTGCGCCAGCGCGAAGCCAGCGCCGTCCTCGCCGAGCAGGTTCGCCGCCGGCACACAAACATTGGTGAAGTCGGTCTCGGTGTGGCCCTCGATCGAATAATGGTTCAGCAGCGGCAGGTTGCGCATCACGCTGAGGCCGGGCGAATCCATCGGCACGATGATCATGCTGTGGCGCTTGTGCGGATCGGCCTCGGGGCGCGGATCGGACAGGCCCATGACGATGCAGAACTTCACGTTGGGGTGCAGCGCCCCGGTCGTCCACCATTTGCGGCCGTTGATGACGTAATGGTCGCCGTCGCGGATGATGGTGGTCTGCAGGTTGGTCGGATCGGAGGAGGCGACACCCGGCTCGGTGATCCCGACGCATGACCGGATCTCGCCATTGAGCAGCGGGTTCAGCCAGCGTTCGCGCTGCCCGGGCGTCGCGAACATGTGCAGGATTTCCATGTTGCCGGTGTCGGGGGCGTTGCAGTTGAACACCTCCGAGGACCAGTAGATCCGGCCCATGATCTCGGCGAGCGGGGCGTATTCGAGATTGCTCAGCCGCGTGCCGGGTTCGTCGGCCTTGAGTGCCGGCAGAAAGAGGTTCCATAGCCCTGCCGCCTTCGCCTTGGCCTTGAGATCGTCGATCAGCGCGGTGGGATAGCGCCCGACCTCGACCTCATGCTTCCAGGCGGCGTCGGCCGGCTGGATATGGGCGTCCATGAAGCCCTGCAGCTTGGCGCGCAGCTCCTCGACCCTGGCCGAATAGGCGAAATCCATGGTGCTCTCTCCTAAAACCTAAGGCGTCATGCTCGGGCTTGACCCGAGCATCTCAGGCCGGAAGAGGCGCCATGCAGCGCCTTCTCGTCCCGAGATTCTCGGGTCTGCGCTTCGCTCCGCCCGAGAATGACGGCAAGGCGCAGCGCAATCCTCACGCCGCGCCCTCGATCAACGCGTCCGCCCGATGCGCAAAACTCTCCGCCATCGCGCCGACCGCCACCGCATTCTCGGCCGCGGCGTTTCCCGTCTTCGCTCTTGCCGCGATGCCGTCGAGGATGACGGCGAAGCGGAACAGCGAGAAGGCGAGATGGAAGCGGCCCGGCCCGTCGGCCCGCCCGGCGGCGGCGCAATAGCGGGTGATGTACTCGTCCTGTGTGGGAATGCCGAGCGCCTCGCGATCGAGCCCGACGATGCCGGCATACATCGATGGCGTCGAATGCCAGGGCAGGCAGGAGAAGGCAATGTCGGAGAGCGGATGGCCGAGGGTCGAGAGCTCCCAGTCGAGCACGGCGACGATCTTCGGCGTATCGGGCGCGAACATCAGGTTGCCCAATCGGAAATCGCCATGAACGATGGTCGTGTCCGGCGTCTCGTCGAGATTGGCGCCGAGCCAGTCGATCAGCCGGTCGATCGCCGGGATGTCGCGCGTCCGGGTCTCGCGCCATTGCCGGCCCCAGCGCGCCAGCTGGCGGGCGTAGTAGTTGCCGGGCTTGCCGAAATCGCCGAGGCCGGCGCTGCGCCAGTCGAAGCCGTGCAGGGCCGCCAGTGCCTCTGCCATGGCGAAATACATGGCGCGCCGCTCGGCCGGCGCTATGCCCGGCAGGGAGGTGTCGTGGAAGACGCGTCCCTCCAGCCGCTCCATCAGGTAGAACGGCGTACCGACGACATCGTCCGGCTCGTGCAGCAGCAGCACCGGAGGAACCGGCACGGCCGAGCCGGCGAGCGCTTTCAGGATGCGGTATTCGCGCTCGACCGCATGGGCCGAGGGCAAAAGCGGCCCCGGCGGCTTCTTGCGCAGGACGAGCCGCGTGCCGGCGTCGGGATAGGAGACGAAGAAGGTCGGGTTCGACTGGCCGCCGCTGATCCGCTCGATCGCCATGTGGCCTTCGGCGCGGCCGGGCAGGGCGGAACGCAGGAAGGCGTCCAGCCGGGCGGGATCGAACTCGGGCGGGGCGGAAGGAGCAGCCGGCATGACCGGCATATTCGAAGGCGAGGGCGGGGAGGTCAACGCGACATCGCTCATGCCTCCGCCCCAGCCTTCACCCGCACCACCGAGACCGAGCACAACGCCTCGGCGACCACCTTGGCCGAGACGCTGCCGAGATGGCGGCGCAGTGTCGAGGAGCAGCGGGCGCCGAGCACGATATGGTCGATGTCGTTGTGCTCGGCATAGCGCAGGATCGCATCGGCGGCGCTGACCGCCTCGATGACGTGATAGCTGACGCGGTCCTCCGGCAGATGCAGCGGCCGGGCCCAGTCCTTCAGTGCCACCAGTCGGCCGATATAAAGCGAGCGCCCTTCCGCATCGACTGTCCTGGTCTCGCCGATGATCTCGGTCTTGAGCACGGTCAGGCAGGCGACGGCGGAATCCGGCCGGGTCGCCAGCAGCCGGCTGGTCTCGGCCAGGATCGCCGCGGCCAGCGCATCGAGCCCTTCCGAGAGATCAACGGCGGTCAGCACGATCGAGGGCCCGGCTTTGCGCCGCGCCACCGTCGGCACGCCGGTGACCTCGGCCTCGTCGCGCTTCTGGAACAGGTCGACCAGCCGCTTGCCGAGGCTGCGTTCCCCGGTGGGTGGGCGCTTGCGCGAGACGGTGACCTGCTCGGGGTGGCGCAGGTCGAAGGCGAGCTTGGTCGCATCGGCATAGCGCCGGCCGCGATCGACCTCGAGGCAGTGCGCGATGATCGCCTCGAGCCAGGCCGGTGCCTGCTCATTGACGGCGCGCAAGGGCTTGGGCGCGTGATAGAGCCGCCGTTTCATGCCGGGCACGGTCTTCGGCCGCCCGAACGGCTCCTCGCCGGAGGCCATCTGGTAGAGCAGGCAGCCGAGGGCGAAAAGATCGCTCGCCGGGTCTGAGCGCTCGCCCAGCACCTGTTCCGGCGCGATATAGGCTGATGTCCCCATCGGCTCGGAACTCTCCTCGCCGAGCAGGTCCGGCAGTTCGGCATGACGGGCGAGGCCGAAATCGAGCAGCACTGCGCCCGTCTCGATCAGGATCACGTTCTCTGGCTTGAGATCGAGATGGACCACGTTCTGCCGGTGCAAGTCGGCCAGCGCCGTCGCGATCACAATACCGATGCGCTGGACCTCCGCGAAAGGCAGGGGTGCCTGCTTGATCCGATCCGCCAGGCTTGTCCCGGCGACAAAGCCCATGGCGATGAAGGGGATGCGGCAGAGGTCGCCGGAGGCGACGAAGCACGGCACATGCGGGCCCGACAGGCGCTTGTGGATCAGCACCTCCGTCTCGTAGCCGACAATGGCCGAGACATCGGCGCCGGGGTCGAGCACCGGGATCTTCACGACGAGCGGCCCGGGATGATCCGGGTGCATGGCGCGCCAGAGCGTCGCCATGCCGCCGGCCTTCAGCCGCTCGCCGAGCGTGAAGCCGTCGATGACCGAGCCGGTCTGAGGCCGCTCCATCCTGTCTCCTATCGTCCGATCTGCAAGCGCAGGCCGAGCCAGTCGGGCAGGCCGGCCGCCTTGATCTTTCGCGCGGTGTCCTGCGTGTCATAGGGCACGCGGACCATGGTCACTTCGCGCGCCTGCGTATCGAGCAAGGCGAAGCACGCGGCCGGATCACCGTCCCGCGGCTGGCCGACGGCGCCGACCACGACGACATGCCGGTGCACGGCCGAGAGCGGTGCCGGCACGTCGCGCAGGGGGATGAACGCCACCGGCTCGCGCCCGGCCCTCGCATAGAAAATCGTCGGCAGATGGGTGTGGCCGCAGACCACCGTCGCTGTGTCCGTCGCCGCAAGGCAGGCCTCGGCGCTGCGGAGATCGCGCACATAATGCCAGGCGGCGGGATCGCGGGCGCTGGCGTGGACGAAGAGCACGCCGTCGAGTTCCGCCGTCAGAGGCAGGTCGGCGAGAAAGGCAGTCTGCTCGGCCGAGAGTTGCGCCCTCGTCCACAGTGCCGCTTCATGCGCGTTCGGCGTCATGCCGGAAGGACCGTGCACGGCGGCTTCGTCATGGTTGCCGCGAATGCAGATCGCGCCGGCCGCGACGAGCTCGCGCGCTGCATCGACGCAGTAGCCGGGATCTGGGCCGTAGCCGACGATGTCGCCGAGCAGCACCAGCCGGTCCGGCGCCAGCCGGCGCACGGCCGCCAACACCGCCTCGAACGCCTCGCGGTTGGCATGGATGTCGGAGAGGATGGCGATCCGCATTCAGTGTCCAGGCCCGAATCCGGGATGCGCATCGTGACAGCGCCGCAGCCGGCTTGGCCAGCGCGCCTTTCGGCTCAGGCGGCCGCTTACGGGTTGATCGCAAGAAGTGCGGCTGCGATACTGCCCGCACCATGATGATGTTCGCTGTCTTCGATCTCGCCTGACCTGCCTGCGGCCCGGCGCGCGTTTCGCGCCTCGGCACCGCAAACGGACGCTCCCTGCGTCCGAAGGTCCCTTGCCAGCCTGCTCGCGTGGCGGGCGCCTCGGCTGGCCGATATCGAAAGACATCCATCAATGACCCACCCTGAATTCGGTGCGCGCGTCCTCGACGCCGCGCAGATCGCCCATTTCGTCGAGCGCGGCTTCGTTCGGCTCGACCATGCCTTCCCACCTGCGCTGGCCGAGGAAGCCCGCGCCATCCTCTGGCGCGATCTCGGCCGCGATCCCGACGATCCGTCGGGCTGGACCAAGCCGGTGATCCGGCTCGGCATGTACACGGACGCCCCCTTCGTCGCGGCGGCGAGCACGCCGGTGCTGCACGGCGCCTTCGACCAGCTCGTCGGGGCCGGCCGCTGGCTGCCTTGTCGCGCCATGGGCACCTTCCCGGTGCGCTTTCCTTCTCCTGACGATCCCGGCGATGCCGGCTGGCATGTCGATGTCAGTTTCGGCTTCGACGATCCGGATTTCATGAACTGGCGCGTCAACATCGCCTCGAAGGGCAGGGCGCTGTTGATGCTCTTCCTGTTCTCCGATGTCGGCGAGTACGATGCGCCGACCCGGATCAGGGCGGGCTCGCATCATGACATCGCTCGCCAGCTCGCGCCGGCGGGTGAGGCCGGCCTGTCGCTGCGCGAACTGGCCGCCGACGGCTTCGCCGGCAGCGCCGGATGCGAGGAGGTGCTGGCGACGGGGCAGGCCGGCACGGTCTATCTCTGCCATCCTTTGCTGGTGCATTCCGCTCAGCCGCATCGCGGCGAGACGCCGCGCTTCATGGCGCAGCCGCCGCTGTTGCCGCGCGAGCCGCTCCGCCTGGATCGGGAAGACGGCGCCTATTCGCCCGTCGAGGCCGCGATCCGGCAAGCACTCTGACGCCTGCGCCACTTCGCCCGGGGCTCGGTCCTCGGGCGAAGTGGTGACAAGCTACTGCCTGCGCAGCTACTGTCGCGGCTCACGCACTGCCCAGTGGAGAGAAGCCTTGGACGCCGTGCCGAGAGACGATGCCGCCCAACTCGACGCTGTCGCGGCCTCTGAGCCGCAGAAGCAGCCGCCGCGCGAGATCGAACTGAAGCTGGCCGCTTCGCCGGACGCGCTGGAGACGCTTCGTGGCGCCGACCTGATCGCACGCCATGCCCGAAACCAGGGCGTCACCCGCCGGCTCGATGCGGTCTATTACGACACGCCCGACCGTCTGCTCGACCGCAATGGTCTGGCGCTGCGCGTACGCCGCAGCGGCAAGCGCCATGTCCAGACGCTGAAGCGGTCGGGCTCGGGCGACCCGCTGGCGCGCGACGAATGGGAGGTCGCGCTGCCCGATGCTGCGCTCGATCTCGCTCTGCTGCCGCTCGCCGAGATCGGCGAGCCGCTCGCCAGCCTGTCGGCCGGGCAGCTCGCGCCGGTTTTCGCCACGCGCATCAGGCGGCGCCTGCGCCGCCTCGACTATGCCGGCGCGCTGATCGAGATCGCCTTCGACGACGGTACGATCGAAGCCGGCGAGAAGACCCTGCAGGTCAGCGAGGTCGAACTCGAACTGAAGGAAGGCGAGGCGGCGGCGCTCTACGAGCTCGGGCTGGCCATGCTGGATGTCGCGCCGCTGCAGCTCGCGACGCAGAGCAAGTCGGCGCGCGGCTATGGGCTCGCATTCGCGCGCCTGCCGCAGGCGGTGAAGGCCAAGCCGGTCGAGATCGGCGAGCACGACAATGCCGATGCGGCGATCGCCGCAATCCTCGCCAATACCCACAAGCAGCTTCTCGGCAATCTCGCGCCCGTTGTCACGCAGTCGGGGCCGGAAGGCGTGCACCAGATGCGCGTCTCGCTGCGTCGCCTGCGCTCGGCGCTGTCGGTGCTGAAACGCGAGGTCGCATCGCCCGCATTCGAGCCGATCGGGCGGGAGGCGAAGCGCCTCGGCCATGTGCTGGGACCGGCCCGCAACTGGGATGTCTTCATCACCCAGACCGTGCCGGATATCGAAGCCGATAGCCTGAATGATGCCGGATTGTCGCTTCTGTGCAAGGCTGCCGAGCCGCACCAGACGAAAAGCTACGCTGATATCGCAAAGCGGCTGGCGAATCCGCAGACCAGCCGGTTCCTGCTGTCCTTCGGCGCCCTGATCGAGCGCCGCGGCTGGCGCAGCGGCCTTCCCAGCGAGGCCATGGCGGTGCTGGCCGAGCCGGCCGATGATTTCGCCGGGCGGGTGCTGGCGCGAACGCATCGCCAGGCGCTGAAACGCGGCCGCGGCTTCGGCAGCCTCCGGCCCGAGGGGCGTCACGAATTGCGGCTGGCCTTGAAGAAGCTGCGCTACACTGCCGAGTTCTTCCTGCCGCTGCATGACGGCGCGGCGGCGCGACGGTACCTGGCTCGGTTGTCGCGCTTGCAGGAGGCGCTGGGTCTCGCCAACGATGCGGCGACGACGCAGCACCTCCTCGCCGAATTGCGCGGGGGCAAGGCGCCCGGGTCGGATCTGCATTTCGCCGCCGGCGCTATCCATGGCTGGCAATCCCGCCATACCATCGAAGCCGGCCGCAAGCTCAAGCGGCGCTGGCGCAGATTCGAAGCGGCCAGCCCCTTCTGGAGCTAGACCGTTCGGCGTGCTGCCGCGCGCTCATGATTGGCACGCGGATCGGCTTCGGTCCGATCAGCTGGTCTTCCTGGTGACGATCGTCAGCTCGCCCTCGTTGCTCACCTGGGCCAGGACGACGTCGCGGGTCGAGAAGCCCTTGGCTTCGACTGCGGATTTGGCAGCCGGCGCCTTCTCGATGGCCTGCCGCAGCTTCTCGAGTTCGGCCGCGGTGCGCGTCGCCACCAGCTGATTTACCTGCGCCTTGCTCGCTTCGGGAAGCTCGTCGATCTCGACGACCTTGACCGAGGTGATCGTCGGCGCGCTCGCCGGCGCTTCCTGCGACGAGGTCGGTGGCTTTGCCGAGGGGCGCTCCGTCGACGGTGCCTGGGCATTGGCCGCTCCGGCCAGGATGGCCGCGGCACCAAAGGCAGCGATCGTGATCATACGCATGGGCATGTCCTTCCATCGGTTGCGGAAAGGACGATTGAACACCAGTGATGGGACGAGAGACTGGAAGCGATCAGGTCATTTCGTGACCATCCGGCGGCGCAAACAGGGCAGCGCCGCCAGGAATTCTGGCCATTCTCAGGCGGCGTCGAGCCCGTAGAGCGAGTGCAGGGTGCGCACCGCCAGCTCGGTATAGGCGGCGTCGATCAGCACCGAGAACTTGATCTCGGAGGTGGTGATCGCGCGGATGTTGATGCCCTTCTCGGCCAGCGCCCGGAAGGCGCGTGCTGCGACGCCGGCATGGCTGCGCATGCCGACGCCGATCGCCGAGATCTTCACCACGTCCGTCGCGCCCTGCAGCGTCTGGTAGGCGATGGCCTCATGCTTCGATTCGAGCAGGCCCTTGGCGCGCTCGTAATCGGCGGTCGGCACGGTGAAGGTGATGTCGGTGGTCGCCTGATCGTCGGAGACGACCTGGATGATCATGTCGACATTGATGTTGGCGTCGGCCAGCGGCCCGAAGATCGCCGCGGCGACGCCGGGCTTGTCGGCCACGCGCCGGAGCGTGATCTGGGCTTCGTCGCGCGAGAACGCGATGCCGGTGACGATCTGCTGTTCCACGATGTCGTCCTCGTCGCAGATGAGGGTGCCTGGATTGGGATTGTCTGGGTCGTCGAAGGAGGAGCGCACATAGGTCGGCACGCGCTGGACCATGGCGATCTCGACCGAGCGCACCTGCAGCACCTTCGAGCCGAGAGAGGCCATTTCCAGCATCTCTTCGAACGAGACCTTGTCCATCCGCCTCGCCTTCGGGACGATGCGCGGATCGGTGGTGTAGACGCCGTCGACATCGGTGTAGATGTCGCAGCGATCGGCCTTCAGGCCGGCTGCCAGCGCGACCGCGCTGGTGTCCGAGCCGCCGCGTCCGAGCGTGACGATGCGGTGGCTGCGCGGGTTGATGCCCTGGAAACCGGAGCAGACCGCGATCTCGCGGTTGCGGTCGAAGCCGGCGAGGATGCCGGCGCCGTCGACGCCCTCGATCCGGGCCGAGCCATGCGCGTCCGAGCCGTAGAGCGGAATCTGCCAGCCCTGCCAGGAGCGGGCGGGCAGGCCCATCTCCTGCAGCGCAATCGCCATCAGGCCGGAGGTGACCTGCTCGCCCGAGGCGACGACGGTGTCGTATTCGGCCTGGTCGTAGACGGAGGACGCTTCCTTGCACCAGGCGACGAGCTCGTTGGTCTTGCCCGACATCGCGGAGACGACGACCGCGACCTGGTTTCCGGCGTCGAATTCGCGTTTGACGTGGCGGGCCGCGTTCTTGATGCGCTCGACAGTGGCGACCGATGTGCCGCCGAACTTCATCACCAGACGGGCCATAGCGTCTAAAGGCTCTCTAATCTGCACCCGGCCGAGCCGGGACGAAACGTCCCCTCGCGCCTAGCGAAGGGCGCGTGTAGATGACGGGAGGTGCGGGCGGTGTCAATGCAGCCATGGTCGGCACGGGCATAAACAGGGTATCAAAGGCGATGACGGCAGCGGCTCGCGAAGGCTCCACCATCGACCCGGCCGAGGTCGCGCGCTTCGACGCGCTGGCCAGGAGCTGGTGGGATCCGAAAGGGCCGATGGCGGTGCTGCACAAGTTCAATCCGGTGCGCCTCGCCTTCATCCGTGATCTCGCCTGCGAGCGCTTCGGCCGCGATCCGAAGTCGCTGCGCGCGTTGGACGGGCTGAGTGTTGTCGATATCGGCTGCGGCGGCGGCGTGCTCTGCGAGCCGCTGGCGCGATTGGGCGCCGGGGTCACCGGGCTCGACCCGGCGACGACCAACATCGCCGTGGCGCGGGCACATGCGCAGAAGGCCAGCATCGGCGTCGACTATCGCGAGGAGACGATCGAGGCCGTGGTCGCGTCCGGCGCGCGCTTCGACATCGTGCTCGCCATGGAGGTGGTCGAGCACGTCGCCGATGTCGAGGCCTTCGTTGCCTCCTGCTGTGCGGCGGTGAAGCCGGGCGGTCTGCTCGTCATGGCGACGCTCAACCGCACGCTGAAATCCTATGCGCTCGCCATCGTCGGCGCCGAATACATCCTGCGCTGGCTGCCGCGCGGCACCCATGACTGGGAGAAGTTCGTGACGCCGGACGAGCTGGAAGCAGCGATCGGGGCTGGCGGGCTCTCGGTCTTCGCTCGCGAGGGCGTCGCCTACAACCCGCTCGCCGATCGCTGGTCGCGCTCGCGCGATCTCGACGTCAACTACATGCTGGCGGCGGGGAGGGCCGGCTGAGGTTCTGCCGGAACCTTCCGCTTTCCCCCTTGTTTTTTGCGCTGCGGCATAATTCGATAGGAGTATGGCGCAGCGCAGCATTGGTCTGCATGATGCCGGCAACGCCACCGGATCAGAGGCGTGGCGACAGAGCGGATGCGAAAAAGTGGGAACCGGTTTTTCGCGTGAATCCGCTCTGAACTAGAGAATTGAGCATCATGGTTTGGGGTCGAAGGGACCCCAAACCATGATGCTCTTGGGGAGAATGAGCCGATGGCACAGCTGCAACCCGTTGCGAAGCCCGCGTTGAAGGATCTCTACGAGCTCGGCGAATTGCCGCCGCTCGGCCATGTCCCGGCCAACATGTACGCCTGGACGATCCGCCGCGAGCGCCATGGCCCACCGCAGGATAGCTTCAAGGTCGAGGTCGTCCCGACCTGGTCGATCGGCGAGGAGGAGGTGCTGCTCCTCGTGATGGCCGGCGGCGTCAACTACAACGGCATCTGGGCCGGCCTCGGCCAGCCGATCTCGCCCTTCGACGTGCACAAGGGCTCCCTTCACATCGCCGGTTCCGATGCTTCCGGCATCGTCTGGGCCGTCGGCTCCAAGGTGAAGCGCTGGAAAGTCGGCGACGAGGTCATCGTCCACTGCAACCAGGACGATGGCGACGACGAGGAGTGCAATGGCGGCGACCCGATGTTCTCCTCCTCCCAGCGCATCTGGGGCTACGAGACGCCGGACGGCTCCTTCGCCCAGTTCTGCCGGGTGCAGTCGCGCCAGCTGATGCTGAAGCCGAAGCACCTCTCTTGGGAGGAATCGGCCTGCTACACGCTGACGCTGGCGACCGCCTACCGCATGCTGTTCGGCCACGCTCCGCACACGATCAAGCCGGGCGACAACGTCCTGATCTGGGGCGCCTCGGGCGGGCTCGGCGTCTTCGGCGTGCAGCTCTGCGCGGCCTCGGGCGCCAATGCGATCGGTGTGATCTCCGACGAGACCAAGCGCGACTATGTGCTCGGCCTTGGCGCCAAGGGCGTGATCAACCGCAAGGACTTCAACTGCTGGGGCCAGATGCCCACGGTCAACTCTCCTGAATACGATGCCTGGGTGAAGGAAGCCCGCAAGTTCGGCAAGGCGATCTGGGACATCACCGGCAAGAAGGACGTCGACATCGTCTTCGAGCATCCCGGCGAGGCGACCTTCCCGGTCTCCTGCCTCGTCGCCAAGCGCGGCGGCATGGTGGTGTTCTGCGCCGGCACCTCGGGCTTCAACATCACCTTCGACGCCCGCTATGTCTGGATGCGGCAAAAACGCGTGCAGGGCTCGCATTTCGCTCATCTCAAGCAGGCTTCCGCCGCCAACCAGTTCGTCATCGACCGCCGGGTCGATCCTTGCATGTCCGAGGTCTTCCCCTGGGACAAGATCCCGCTCGCCCACCACAAGATGTGGAAGAACGAGCACGCGCCGGGCAACATGGCCGTGCTGGTCTATGCCCCGCGCACCGGCCTGCGCACCTATGAGGACGTGGCCGAAGCGCTGGAGGGCTGAAGGCCCGACGCGGGCAGGCGCTTGCGCCTGTCCGCAGCGATCCCGAATAGCGGTCTGAGCCAGCCGATCCGCCGTGTAATCTCGTAACTCGCGGCGCAGCTCAGCGCCGCGATCGCGATAACCAGAGATGCCTCTGGCCCGGCCGGCAGCGCGAGCGGCTTGAGCCAATGCGCCGCGAGAATGATCGCGGTCTGGTGCACGATGTACCAGCAGAACACCGCCTCGACGAGGTAGCGTCGCACCGGCCCGTCGCGCCGTGAAAGGTGCCGGCGGGCAAAGCCGAGGATGGCGACGATCCAGCACCATTGGTCGAGCCCGTAGACGAAGGGGCCGGCGAGCCGGCGCAGTTCGCCCGGCGGCTGCGCGCGTAGCCAGAGCATTGCGATGATGGCCGCGACGGCGAGGACGAGCGCCAGCCAGCGCAGTTGTTCGGTCCGCTCTGCCAGCACCCGCGAACGCGCGGCGAGGAAGCCGAACAGGAAGCAGAAGCCGTAGAGGACGTGCTGGTACCAGTCGCCGATGAAGATGTGGTTCGGCGGCGCAGCCGGGAAGACCAGGAAGCGGTTGAGCCCGAGCAGCAGTGCAGGCCCGAGCAGCAGGAGCATACCGGGCAGGCACCGCTCCAGCCGGCGCTCGCCACGCAACGGTAGGCTGGGCGCCAGCGCAATCAAGCCGGCGAGCGCCATGGTGTAGAGGAAGAGATAGGCGACGAACCAGAGATGGTTCCAGGTCGGCAGGATCAGGCAGCTCTGCCTGCCGTTCTCGATCCGGCAGAAGCCTTGGTCGAAGGCGAGATAGTGCCCGATCCAGAAGTCGGGATAGCTGCCGGAGTAACCGAGCTTCTCGACGATCTCCGCCCAGGATTGCGGCGGCACCACCACCAGCATGCCGAAGACGAGGGGAATGAGCAGTTGCGCGGTGCGCCGCCGCGCCAGGGCCCCGACCTCGTATTTGCCCAGCATGAAACGCGTCGCCGCGCCCGAGACCAGGAAGAGCAGCGCCATCCGCCAGGGATTGAGCAGCAGCATCACCGGTTCGAGCTCACGCAGAAGATGAGCGCTCTTCACATGGAAGCCCCATGACACATAGAGCATGCCGGTATGGTAGAGGATCAGCAGGCCGAAGGCGCCGATCCTGATCCAGTCGAGATCGAGCCGGCGCTCGGCGTTCTGTGGTGGAGATTGACTCGTTTGCGCAGTCATGGCCGCTATCCCTTGCTCGCCCCGAGCAGGCCGGCATGCCTGTGCAAAGGTCGAGACGGTGCGGGACGAGCAGCCGATGCTGCGTGACGAAAACCAGCGTGTCGGGACGAGCGGCGACGCGGCCGTGACGAATGGAGGGTCGGGCCGCCTGCCGGGCTGGCTGCCTTTTCTGGCGATCGCGCTCGGCACGGCCGCGACCTGCCTCGTCAACGCCTTCTCGACCTCGCACGATCTTGCCCGCGTCGGCCGCGCCGTGCCGCTTTGGCAGCCCTTGCTCTGGGAAGCGTCGAGCGCCGTTGTGATTCTCGCGCTGGCGCTGCTGGTCCAGCGGCTGGTCCTGATCTCGCTGACGCGGACAAGCCGGCCTTGGCAGCTCGCGGCGCTTCATGCCGGCGCGATCCTCGCCTTCTCGGCGCTGCATGTCGGCGGCATGGTCCTGCTCCGCAAGCTCGGCTACTGGGTCGCCGGCGCCGGCGGCTACAGCTTCGGATTCTCCGGCAGCAACCTGTTCTACGAGCTGCGCAAGGACGTCCTCGTCTATCTGTTGCTCGCCGCGGTGTTCTGGCTGTTCGAGCTCTGGCGGCGGCGCTCGCAGCCGCAGGTCGCAGCTGCTGTGCCCGCAGGTTTCTGGCTGCGCGACGGGACGATCAACCTGCGGCTCGAGCCGAAGGAGATCGTCGCGGTCGTCTCGGCGGGAAACTATGTCGAATACTGCCTGGCGAGCGGCAGGCGCCATCTGATCCGCGCGACCCTGCAGGGCGAGGAGGAGCGGCTTCGCCCGCTCGGCTTTTCCCGCATCCATCGCACGAGGTTGGTGAATACTGCCCGCATCCGGCGCGTCGCCGGCAAGCTCTCTGGTGATTTCGATGTCGAGACGGATACCGGCGAGAGCTTCGCCGGCAGCCGCCGTTATCGCGAGAGCCTCGCTGCGCTCACGCCTTGAGGCGGCGTGGGCCGGCTGCTCACAACCCGCTCAGTACGTCGCCGCTCGACTTCTCCGGCGCCCGGTGCAGCGCGATCGCGGCGTTGAGCTCGGCGCCATAGAGGAAGATCGCCGCGAGCCAGTACAGGAAAACCAGCGCGATCATCGCGGTGGCGAGGCCGGCATAGGTGGTGACATAGGCACCGGCGAAGGAATCGAGATACCAGCCGAAGCCGACACCGCCGATCAGCCAGACCACCAGCGTCATCAATATGCCCGGCCACATCGCGCGGATATGCGGGGCGCGGGCCGGCAGCAGCTTGTGGGCGACGCTGAGCGCCAGCACGACGAGCACGGTCGCTCCCGCGATCCGCAGGAAGGCGAGCAGGAAGCCGAGCGGAGCAAGCGCCGGTGCGAAGCCGACGATGCCGCGCCAGATCAGCGGGCCGAGCACGACCAGCAGCGAGAAGGCGAGCATGAAGACCGCGCCGCCGACGACATAGACGATCGATTCCAGCCGCGTGCGCCACCAGCTGCGCCATTCATAGGCCTCATAGGCGCGGTTGAGCCCGATCCTGACCGCCTCGACGCCAGAGGAGGAGAAATACAGCGCCAGGATCGCACCGAGCGTCAGCGCGTCCTTGCGCACAGCCGTCAGCACTGAGCGGACCTCGCGCGCGATCGGCTCCGCCACCTCGCGCGGCCAGGCCTCCAGCAGCAATTGCGCGGCTTCGTCGGCGGCCGCCTGCGAGCCGAAGAAGCCGCCGAGCGCGGTGACCAGGATCAGGAACGGGAACAGCGACATCAGCACCGAGAGCGCGATGTGACTGGCGATCGCCCAGCCGTCATGGGCGATGAAGCGCTCGAAGGCGAGGGCGGGGACTGAGCGCAGCGACATGCAGGTCTCGGGCGGGGCAGGGCGGTGATTGTCGCTGGTTCGGGGCTTCTGGCAAGACAGGGGCGCGCTGTGTCTCCTTCTCCCACAGGGGGGAAAAGGGAAGAACGCGCCCAAAACATGCCGCCACGGCGTCCACATGCGGCGACAATGCGTCTCTCGCAGCGTATCAGCGGCCGGACGAGGCCTGCGCCATGTTCGATTCTCCGCTCTTCCTGCGTCTGTCGCCGGCGCTGTTCGTCTTCCTCTGGTCGAGCGGCTGGATCGTCGCCGGCTATTCGGCCCGCTATTCCGATGCTTTGACCTTTCTCTCGGTCCGCTTCGGCTGTGCCGGCCTGGCGCTCGCCGTGTTCGCCGTCGCCCTCGGTGCACCCTGGCCGAAGACGCGGCGCGCCCTCTTCGATTGCATCGTCGCCGGTATCCTGTTGCACGCCGTTTATCTGGGCGGCGTCTGGTGGGCGGTGCGCCATGGCTTGCCGGCCGGCGTCTCCGGCCTGATCGCCGGCTTGCAGCCGGTCCTGACCGCGTTGTTCGCGCCCTTGATCATGCGCGAGAGTATCTCGCCGATCCGCTGGCTCGGCATCGTCTTCGGCTTCGTCGGCATCGCGCTGGTGCTGGAGCCGAAGCTTGTCGGCGTCGCGCCCGAGGCGCTTTCCGCCATTGCGCTGCCGGTTATCGTCAACGTCGTCGGCATGTTCGCCGTCACCTTCGGCTCGTTCTGGCAGAAGGCCCGCATCGTCGAGGGCGACCTGCGCACGGTGACGGCGGTGCAGTACATCGCCGCCTTCCTGTTCACGCTGCCCTTCGCCTTCCTGCTCGAGCCGATGCGGATCGAGTGGAACCTGACCATGGGACTGGTGCTGGCCTGGTCGGTTCTGGCACTCTCGCTCGGCGGGATCGGGCTCTATCTCGTGATGATCCGCCGCGGCCAGGTCTCGCGCATCGCGACCTTCCTCTACCTCGTGCCGCCGGCGGTGGCGGTGGAGGCCTGGATTCTCTTCGGCGAGACGCTGAGCCTGATCCAGCTCCTTGGCATGGCGATCGCCGTGCTCGGCGTCGTGCTCGCCAGCCGCAAATAGTCCTTGGTCTGATCCTGGGTTCCCGGAAGCCGGTCGATGCTGTAGCCAGAGAGCATGAGCCGGCAGGAACCTGCTCGCTGGCGACAGGGACGAGACGACCATGGCTGTGACGACCGACAATCTTGCTGGCGCCTTCATCGCCGCCCGCCGCGGCCACAAGCTGGTCGACATCGCGACCTTGCCGGTTCCCGCCGATGTCGATGCCGGCTTCGCCGCTCAGGCCGAGGTCAACCAGGGCATGGGCTATCCGCTCGCCGGCTGGAAGGTCTCTCTCGGCGAGGGCGGCCGGCCGATGGCCGGGCTGATGCAGGGGCCCTATCTCAAGTCCGGTGACACCTATCGCGGCGTGCATGGCGCCGAGTTGCGCGTCGAGATCGAGCTCGCCGTCCGCCTTGGCCGAGACATGCCGCTGCGCCCCGGCCGGCCCTATACCCGCGAGGAGCTGATCGACCATTGCGACGCCGCTCTCGTCGGCATCGAGATCGTCGAGAGCCGCATCGCCGACTGGACCAATGTGCCGTTCCCGCTCTGGCTCGCCGACGCGATGGGCCATGGCGGCTATCTGCTCGGCCCCGAAGTTCCCTTCAGCATCTTCGACGACGTCCCGGCGCTGACCTGCACGGTCGAGCTCGATGGCGACGTGCTCTATGACCGCCAGGCCCTGCATGCCAATGGCGATCCGCTGGTCACCGCGCTCGCCTGGGCGAACCGCTCGGTCGAGGGCCCGCTCGGCCCGCTCAAGGCCGGTCAGATCATCACCACCGGCAGCCTCTGCGGCGGCGTGCTCGCGCCGACCGTCGGCCCGGTCATCGCCCGGCTCGACCCGGTCACGGCGATC
The DNA here is from genome assembly GCF_902506165.1 of Bosea sp. 29B. Lineage (NCBI taxonomy): Bacteria > Pseudomonadati > Pseudomonadota > Alphaproteobacteria > Hyphomicrobiales > Alloboseaceae > Allobosea > Allobosea sp. 29B. The sequence continues at coordinate 4,329,163 of NZ_LR733817.1, forward strand.
TCCTTCGCGCTGGCCGAGCAGGGCGACTGAGGGCAGCGATCCCGGCCATTCGACAATGTCCGGATGGCCAACGATTCGTTCAGGTTTTCGGTTGACGGTAGCCTGATCCCGAGCGTCGAATTGTGATCAATCGGAGGCGCGATCACAAAATCAACGCATTCGCTGCGTTCTAGTTGGGTTGCGTTGGAGGTTTGATGCGGTCATGGCGAAGGGGCAGGATTGGCATTGCCGGCGGAGGCTTGGTTGCTTTCGCGGCGATGCTTGCCGGTGAGGTTTCGCCGGCCCGCGCCTTCGACCTGTCGTCGCTCGACGTCTTCAACCTCTTCGGCAGCAAGGACAAGCCGCCGCCGGTCAGCGAAACCACGCTGCCCTATGAATTGAAGTTCGAGCTTGGCGACGTGCCCGATGCCAGCGCGCTGAAGCGCAGCCTGCAGGACGCCTCGCTGCTCTATCGCCTGCGCGAGGATGCGCCGCCGGACGGCGAGACCCTGGCGCGCCGCGCCGCCGCCGATATCAACCCGCTGATCGATGCGCTCTGGGCCCAGGGCTATTTCAACGCGCAGGTCGCGATCGCGGTCGACGGCATCGCGGTGACGCAGGCCGGCGAGCCGCCGCCGGGGCTCGCGCCCACCGCCGAGCGCTACCGCAACCGTGCCCCGGCGCCGGTCGTGGTCACGGTCGACCCCGGCCCGCAATTCTCGCTGCGCAATGTCGATATCGTGCCGAGCGGGCGCCGCGATCCCGAAGCGGTGATTCCCGATCCCGGCAAGGTTTCCGGCCTCGTGCCCGGTGCACCGGCGACCTCGTCCTCGATCCGGGCGGCGCAGGCGGCGCTGGTCGACTACTGGCGCAGCAAGTCCCGCCCGCTCGCTCGCGTCGTCGAGGTTCGCCCGGTCGTCGACCACGCCGCGAAGATCATGGACGTCTCGGTCCTCGTCGATCCCGGCCCGGTCGCCGGCTTCGGCGACGTCTCGATCACCGAGACCGGCGATATCCCGCCCGAGGTGATCCGCTCCTTCATCTATCTCGAGCCGGGCGAGCCTTATTCGCCCAAGGCGTTGGCCGACACGCGCAAGTCGATCGCGACGATTCCCGCCGTCGGCTCGGTCCGCATCCGCGAGGGCAAGGGGCTGGACCAGGCCGGCAACCTGCCGATCTTCGTCGAGGTCAACGAGCGGCCCAAGCGCCTGCTCGGCTTCTCGGCACGCTATTCGACGATTGACGGCCCGGCGGTGAAGACCTATTGGGAGCATCGCAACCTGTTCGGTGGCGCCGAGCGCCTGCGGCTCGAAGCCTCCGTCTTCTTCGCGCCGCGCATCGACGGCACCAAGATTCAGCGCTTCGGCGATTTCGAGCCGACCGATCTCGGTGCCCGCTTTTCCGCCAGCTTCCTCAAGCCGGCGCTCGGCGGCAGCCGCAACGATCTGCTGATCGACGCCAGCGGCGTGCGCGAGCGCATCGGCACCAACCGCTATGGCGGCTACACCGCGCGCTACGCCAATATCACGACGGCTATCCGCCACCGTTTCAGCGACGTCTTCTCGATCCAGGCCGGCATCGAGGCCGAACGCGGCCAGACCAGCGACGTGCTCGGGCAGGTCGACTACATGCTGGTCGGCGTGCCGCTCTCGCTGCGCTACGATTCGACCGACAGCCAGCTCGACCCGACTCGCGGCATCAGGGTCGCCGCCTCGGTCACGCCCTATGCCGCGTTCGGCGACACCGATGCGCCGTTCATCCAGAGCAAGGCCTCGATCTCCGGCTATTATGCGCTCGACGAAGACGCCCGCTATGTCCTCGCGGGCCGGATCGGGTTGGGCTCGATCGCCGGCGCCGACCTCGATGAAGTGCCGGCGACCCGGCGCTTCTATGCCGGTGGCGGGGGCTCGGTGCGTGGCTACGCTTATCGCACGCTCTCGCCGCTCGGCCCGCTCAATCACCTGACCGGCGGGCGCAGCCTGTTCGAGGCCTCGGTCGAGGCACGGATCAAGATCACCAACACGATCGGCATCGTGCCTTTCTTCGACGCCGGCATGGCCTTCGCGTCGCAGTTCCCGAGTTTCAAGGAGAAGATCCAGTACGCGGCCGGCCTCGGCCTGCGCTACTACACGCCGATCGGACCGATCCGGCTCGACGTCGCCGCGCCGCTCAATCCGCGCAAGGGCGACAAGCCGGTCGCGCTCTATATCAGCATCGGGCAGGCCTTCTGATGGGCAAGCTCCGTTCCCTCATGCGATTGTTCGCCGAGCGCGTTCATTCCCTTCCCCCCGCTTGCGGTGGGGAAGGGTTAGGGATGGGGGGCCGGAAAGCAGGGCTCGGGACGTCTTTCGACTCTCACCAAGCGGCACTGCCCCCCACCCAACCCTCCCCACCGCACGCGGAGGGAGGGCTTGAGCCCCTCGCCGGCAACGGGAAGCCCCGTCGGGCCATTGCTTCCTTCCGTATCCCTCGTCTACTCGCCGGGCTGGGCGCCCTGGTCATCGCCGTGGCGGTGGTCGTCTTCACCGGCCTCGGCGGCTTCGCCCAGAACGCCGGCGAGCGCGGCGTCCTGGCCGACCTGATCTCGAAGGCACTCTCGACCGATGGCAGCCAGGTTTCGATCGGCGCCGTCGACGGAGCACTCTCCTCCGATGCCACCATCCGCGACATCGTCATCTCCGACCGCGATGGCCCCTGGCTCAGACTCGATCGCGCCCGGCTGATCTGGACCCGCTCGGCGCTGCTGCTGCGCCGGCTCGAGGTCAACCGGCTGGAGATCGGCAAGCTCGAGATCCTGCGCAGGCCGCTGCCGGAACCGGGCGCCCCGCCGCCGGCCGACAACTCGCTGATCCTGCCGGAATTGCCGCTCAAAGTGATCGTCGAGGCCTTCCAGCTCGGCGAGCTCGCGCTGGGCCCGACCGTGATCGGGGCGCCTGCCAGGCTGTCGGCGACCGGTGCGGCCCGCCTCGGCCCGCCGAACGAGGGCCTCGATTTCCGGCTTGCCGGGCGCCGGCTCGACATGGGCGGCACGCTCGACGTCAACCTGCGCTTCGTGCCGCAATCGACGCAGCTCCAGCTTGCGGTCAAGCTCGACGAGCCGGCCGGCGGCCTGATCTCGACCATCGCCGACCTGCCGGACCGCCCGCCGGTCAAGCTCGACCTCACCGGTGATGGCCCGCTCGACCGCTTCCGCGCGACGCTCGCCTTTACCGCCGGCTCGACCATCGGCGCCAACGGCACGGCCGACCTTTCCCGCCAGGGCGCGGGCCGGCGGCTTCTGCTCGCGCTCGACTCGCGCATCGCCGGCCTGATGCCGCCACCGGTCGCGCCGGTCTTCGAGGGGGCGACCCGGCTCGACGGCACTGTGGGGCTGGCCGATAGCGGTGCCGTCTCTGTGGACCAGATGGCGCTGGTCTCGGCGCTGGCCCGGCTCGACGTGAACGGCCTCTACGGCGCCGACAAGAACCTCGACTTCAAGGTCACCGCCGCCGCCCGTCCCAATGCGGAAGGGCGCACCGTCGCCTCCGGCGCCGAGATCGCCAAGCTCGCCTTCGATGCGACGATCCGCGGGCCGGCGGCAGGGCCCCGCATCAATGCCAGCCTGGAAGCGGAGGGCGCGAGCGTTCCCATGGGCAAGCTCGGCAAGCTCGATTTCACCTTCACCGCGACGCCGACAGGCGCGCTGAATGATCCGGCGACGCGCACCGTGCTGGTCTCCGATGGCGAAGCCTCCGGTGTCGCGCTCGCCGATCCCGGCCTGGCGCGCTTCATCGGCGATCGCCTGCGCTTCACCTTGCGCGGCACCGCTTCCGAGGGCGGAGGTGGCGAATTCGAGACACTGAAGCTCGCCTTTGGCGGAGCTGAGCTTGGCTATGCCGGCCGCCTCGATCCGGCTCACATCCTCGGCAAGGTGCAGGCGCGACTGCCGGATCTCTCCCGGCTCAGCACGCTGGCCGGCCGCACGCTCAAGGGCTCCGCTGCCGTGAGCGCCGATGTCGACGCCGAGCCGAAGAAGCGCCTCTACGCCGTCAAGCTCGATGGCGGCGCCGAATCGCTGACGCTCGGCCAGGAGGCGCTCGACCGGCTGCTCGCTGGCAAGCTCTCGCTCGGCGGCGAGATCCGGGTGCCCGGCAGCGGCGGGCTCGTCGTCAACGGCCTGCGCATCGCCGGAACCCATGTCGCGGCGACGGCCGATGGCGCGCTCGGCGCGCAGGGCTCGAGCCTGAAGGCCAACATCGCCATTCCCGATCTGCGCCGGGCCGATCCGAAATTGTCGGGGCAGGGCGCGTTCGATGCGACACTGACAGGCCCGCTCGACAAGCTGGGTGCGACGCTGAAGGCCGGCATCAGCAACGCCACCGCACTCGGCCGGCCGGTGCCGCGCCTCGCGCTCGATGCGACCCTGCGCGACCTGCAGGGCGCGCTCTCCGGCGACGCCAGGCTCTCCGGCGAAGTCAATGGCCGCCCCGCGACAGGTGCCTTGCGTTTCGCCAAGCGCGATCCGGGTGGCTGGGCGCTGCCGCAGCTCGATATCGCGATCGGCTCGGTCACGCTGAACGGCGCGCTCGATCTCGACGCCTCCAATCTGGCCGAGGGCAATCTCAAGCTCGCCGCCCGCAATCTCGACGATCTCTCGGCGCTGGCGCTCGCCAAGCTCGGCGGCCGGATCGAGGCCGACGTGAAGCTGGCGCGGCCCACCGGCGGCCAGAATCTCGATCTGAAGGCCAGCGCGCAGAAACTTGTCGCGCCTAGCGTTTCGCTTGATCGGCTCGATGCCGACATCGCCATCGTCGATGCGCTGCGCAAGCCGCTGATCAATGGCACGGTCCAGGTCGATCGCGCCATCATCGCCGGCGAGGCGGTGAGCGCGATCCGCCTCGCCTCGAAGGGTGGCACTGAGGCCAGCGACATCAGCCTCGACGCCACGGCGCGCGGCTTCTCGCTCGCCTCCAAGGGCCGGCTCTCGGTCGCCGATCCCCTGCGCTTCGATCTTGCCAGCTTCACCGCGACCCGCGACGGCCGCAGGATCGCATTGGCCAAGCCGGCGAGCTTCATCGCGATCGACGGCGGCGTTTCCATCCGCGATCTTTCCATCGCGCTCGATGGCGGTCGGATCACCCTGGACGGCCAGGCCGGCAAGGCGCTCGATCTGCGCTTTGCCGCGCAGAACGTGCCGCTCTCGGCCGCGCGCCTGGCGTCGCCGACGCTCGATCTCTCCGGCACGCTCGATGCGGAAGCCACGATCAAGGGCACGCCCGAGGCGCCGACCGGTCCGTGGCGGGTCCGCATCGCCCGCCTCGTCGCGCCGCAGACGCGCTCCGCCGGCTTGCCGCCGATCGAGATTTCGGGGCAGGGCGCGCTCAACGGCCGCCACACCAGCCTTGACGCCAGCCTGAATGCCGGCCGCTTCGTCAACCTGACGGCCAGGGGCACGGCGCCGCTCGGCGGGGAGGGGGCGCTTGATCTTTCCATCCAGGGCCGCGCCGATGCCCAGCTCGCCAACGCCCAGCTCGCAGCCGACGGCCGGCGATTGACCGGCCAGCTCGCGCTCGACCTGCGCGCCGGCGGTACGCTTTCGGCACCGCGCCTGTCCGGCGGCGCGACGCTCTCCGGCGGCAGCTTCAGCGATGCGCTCCAGGGCGTGAAGCTGACCGGGCTCGAGGCGCGTGTCGCCGCCAACGGGTCCGAGCTCGTCATTGAGCGCTTCGCCGCGCAGACGCCGGGCGGCGGCACGCTCTCGGCCCGTGGCAACGTCAAGCTCGATCCGGAGGCCGGTTTCCCCGGCACGATTCGCATCGAGGGCAAGCGCGCCCAGCTCGTCGACAGCGGGTTGGTCCGGGCGGTCACCGATCTCAACCTCGACCTCGCCGGCCCGCTGGCGCAGCGGCCTCGCATTGCCGGGCGCGTCGATGTCGTCACCATCGAGGTCTCGGTGCCCGATCGCCTGCCGTCGAGCTCGCGGCCGGTCGACGGCATCCGCCATGTCAACGCCAAGGGCCAGGCGGCGGCCCGCCTCGCCGCCGAGCGCAAGGCCCGCGCCGTCGCGAGCCGCAAGGGCGCGCGCGCGCCGGCCTTCGACGCCGTGCTCGACATCACCGTCTCGGCTCCGGGGCGCGTCTTCATCCGCGGGCGCGGCATCGACGCCGAGCTCGGCGGCGATCTGCGTGTCGGCGGCACCTCCGGCGCGCCGGCCCTGACCGGCGGCTTCGATCTCAGGCGCGGGCGACTCAACCTCGCCAGCCAGCGCCTCGACTTCAGCAAGGGCCGCGTCACCTTCTCCGGCGACGTCATGCCGACGCTCGACTTCGTCGCAGAGACCAGAGCCGCCGACGTCACCGCGCGGATCATTGTCTCCGGCGAGGCCTCGGCACCCGAGTTCACCTTCACCTCCTCGCCCGAGCTGCCGCCTGACGAGGTGTTGTCGCGCCTGCTCTTCGCTCGCGCCTCCGGCTCGCTCTCGCCTTTCCAGGCGCTGCAACTCGCCCAGACCGCTGCACAATTCTCCGGCGCCGGCGGCGACGATGTCTTCGAGCGCATCCGCCGCTCGCTCGGCGTCGACAATCTCGATGTGCAGGTGGGGCCGGGCGGCCCGACGGTCGGCGTCTCCCGCGCGATCTCCGACAACATCACCCTCGGTGTGAAGGCCGGAGCCAAGCCCGAGGACAGCGGCGTCTCGGTCGGCATCGACGTCACCCGCCGCCTGAAGCTCCAGGCCGAGACCAATGCCGACGGCAGCGCCGCGGTCGGCGTCGGAGCCGAGTGGGAATACTGAAGCCCGCGTTTGCTCCGGCGCTCCGCTTCGCTTCGGCCGGAATGACGGCGCCTTTTCAGACGGACGTCGTGTTCCGGGGGGGCTCATGCTTCGGCCTGCCCCGGAATGACGGTGAGATTCGTTCTGGTACGCGGCGCTGTCAGGCGACTCAGGGGCGGGCCCGGACGCACGAGATTCGCCGGCAAGGCGGCCCGGGAAGCTCGCAAACAGCCCTGTTCGGTTAACGCTCTCTTAAGTTCGCCGGTCAAAGCGTGGCCTCGCTGCAACACCAGGGGGTAAAGCGGGTCCTCGACGGGGACTGTGGCGTGATCATGGTTGATCGGCGGCCGGGCATTCGTAATGGTGGCTGTGCGGCGGGACGTTCCCGGTCGCTGTTTTTCGTCTTCGCCTCCGAACGGTTCGGGGACGCGGGCGAAAGACCGGGATAGGCGGGTTCGCCGGACAGGTCTCCTGGGGCCACCGGTTAGGAACACGCCGACGCCCGAGGGTCTCGAAACTCTTTTGGAGGTTATCAAATGAAGCTCGTAAAGAGCCTCCTCCTCGGTTCCGCCGCCGGCATCGCCGCGGTTGCCGGGGCTCAGGCCGCCGACCTTCCTTCGCGGAAGGCCGCTCCGGTCGAATACGTTCGCGTTTGCTCCGCCTACGGCGCGGGCTTCTTCTACATCCCGGGCACCGACACCTGCCTGCGCGTCGGTGGTCGTGTCCGTGCTGAGTACACGGTCGGCACTCGCTACGGCAGCGGCCAGGACGCCTACGGCACCCGCGCTCGCGGCCGCCTGAACGTCGACGCCCGCACCGCGACCGCCTACGGCACGCTGCGTACGTTCTTCCGCTACGAGCTGACCAACAGCTCGGGCTTCTACGCCGGCACCCTCGGCGGCAACCAGGGCATCATCGCCCCGGGGCAGGCTCGCAACGGCGCCGGTGGCGCTGGCACGGCTTCGAACCTCGATCTGGCCTTCATCCAGTTCGGCCCGATCACCGCCGGTCGCGCCCAGTCGTTCTTCGACTTCTACGCGAACGACTTCGGCTTCTCGACGATCCGTACGGCTGACTCGCGCCTCAACCTGCTGGCTTACACCGCCACCTTCGGTTCGGGCTTCTCGGCCACCGTGTCGCTCGAGGATCGCAACACCGGCACCGGCCAGCGTGAGAACGGCGCTTTCGGCCGCTTCACCGGCGCGGGTCTGGTCCTCGGCGGTCAGGACTTCCCGGACATCGTCGCCTCGCTGCGCGTCGATCAGGGCTGGGGTTCGGCTCAGTTGTCGGGTGCTCTTACCCAGCGTAAGGTTGTCTCGACTGTCAACGCTGCCGGCCTCCTCACCCAGGCCAGCGCTGACGAGTACGGCTATGCCATCCAGGGCGGCGTGAAGATCAACCTGCCGATGCTTGCGGCTGGCGATCACCTGTTCCTGCAGGCCGCCTATGCTGACGGCGCTCTCGGCTACCTCGGCTGGGGTGGTCAGTACGGCTCGGGCCGCCAGACGTCCGCGCTCGCTGCCAACCAGCTCGTGATCGGCGATATCGGCGTGGGCGTGCTCGGCAACACCAAGAAGTCGACTGGCTGGTCGGTCGTTGCCGGTCTGCGTCACTTCTGGACCCCGCAGCTGCGTTCGGAGCTCTACGGCTCGTACTCGGAGATCAAGCTGGGCTACGTCCAGGCCGCCGGCTTCTATGCCGCTGGCGCTCCGGTTCGCTCGCTTGATCCGAAGGAGCTCATCGTTGCCGGTAACCTGATCTGGTCGCCGGTTTCGGGTCTCGATATCGGTGTCGAGGTTCTCTACACCCGCACCGAGCTCGCCTCGCGCGTTCTCCCGGTCGACAACAACGGCGCTCGCGTCGCTGGCTTCGGCATCAAGAGCGACGACGCTTGGGCTGGTCGCCTCCGCATCCAGCGCGACTTCTGATCGATCATCCGATCGTTCAAGGGAGGCCCCGGGGAAACCCGGGGCTTCTTTCGTTTTGGGCTGGCGTTCGCAGCGCAAAAACCCGTCTGATCGTCGCAAGGGCGGGGCGGTCCCTTGCTTGACTTGGGATCGCGATAGGGCGTGATTGGAACGGGTTGCAGGCGGCGGGATTCGACGCCGACGACCCTTGGGCAAGGCGGGGATTTCGGCATGGCGCGGCAGGCCGGGTGGCTCTGGGGGCTTGTTCCGCTGTCCTTGGTCTGGGCGGCCGCCAATGCGCTGAACACCGAGCCCGTACGTCGCGACATCGAGGCGAGGGCGCTTGCGGCGAGCGCGGTGGCCGGGTCTGCCTCGGGCGCGCGCAGCGTCTCGGTCCGCGTCAGCGGGCGCGACGTCTATCTGGATGGCGAGGCCGTCACGGCCGATGGCGCCAGCAAGGCGCTGGCTCAGCTGCAATCGGAATTCGGCGTCCGGCGCGTGCTCGGTGGGCTGACGCAGGTCATCGCCCAGAGACCTTATAGCTGGTCGGCGACGCGGCAGGGCAATCTCGTGACGTTGTCCGGCTTCGTGCCCGACGAGGCGACGGCCATGGCAACGCTGGCGGCGGCGCGGGGGCTGGACCCGGGGTTGAAGGTCGATGACCAGCAGAAGGTCTCTTTCGGGGCCCCGGTCGGTTTCGCCGAGCTCGCAGCCCTGCTGATGCGCGATCTCGGCCAGCTCTCCACCGGCAAGGTCGCGCTGGACGATTCCCGCTATTGCGTCGAAGGCACGGCGGCGACGCCGCAGAGCTTCCAATCCTTGCGCGAGGGCGCTGCCAGCGCGTCGCCGAAAGGCTTCACGCGCGTCGACTGCCCGCTCAGCCCGGCGACGGTGAGCCCCTATCGCTGGAGCGCCGAGAAGAGCGCATCCGGCGCCGTCACGGTCGCCGGCTACTATCCCTCAGATGCGGCGCGTCGCGAGATCGCTGCGTTGCTCGGCCGTGCTTTCCCCTCGGCCGGTGCCGTGAACGATCGCATGCTGCAGGCTGCCGGCGAGCCGCCCGCTTTTGCGAGCAGGGTGGCGCGTGCCGTCGCCGATCTCGCTCGTCTGCGCAGCGGCAAGGTCGAGCTCGACGGCGCCGCCTATCGCATCTCCGGACAGGGACCGGACGGTTACGAGGCCTGCGAGGCGCTGAAGCTGAACATCGCGCAAGGTGACGGTCCCGATTCGGTTGCGCTCGCCAGCGTCACCTGCCCGCCACCTCCGCCGCCGGCGCCAAAGAGCGAGCCGGCGCCCGCTCCGTCGGTCGACGTGCCGCCGAGCGCGCCGGTGACACCGAGCACACCTGCGCCGGCCAGCCAGCCATCGGCTCCGGTCAATCCGGTCCCCGCCACGCCTGGCCCGGCTGCAGTCACCGAGCCGCAAGCTGCGCCGCCGGCAGCACCCCGGCCGCTGCAATGGCGGGCCGAGAAGTCCGAAAACGGCATCGTCCTGTCTGGTGCCGCGCCCGACGCCGCGGCCAAGGCGGCCGCACTGGAGGCGGCGCGCGCGGCGTTGTCCGGCGGCGAGGTCGTCGATCGGACTGTGATCGAAGCTGGTCCGCGCGGCGGTCCCGACTATGGCGAGGCGACCCGCTTCGCCCTCGGACTCCTCGGCCGGATGGCGCAGGGCAGTGCTTCGCTGGCGGGCTCCGCGCTCAGCCTCACCGGCGCCGCGGCGGACAAGGCCGGCTGGCAGGTCTTGGAGGATGCGTTGAAGGGCAAGGCGCTGCCGGCGGGGCTCTCGCTTTCGGGCCGGCCGGCGCTCACCTTGCGCAGCTATGGCTTCAGCGCCTCGATCGACAAGTCCGGCGGCTATCTGGGCGGCTATCTGCCCGACGCTGCGGCCAAGGACGCGATCGCTGCCTTGATCGAGGCCTCGCCTTTGCGAGGCCGCATCAGTGACGAGACCGAGATCCTGCCGGCGGCGCCGACCGGATTCGGGGTCGCGGCGCGCGGGGCAGTCCAGGACCTGCTGCGTCTCGATCTGGGTTCGGCCAGCGTGGTCGATCGCGAGGTCAATGTCCGCGGTTTGACCTGCCGCGCGCTGATCCGCGACGAGGTCCAGACCAATCTGGCCAGCGGCTTGCCGGACAGCTTCTCCGGCAAGGCCGAGATCGGCATGCGCCAGACCGGCTGCGTGATCGATCCGCCGAGCAATTGCCAGAACGAGCTCGATGCGCTGACCCAGCGCTACTACGTGATGTTCGGCCAAGGTACGGCGGTCGTGACGCTCGATCCGGTGACCGAGCGCGCGATGACGGAGGCTGCCGCCATCCTCAAACAGTGCCCGATCTCGCGTGTCACCATCGAGGGCCATGCCAATCTCGACGGCGAACGCAGCGGCTTCAACAATCTCGATCTGTCGAGCCGGCGGGCGCTGCGGGTCCGCGAGGAGCTGATCCGTCGTGGCATCGGTCCAGCCCAGCTCGAGGTCAAGGGCTACGGCACCGATCGGCCGCTGGTGGCCCATGGCGATCCGGAAGCGCGGGTGAAGAACCGCCGCGTCCAGTTCACCGTGGCGAAGTAAGGAGGGAGCGATGCTCTATCTCGCGACCCAGTTCGCCTGGTTTCTCCTCGCGGCCTTCGCGATGGGCCTGGTCTTCGGCTGGCTGACCGGCCGCGGCGGCCCGCGTGGTTTCGCCAGCGGCCCGGTCATCGGCCTCGCCATACTCTGGGCCGCGCTGGCGGCGCTGGTCTGGCTTCGGCTGGTCAACGATCAGGTGGCGTTCTGGATCGAGACGGCGCTGCTCTATCTGCTCGCCTATGCCGCCGGTTGCCTGATCGGCAGCCTGTTCGCTGGCGAAGGCGAGGCGCTCCCGGCGCTCGCTCCGCCGGCACCGCGCCTCGCCTTGCCGCAGCCTGCTCCGGCTCTTCCCGCACCGATTGCACTGGCCAAGGTCAGCGAGGGAGCGACGGGCGAACCCGCTCCCATGCCGAAGGTCGAGGGCGAGGATGGGATCGCTGGCAAGCGCCCGGCCGGCTTTGCCGCTGCCCGCGGCGGGCAGGCCGACGATCTCAAGCTGATCAAGGGGATCGGCCCGCAGAACGAGACGCGCCTGCATGCGCTCGGCATCTGGCACTTCAGCCAGATCGCCGCCTGGACCCCTGAAAACGTCGAGTGGGTCGGCACCTATCTGGCCTTTCCGGGGCGGATCGAGCGTGAGGACTGGGTGGCCCAGGCGGCTGCGCTGGCACGAACCGCGACGACGGTCGAGCCGGTGACGGCGATCCCGCTCTCCGGAGCGGCACTCGAAGGCAAGCGCCCGGGCAATCTCCTGCCGGGGGCGCGTGGCGGCAAGCCGGACGATCTCGGCCTGATCGACGGCATCGGCCCGGCGATCGCCGAGACGCTGAATACGCTCGGCATCTGGCATTTCGACCAGATCTCCGCGCTGGGACCGGACGAGTTGCGCTTCCTCGCCCATCACACCGGCTTCCAGGGCCGCGATGTCGCGGAGCAATGGCAGGCCGAGGCGAAGATCCTCGTCGGCGGCGGCGAGACCGAGCATTCGCGGGCGGTCAAGGCGAAGCGTCGCAAGAAGAAGCGCTGAGGCGTTTCTCAGCCCGGTTGCTTTTCCGCCTTCGCGATCAGCTTGCCGATGCGGCGGACCATGTCCTTGCTGCCGAGCAGGGGGGCATGGCCTTGGCCGGGCGCGGTGAAGGTCTCGCAATGCGGATGGCGCCGCCCCATCTCCTCCAGCGTCTTCTCCGCCAGGAGATCAGAGTTCTCGCCGCGGATGGCGAGCACCGGGACATGGTTCAGCGCGGCGAAATAGGGCCAGAGCTCCGGGAGGGGCGCTTCGAGATCGAGCTCCTCCAGCGTCTTCAGCAGGCGCAGATCATAGTCCGGTACGAGCGCGCCATTGCGCTCGGTCCAGGTCCGGCGCGCCATCATCTCCCATTCGGCCTCGCCGAAGAGCGGGAATTGCTGGTCCGAGAGCCGTTTCAGGATCTCGGCGCCTTCGGTGAAGCTGCGCGGCGTCGGCAGCTTGCCGACATAGCCGCGGATGCGCAGCAAGCCGCGCGCGTCGATCACCGGCCCGACATCGTTGAGCACGACGCCGCGAATTGCGGTCGGCCGTGCGGCGGCCAGTGCCATGGTCAAAAGCCCGCCGCGCGAGGTGCCGACGAAGACGGCCTCCTCGACGCCGGTCGCTGCCAGAACCTGCATGAGATCGTCGAGTTCGACGCGGATGTCGTAGTCGTGCCAGTCCTTGGCGTAGTCGGAGCGGCCGCGGCCGCGATAGTCGAGCGCCAGCACCCGCCGCGGCCCGTCTTCCGCCAGCGCCAATGCGAGCTCGTGGAAGTCGGCGGAGGTGCGGGCGAGCCCCGCGAGGCAGACGATCGGGAGGTTCGGGGCCGTCTGTGGCCCATACTCGCGGATATGCAGCTTCAGCCCGTCGCGGGCGCTGATGAAGAGGGAGCGGAAGCCGGTATCGGAATTCATGCGGGACTCGGGGAAGCAGGCGGGCGTCCCGCACCTAACCATGGCGGTGGGGTCGACGAAAGCGGGGCCCAGCTCTGTGATCCGGCTGCGGCGCTCTACGACGCGCCCCAATTCCTCAGCTTGGCGATGCAGCGATTGAAGATGTCGAGTTCCTCCTGCGTGAGCGCGGAGAGGAAATCCTGCTCCATCACCTCGCCCAGACGGTCGGCCTCCTGCCTGACGCTCTCGCCCTTCGTCGTCAGGCGCAGGGACACCCGCCGCGCATCCTCACTTTCGAGCTCGCGCCGGACATAGCCGCCATCGACGAGCTTGCGCAGATGCTTGGAGACCAGCGTCTGTTCGATCAGGCTCGCTTCCGCCAGCGCCCCGGAGGACAGGCCGGGCTCGTCGCCGATCGTCCGGAGCACCCGGAGTTCTCGGATGCTGAGGCCGAGCTCGGCCTTGTAGACCTTCGAGGCCCTGGCCATCGCGGTCTGGTTGAGCTGGTCGAGCCGGAAAGTCAGGAACGGTTCGCGCAGGTCGATGCTCCTCTTTCGCAGCGGCTGACGACCGTCCTACTCGACTTCGCAGCTTCGGCTCAACGCCTGACTTCGCCGCGATCGGCCTGCCAGAGCGCGATCAGCGCCAGGCATGTGCAGGCGATGAGGTAGTAGGACGGCACCATGTCCGAGCCGGTCTTGGCCACCAGCCAGGTCAGGGTGAAGGGCGCGAGCCCGCCGAACAGCAGCACCACCATGTTGTAGGCGATCGACATGCCGGTCGAGCGGACCGTGGTCGGGAACATTCCGGCGAGCAGCCCCGGCGTCGGCGCCCAGATCGCGGCGATCGGCAGGGCGCAGATCGCCTGCACGATCAGCAGCCGCTCGAAGCTCGGCACCGCCACGACATAGGCGAGCAGTGGATAGGACAGCAGCGCGAAAGCGAGCATGCCACAGAGCCAGACGCGGCGCGGATGCCAGCGATCGGCGAGCTGGCCCATGATCGGGACGAAGAGGAAGAGCAGGATGCCGCCGATCAGCGAGCTCAGCATCGCGCTGGTGAAGGGCAGCTTCAATTGCCGCACGACATAGCCGGGCAGGAAGATGAACCAGACATAATTCGAGGCGGTGCCCGGGATCATGATGGCGCAGCTGCGCAGCAGGGCGCTGCGATGCTCGGCCAGCACGGTCAGGAACGGCGTCTGCCTGACCTTCGGGCCGCTATCCTTCTCGTATTCCGGCGACTCATCGACGAAGCGGCGGATATAGAAGCCGAGCGGTGTGATCAGCGATCCCAGCAGGAAGGGAATGCGCCAGCCCCAGTCCTGCAGCGCTTCTGGCGTCATCAGCGTCGAAAGCGCATAACCGGAGAAGGCAGCGAGCGCGAGCGCCAGCGCCTGCGAGCACATCTGGAAGCTGCCATAGAGCATCTTCTTCCGCGGCGGGGCGTATTCGACCAGCATGGCGGTGGCGCTGGCGAATTCGGCGCCGACCGAGATGCCTTGCAGGATGCGCGCGACGATCACCAGGATCGGCGCAAGCATGCCGATCGTCTGATAGCTCGGCGTCAGACCGATCAGCACGGTCGAGAATCCCATGATCAGGATCATCACCGTCAGGATCGGCTTGCGGCCGAAGCGGTCGGCATAGGTCGAGAGCAGCACGCCGCCGACCGGCCGGACCAGGAAGGAGATCGCAAAGGTCGCCGCCGTCAGCAGCGCCGAGACCAACGGGTCGGCGCTCGGAAAGAAGACCTGCGCGATGATGGTCGAGAAGAAGCCGTAGACAAGGAAGTCGTACCATTCGAGCCCGTTGCCGATCACCGAGGAGATGACGGCGCGCCGGACCATCGAGGCCGAGCGCGGCTGGGCGGATTCAATCGTGGCGGCAGTCATTCGCTCGCCCCTTCCATGGTCTGGCGCGCGGCGATGCGGGCTAGGATGCTGGCGCCGACAGGCAGCAGGCGGTCGTCGAAATCGAAGGTCGGGTGGTGGCACATCGCCCCAGGCTGGCCGAGGAAGATGTAGGCGCCCGGCCATTGATCGAGCATCAGCGCGAAATCGTCGGAGAAGGGCAGGGGCTTCATGTCTGTATGGACATTACCCGTGCCGAGTACCTCGCCGGCGGCAGACGCCGCGGCGGCTGCGGCGCGGGGATCGTTGACGCAGGGCAGGCAGCTCGCCGCCTGCGTGCAGGCGATCGTGCAGCCCGACATCACCGCGAAACCCTGGCAGATCGCGTCGAGCTTTTTCAGGATCAACGCCTCGACCGCCGGGTCATAGGTGCGGATCGTGCCGCTGAGCTCGGCCGAGGCCGGGATGATGTTCGGCGCCGTGCCGGCCGTGAGCCGCCCGAGGCTGATCACCGCCGGCGCGAGCGGATCGACATGCCGACCGACGATCGAGGAAATCTCGGTTGCGAGCCGTGCGGCGACCTGCAGTGGGTCGATCGTGGTGTGGGGGGCTGCACCATGGCCGCCGACGCCGTCGATCCTGATCTCGAAGGCGGCGATGCCGGCGAGCGTCGGGCCGGGCCGCACCGCGGCGGTGCCTTCGGCATAGAGCGGGATGGTGTGGAGGGCATAGACCTCCGAGCAAGGAAAGCGCTCGAACAGCCCGTCCTCGATCATGCGCTTGGCGCCGAGCCCGACTTCCTCGGCCGGCTGGAAGATCAGGTGGACCTTGCCGCGCTTGGGCGGATTGGCCGCGAGGTGCCGGGCAGCGCCGAGCAGCATGACCGTGTGGCCGTCATGGCCGCAGCCATGGAAGCGGCCGGGCGCGGTCGAGCGGTAGTCGGCCCCGGTCTCCTCCTCCATCGGCAGGGCGTCCATGTCGGCACGCAGGCCGATGGTCGGGCCGGGCGCGGCGCCCTCGATCACGCCGACGAGGCCGGTGCCGCCGAGGCCCCGATGGACGGCGATGCCGAAGGAGGCCAGCGTCTCCGCGACGAAGGTCGAGGTCCTGACTTCCTCGAAAGCGGTTTCGGGATGGGCATGAAGGTCGCGGCGCCAAGCCTGCAAAGTCGGCGCATGCGCGGCAATGTCCGGCAGCATCTGAACTCCTCCCTTGTCGTTTGGAGAGGCAGATACTTGAAAGTTTCAAATATTGCAAATGGCAGGGATGATTGTTGCGAGGAGAGGGGCCGTGACGCAGCGAAGCGCAAGGCGTTGGTCGAGAGGCAAGGGCGATGAGACAGGGGGGAACCCCTCTCCCGGATGGGAGAGGGCAGGGGTGAGGGCGCGCGCGACCTTTCCGTCATGCTCGCCCTTGTGGTGAGCATCCACGTCTTGAACACCGCGTTTGCCAAAGGAAGACGTGGATGGCCGGGACAAGCCCGACCATGACGGAAAGGTCTGCGCGACCCCTCATCCGGCCCTTCGGGCCACCTTCTCCCGCAAGGAGAGGGGGGCGCTCAATCCCGCTTGCCGCCCCGTTTCAGATCGTAGTCGATCATATAGGCGGTGCGCTGGTTGAGGCGCTGGCGGTAGACCTGCAGGTTCTCCATCACCCGCTGGACGTAATTGCGCGTCTCGGTGAAGGAGATGCGCTCGACCCAGTCAACGGCGTCGACCTCGGGCGTGCGCGGATCACCATAGGCTGCGATCCATTTCTTCACATTGCCCGAGCCGGCATTGTAGGCGGCGAAGGTCAGGATATAGGAGCCGCGCCAGTCGCCGAGCAGGTCGTTGAGATGGGCCGCGCCCATCTTGGCCGAATAGAGCGGGTCCTTCGTCAGCTTGTCGAGCTCGAAGGGCAGTTGCGCCCGCCGCGCCGTCTCGCGCGCCGTCGCCGGCATCATCTGCATCAGGCCGAGCGCACCGGCATGCGAGACCGCAGCCGGATCGAAGGCGCTCTCCTGACGGGCGATGGCGTGGACGATGGCACGCTCCATCGGATCGCCCACCGACGGGAATTCCGGCACGCCGAAGGTCGGGAAGGCGGCCTCGTCGAGCGGGAAGCCGCGCTGCAACGCGATCTTGCCGATGGTGAGCAGCGTCTTGGCGTCGCCGCGCTGGCGGGCGATGTCGGCGATCGCCTCGAGCGCGGCGGCATCGTGCAGGCGCTGCGACAGGTCGATCAGCAATTGCCCGGCGAGATCGGGCGCCTCGATCGCATAGAGCAGCTTCGCGGCCTTGAAGCCGGGCAGATGCGCCAGCGGCGCTGCTATGGTGCGCCGGACCGGTAGATCGATGAGCCCGAGCCGGGCGCGGGCGAGCTGGCCGTAATAGGCGACCGGGTGCTCGGCGGCGCGGCTGTAGAAGGTCTTCGCGTTGTCGGCCTTGCCGAGCGCATCGGCAGCGCGGCCTTGCCAATAGGCGGCGCGCGCCACCGAGATCGGCGTCTCCGCAATCTTGGCGGCTTCGGCGAAATGCTTCGCTGCCCGCTCGGCATCCTTCTCGAAGCGCAGGGCGATCCAGCCGGCATGCCATTCGGCGTCGATGCGCTCGGCCGTGTCCTCGGCGCCATGGCCGGAGGCGACCGCATAGGCGCCCTTGGCGTCGCCTTCGTCGAGCAGCTTGCGGGCGATCAGGCGACGTTCCTCCCACCAGCCATCGCCGTCGCCGAGCACGGCCGGATCGCGCGGCACCTCGGCGATCGCCTTGGCGGCATCGGCCGGCTTGCCGGAGCGGCGGGCCTGCTGCGCCTGCAGGAAGGCGAAGGAGATGTCCTTCTTGAGGGGCGCCGGCACGGCGTCGATCTGCTTCTGCGCGATCGGCCCCTTGGCCTTGGCGCTGGCGAGCCGGACCTTGGCCAGGGCGACATAGTCCTGCGAGACGCGGGCGGCATTGCGCAGCGCTTCCTCGCTCTTTCCGGCGAAGAGATAGCGTTCGGTGCGCAAGCGGTGGTCGGCGGTGGTCAGCTTGTCGCCGAAATTGTCGAGCACGATCTTTTCGAGCCCGGCGCCGAGATGGTCCTTGAGCCAGGTCCGGCGCGCGAGCGCCAGCGCTTCGTCCTGGCGGCCCTCGGCGGCCAGCGCACGGGCGAGTGCAACGCGCCCGGCCGGGCTGATCGGCTCGCGGCCATGGAAGAAGGCGCGGACGATCTCGGGTGAGCGCCGGTCGTTGACCAGTGCCGCTTCGGCCCGCCGGCGGAACGGCGTCGTGCCGGGATAGTTCGGGAAGGCGTCGAGGAATTCGGCGATGCGCTCGAAGCTGACGACATTGGACAGGCTGCGCAGCGCCACCCATTCCAGCATGCCGCGCACCGCCTTGTCGTCGATGCCGCGGGCGATGGCATCGCCATCCTCGAGCTTGCCGGCGCGGTAGGCTGCGACTGCCTTCTTCAGCGGTTCGAGGTCGATGCGCTCTTCCGGCCGGACGATCGTGGCCGGTGGCACGGGCGATACGGGCGGCTCGGTCTGCGGCGCGAGCGAGGCCGTCACGCCGACATCGACGCTCGCAGGTCCGGTATCGTCGCTCGTATTGACGCGCGCCAGGCGCTCGATCTGCAATGGATGCGAGCCGTCAGGGCCCGCGGAGCAGGGTCCGGCAGTCACCAGAATGAGCGTCAGGCCGGCTCCAAAGAACCGTCGGCCCGGCGATATCGCCATGTGAGGCATCCCCCCAAGCAAGCCGGATCGTAGCAGTAGGCCATGCTCCCGCAGGGAGCTTTATGAAGTCCTAACCATGCCGCCACGATTTTTGATGGGTTGCCGGCTTTGCGGACTGCAGCTGAAAGGCTATGTCTGTCGCCCGTTTCACGCTGAACTTTGTCGTTTTCAGGACCGTCCATGACCAAGCATGCGCCACTCACCGGTTCGATGCCCGCGCTGGTGACGCCGTTCAAGGGCGGAAAGATCGACGAAGCGACGCTACGCGCCCTGGTCGACTGGCAGATTGAGAGCGGCTCGACCGGGCTGGTTCCGGTCGGCACCACCGGCGAGAGCCCGACGCTGAGCCATGACGAGCACGGCCGCGTCACCGAGATCGTCCTCGACCAGGCCAAGGGCAGGGTGCCGGTCATCGCCGGCGCCGGCTCGAACAACACCACCGAGGCGATCTCGCTGGCAAAGCACGCCGAGAAGGCGGGCGCCCAGGCCGTGCTCGTGGTCACGCCCTATTACAACAAGCCGACGCAAGAAGGCATGTATCAGCACTTCAAGGCGGTGAACGATGCGATCGGCATTCCGATCATCATCTACAACATCCCGCCGCGCTCGGTGGTTGACATGTCGGTCGAGACGATGGCGCGCCTCTACGAGCTGAAGAACATCGCTGGCGTGAAGGACGCGACCGCCAATCTCGCGCGCGTCTCGCTGCAGCGCCATGTGCTCGGCCCCGATTTCATCCAGCTCTCGGGCGAGGACATGACTGCGCTGGCCTATATGGCTGCCGGCGGCCATGGCTGCATCTCGGTCGTCGCCAATGTCGCGCCCAAGCTCTGCGCCGACCTGATGGCTTGCGCCCTCAAGGGCGACTATGCCGGCGCGCTGAAGATCCAGGACCGGCTGGTGCCACTGCACGACGCCGTCTTCAAGGAGCCTGGTCTCGCCGGCGCCAAGCATGGCCTGAAGCGCCTCGGCCGGATCGAGGAAGAACTCCGCCTGCCGTTGATGCCGGTTACGGCGGCGACCGGCGACGTCATCCGCAGCGCCATGGTTCACGCCGGCCTGTTGAATGCTTAAGTGAGGTGATCGGCGTCGCGGTCTCGCGAGCGCCGGTTGCCGGAGAGTTTCGATGAGCAAGCCAGATCCAGAGCGCTACAAGCTTGCGGCCGATAACCGCAAGGCGCGCTACAACTATGCCATCACCGAGACACTCGAAGCCGGCATCGCCCTGCAGGGCACCGAGATCAAGTCGCTGCGCGGCGGCCGGGCGACGATCGGCGAGAGCTATGCCGGGCCGATGGGCACCGAGCTCTTCCTGTTCAACGCCCATATCCCGGAATATCTCGAAGCCAACCGCTTCAACCATGATGTCCGCCGGCCGCGTAAGCTGCTGCTGCACCGCCGCCAGATCGACAAGCTGATGGGCGCGATCCAGCGCGAGGGCTACACCGTCATCCCGCTCAAGGTCTATTTCAACGACAAGGGCCGGGCGAAGGTCGAGCTCGGCCTCGGCAAGGGCAAGAAACTGCACGACAAGCGCGAGACCGAGAAGGCCCGCGACTGGAACCGCGACAAGGCGCGCATCCTGAAGACGGG
Source organism: Bosea sp. 29B (assembly GCF_902506165.1). Classification (NCBI taxonomy): domain Bacteria; kingdom Pseudomonadati; phylum Pseudomonadota; class Alphaproteobacteria; order Hyphomicrobiales; family Alloboseaceae; genus Allobosea; species Allobosea sp. 29B. Next base: position 4,349,409 of record NZ_LR733817.1, read on the forward strand.
GGGGTAGGCGCCAAATCCCGGTCTATCCGGCGGTCAGCCCGTCAGGCTCGACGAAACTTCCCTCTGGCGCCGGGTGGGGCAGCGACCAGCCGAAATAGACCTCGACCGCGGAAATCTTGCCGTTTCGGATCGTCATGATCTCGGTGTTGCGAAAGCCCTTGCCGTCGAGGCCTTCGCCCTCATAGGTCACGAAGACCGTCTCGCCGATCGCGATGAGGTGCTTGAACGTGCAGGCGCGGATGCGTTCGCTGTTCGGCCAGCAGCGTTCGAAATAAGTCGCGCGATCGAGGCGATTGTCGAGCGGGCTGGTGAAATGGAAATCCTCGTCGAGCAGGGCTTCGATCGCTGCCCGATCCTTGTCGACATAAGCTTGATAGCAGGCGCGCGCGATCTCGCTGGCGTAATCCGACATGAACTGCCCCTCATTTCCCCATTACAACCGTAACGGGAAAGGTCGGGGCAGGTTCCGTCTGTCAGCCCATCGCCTTCTTGAAATTCTCGTTCGCCCTGTCCCAGTTCACCGTCTTCCACCAGGCGGCGAGGTATTCCGGCCGGCGGTTCTGGTACTTCAGGTAGTAGGCGTGCTCCCAGACATCGATGCCGAGCACGGCCTTGGCGCCGAGCTCGAGCGGTGTGTCCTGGTTGGCCGTCGAGATGATGGCGAGCTTCTTGTCCTTGTCGACGACGAGCCAGGCCCAGCCCGAGCCGAAGCGCGTCGCGCCGGCCTGGTTGACCTTCTGCACCAGCTCGAGCATCGAGCCGAAGGCGCCGTCGATCGCGCTCTTCAGCTCCGCGCCGGGCTGCTGGGCCCCGCCCGGGGTCATCAGCTCCCAGAAGAAGCTGTGATTCCAGTGGCCGCCGACATTGTTGCGCACGGCGGTGCGGACATTGTCGGGCGCAGCGCTGAGATCGGCGAGCACCGTCTCGATCGGCGTGGTCCGCAGCGCCTCCCACTGGCCCGCGGCCGCGTTGGCGCCGTTCACATAGGCCTGATGGTGCAGCGAGTGGTGGATGCGCATGGTCTGCGCATCGATGGTCGGCTCCAGTGCCTCATACGCGTAAGCCAGCTTCGGCAGCGTGAAGACCGGCGGCGGGGCGGCAGGAGCCGGAACTGTCTGCGCCAGCACCAGTGCCGGACGGGCAATCACGAAGGCTGAACCGGCGGCGAGGCCGGTGAGAAAGCTGCGGCGTTCCAAGGCGTGCCCTCCGGGTGTCGTTGCGGAAACAGAGCTTGCGCGAGCCGCAGCTGCGGTCAAGTGCCCGCGGCTCAACGCCGCTGGTCCTCCATCGACAATGCGATAGGGCAGGGCAGGTTCAGCCCTCCGGCGGCTCGTCGCCTTGCCGGATGCCGTAACGCCGCTCCAGCCCCGGATTACCGGCGCCGGGAGCGCGCGCCGCGCGCTCGGCTGGGTCGCGTCCGACCTTCTGCATCAGGCTGGCGAGTTCGACGAATTCGTCGCATTGCCGGCGCAGATCGTCGGCGACCATCGGCGGATTGGTGTTGATGGTCGAGACCACCGAGACCTTGACGCCCTTGCGCTGCACCGCCTCGACCAGCGGACGGAAATCGCCATCGCCGGAGAACAGGTAGATTTGGTCGAGATGGGGGGCGAGCTCGAGCATCTCGATGGCGAGCTCGATGTCCATGTTGCCCTTGACGCGCCGGCGGCCGGTCGCGTCGGTGAACTCCTTGGCCGCCTTGGTGACGACGCGGTAGCCGTTGTAGTCGAGCCAGTCGACCAGCGGTCTGATCGAGGTGTACTCTTCGCTTTCAACCAATGTCGTGAAGTAGAAGGCTCTGATCAGATTGCCACGTCCCTGGAATTCCTTGAGCAGGCGTCGATAGTCCATGTCGAAACCGAGCTGCTTCGACGTCGCATAGAGGTTAGCGCCGTCGATGAAGAGCGCGATGCGCGGTTCACCTGCCATATAAATGGCTCCTGCTTAAATCGAGTCGATCAATAAGAATCGGCACGGATCTAGGTCGAATAATGTCAGGCTGACGCTCCAAATCGAGCGGTCCTTCGGCGTTTATGTGGTGAATGTGGCGTACCGCGCAAGATTGGGAGCAGATTTTACCATTTTCACGTGCGAGCGCTGCAATATTCAGCTTTTTGGAAAGTCCAATCCCATCTCGCGATAGCGCTCCGGATCGTCGCTCCAATTCTCGCGGACCTTGACGAAAAGGAAGAGGTGGACCTTCGCCTCGGCCGCTTCGGCGATCTCGACGCGCGCCTTCTGGCCGATCGCCTTGATCGTCTGGCCGCCTTCGCCGAGCACGATCTTCCGCTGGCCCTCGCGCTCGACATAGATCGTCTGCTCGATCCGGACCGAGCCGTCCGGGCGCTGCTGCCAGCTCTCGGTCTCGACGGTCGAGCGATAGGGCAGCTCGTCGTGCAGCCGCTCGAATATCTTCTCGCGGGTGATCTCGGCGGCGAGGAAGCGCAGCGGCGCATCCGAGATCTGATCCTCCGGATAGAGCCAGGGGCCGGGCTTCAGCCGGGTCTCGAGCCAGCTGAGGATATCCTTGACGCCATAGCCGGTCAGCGCCGCGACCATGAAGGTCGTCTCGAATTTGGACTGCTCGTTCACCGCTGCGGTGATGGCGAGCAGCTTCTCCTTCGGGATCGTATCGATCTTGTTGAGGATCAGGAACTTCGGCTGCTTCAGCTGGGCGAGCCTTTCCAGCAGCGCGGTGTTCTCCTCATGGTCGAAGCGGCCGACATCGATCAGCACGCCGATCAGGTCGGCATCGGTCGCCCCGCCCCAGGCACTCGTCACCATGGCGCGGTCGAGCCGCCGCTTGGGCGCGAAGATGCCGGGCGTGTCGACGAAGATGATCTGTGTCGGGCCGGAGAGGGCGATGCCGCGCACCTGCGTGCGCGTCGTCTGCACCTTGCGCGAGACGATCGAGATCTTGGCGCCGACGAGCTGGTTGAGCAGCGTCGACTTGCCGGCATTGGGCGCGCCGATCAGCGCGACGAAGCCGCAGCGGGTCTGCTGGTCATTCTCAGCCATGGTCCGCTTCCGCCCCTTCGTTCCACAATCCCTGCCGCCGCAGGAAGGCTTCGGCCGCCGCCTGCTCGGCCAGCCGCTTCGAGCGGCCTTCGGCCTCTGCTTCGACCAATGAGCCGATCCGTACCGCGATACGGAAGATCGGCGCATGGTCGGGGCCGGAGCGGCCGCGCTCGGCATAGGTCGGCGTCGGATGGCCCTGGCCCTGCGCCCATTCCTGCAACGCGGTCTTGGCGTCGCGCAAGGGCGTCACCGGCGTCAGCAGCCGCTCGCCGAAGCCGGCCTCGACCAGCTTGCGCGCGGTATCATAGCCACCATCGATGAAGACGGCACCGATGATCGCCTCGCAGGCATCGGCCAGGATCGCCTTGTTCTTGCGCGCGCCCGAGAGAATCTCGCCCTCGCCGAGCCGCAAGTGCGGGCCGACGTCCCAGGCGCTCGCAACCGCCGCGCAGGTCTCCTTGCGGACCAAGTCGGCGAGGCGGCGCGACATGTCGCCTTCCTCGGCCTGCGGATAGGTGGTGAACAGCATGTCGGCGACCGAAAGGCCGAGCACGCGGTCGCCCAGGAATTCGAGCCGCTGATAGCTCGCGAGCCGGCGCGGATCGGCGCTCATATGAGTGAGCGCCGTCTCCAGCAGGGTCCGGTCGCGGAAGCGGTAGCCGAGCTTGTCCTCGAGCCGCGAGAGCTCGGGCAGCTTGCGGCCGCTATCGGTGGGCTTGCTCACTTGATCGTCGAGAACATGCGGTTCCAGCGCACCGTCCAGGGCCATTCCCAGATGCGCCAGGCCGACGCGCCCTCGTCGATCGAGAAGAAGATGATCTCGGCGCGGCCGACGAAGTTCTCGAACGGCACATAGCCGACGCTGCGGTCGCGCGAATCGAGCGAGTTGTCGCGATTGTCGCCCATCATGAAGAAGTGGCCGGCCGGCACCGTGAACACCGGGGTGTTGTCGAAGGTGCCGGTGTCGCCTTCACGCTCGATGATGCTGTGGCTAACCCCGTTCGGCAGGATCTCGCGATACTGGATCACGGGGGCGGATCGGCCCCAGGCGTCGGTGGTGACGAAATCGGCGATCCGCTCGCGCTTCACCGGCGCGTTGTTGATGTGGAGGATGCCGTCGATCATCTGGATGCGGTCGCCGGGCAGGCCGATGACGCGCTTGATGTAATCGGTCGATCCGTCGCTCGGCAGCTTGAACACGGCGATGTCGCCGCGCTTCGGCTCGGCGGCCCAGACCCGGCCCTGGAACAGCGGCGGGCTGAACGGCATCGAGTGCTTCGAATAGCCGTAGGTGTATTTCGAGACGAACAGGTAATCGCCGATCAGCAGCGTCGGGATCAGCGAGCCCGAGGGGATGTTGAAGGGCTGGAACAGCAGGGTGCGGATCACGAGGGCGATGAGCAGCGCCTGGACGACGACCTTGATCGTCTCGAGGATGCCGCCTTCGTCCTTGGTCTTGTTCTTGATCTCGGCGTCGTTCGCCACGCGGGGCTCCTGCTGGCTGCATTTCGCTTGCGCGGTCTAGCCGACTATCGTGTGTCGGACAACGCAGGCGCGGTCTGGCAAGTCAATATGGGCGGGATGGGCGACCGTTTCACCGGCCGAAGGCACCGCCGTGCCGATACTCCCATCGGCCGGCGCCGAAAAGCCCCCGGCGGTGTCTCCAGCGCAAGGCATCCCTGCTGGTGGTGCCAAGGGCAGTTCCGGCAACCCGCCGACGGGTAGCGAGGAAGCGCGGCCCATCACGACCTGTGGTGATGGCGCTGCCGCCCTGCATCGGCGCAGCCTGCCCCTGCGTCTGCGCCAGATTGACGCTGGATTGCGCTGCGATCACAGTCCTGTGATCGCAACCAAAGGGCGAATCGAGATGAGCACGAGAAACTATGTCGCAGAGGTGATCGGTACCTTCTGGCTGACCTTCGCCGGCTGCGGCAGCGCCGTGATCGCGGCGGGCTTTCCGCAGGTCGGCATCGGGTTGCTTGGTGTATCTCTCGCGTTCGGTCTGACCGTCGTCACCATGGCCTATTCGATCGGCCATATCTCCGGCTGTCATCTCAACCCGGCCGTCACGATCGGCCTCGCCGCCGGCGGGCGCTTCCCGGCCGGCCAGGTGGTGCCCTACATCGTCGCCCAGGTCATCGGCGCCATCCTCGCCGCCACCGTGCTCTATTTCATCGCGGTCGGCGCGCCTGGTTTCGATCTCGCCAAGGGCTTCGCCTCGAACGGCTATGGCGAGCATTCGCCCGGCAAATACGGCCTGGCCTCGGCCTTCCTGACCGAGGTGGTGATGACCATGATGTTCCTGTTCATCATCATGGGCGCGACCCATGGCAAGGCGCCGGCCGGTTTCGCGCCGCTCGCCATCGGCCTCGGCCTCGCCCTGATCCACCTGGTCAGCATCCCGGTCACCAACACCTCGGTGAACCCGGCGCGTTCGACCGGCCCGGCGCTTTTCGTCGGTGGCTGGGCCCTGCAGCAGCTCTGGCTGTTCTGGCTGGCGCCGATCATCGGCGGCGTAATTGGCGGCGTCCTCTATCGCTGGCTGAGCGGCGAGTCGCAGGACCAGGTCACCGGCTGACCCCGGCGCCTGCCGCGCAATATCCGCAACCCGAGGTCAGGCCTGGATCGGCCTGGCCTCGATCACGACGAAGGCCTGGGCCAAAGGCGGATCGTCGGTCAGCGAGACATGCACGACCGCCTCATGGCCCGGCGGTACCATCTGCGCGAGACGCGCCGCAGCGCCGCCGGTCAGCCGCATGGTCGGCCGCCCGCTCGGCAGGTTCACCACTTCCATGTCGCGCCAGAACACGCCGGACCTGATGCCGGTGCCGAGCGCCTTCGAGCAGGCCTCCTTGGCTGCGAAGCGACGGGCATAGGAGGCCGCGCGCGTGGCTCGGCGATCGGATTTCGCCTGCTCGCCCGGAGTGAAGATGCGCTGCGTGAAGCGCTCGCCAAAGCGGGCGAGCGAGTTCTCGATGCGGCGGATGTCGCAGAGATCGGAGCCGATGCCGAGGATCATTCCAGCGGTCTAGCTGGCCGCGCGGCCCTCGTCCATCGCTCGCCGCATCACGGCGATGGCCGTCTCCAGCCCGACGAAGATCGCTTCGCCGATCAGGAAATGGCCGATGTTGAACTCGACGAAGGCGCGAACGCCGGCGAGCTTGCGCGCGGTGTCGTAGTCGAGCCCATGGCCGGCATGGACTTCGAGGCCCAGCGAGGCGGCAAAGGCTGCGCCACTGGCGAGCCGCTGGAACTCGGCCTCGGCCTTGTCGGCATGGCCGTCGGCGACGGCGTGGCACCAGGTGCCGGTATGCAGCTCGACCACCGGCGCACCGAGCTTCGCGGCCATCGCGATCGGCGCCTCGTCGGCCTCGATGAACAGCGAGACGCGGCAACCCGCGGCCTTCAGCCGGGCGATCGGGGCAGCGAGCGCCTGCGCCTGGCCGACGACATCGAGCCCGCCCTCGGTGGTGCGTTCCTCGCGCTTCTCGGGCACGAGACAGGCGGCATGCGGCTTGAACCTCTCGGCGAGGCCGATCATCTCCGCTGTCGCGGCCAGCTCGAAATTGAGCGGCTTGGACAATTCGGTTGCCAGCCTTGCCATGTCGGCGTCGCGGATATGGCGTCGGTCTTCGCGCAAGTGGGCGGTGATGCCGTCGGCGCCGGCGGCCACCGCGAGAAGGGCGGCACGCACCGGATCGGGCAGGGCGCCGCCGCGGGCATTTCGCACGGTCGCAACGTGGTCGATGTTCACGCCCAGGCGCAAGCGGTTCTCAGTCATCGTCGCCCCTCCGTTATCTGCCGTCTACGCCGCACTCGGCAACGGTTCAAGGCAAGCAATGTGATCGACACCGTCAGCGTTCTTGATCAATTGATGCACGCAATGCGTGCAGTGACTGAAAATGCACGAAATCTGCGGCGTGACTGTTGTTAAGTCCTGGAACCTAGCCTCCGAAATCTCCCTGAGGCGTTTCCAGACCTGTCATGCAGCTTCCCGCGAACCATCGGCAGTTCGAGAGCGAGGTTACCCCCGATCGGCGCGACGCGAACCAGCCGTCCGACCGTGCCCTCGGCCGCGTGATCGCCTGTTCGGGCTCGCGAGCCACGATAGCGGCAAGCGCATCGGGGGCGACGCCGGGCACGCTGGACGGCTGCGCGATCGGCCGCCTGCTCTCGATCAATCTCGGCACCAGCCGAATCGTCGGGCTGGTCTACGAGATGCGTGCGCTGGAGGCGGCCTGGAACGAGGCCGGGTCCAATTCCATAGCGGTCGAGGTCGAGCTGCTCGGCGAGGTCGTTGATGGCGAGAACGGCACTGCGCGTTTCGACAGCGGCATCACCACCTATCCGCCGATCGGAGCGCCGGCGCACCGCATCCGGTCGCGCGACCTGGAGCGCATCCACGACCTCGGTCAGCGCAAGGGCGTCGTTCTCGGCAGCCTGACGCAGGATGCGGACGTCGCGGCGAGCGTCGACATCGAGCGCCTGCTGTCGCGGCATTTTGCCGTGCTCGGCACCACCGGTGTCGGCAAATCGAGCGCCGTCGCGCTGATCCTGCGCAAGGCGGTCGCGGCCAAACCGAACCTGCGCGTGCTGATCCTCGACCCCCACAACGAATACGCCCACGCCTTCCCCGAGAACTCCGCGCGGATCGATGCGAGCACGCTCGACCTGCCGTTCTGGCTGTTCCGCTTCGAGGAGTTCGCCGACATCGTCTTCCGCGGCCGTCCGCCGCTCGAGGACGAGGCCGAGATCCTGCGCGAGGTCATCGCCGTCGCGCGCAGCCGCTACCGCACCGTGTCGCCGCAGGACATGGCGCGCGATCTCGGCAGCAGCGTGCTGAAGCGGCCGCTGGAGCTCGGCGCCGCACGTCGCCCGGCCGAAGCCAGCGGAGCAGCCGAGCTCGCCGCGCCGTATCGCCTCGCCGATCTCTTCGCGGCGATCGACGAGCTGATCGGTCTCCACGAACTGCGCTATCCGCGTCCGACCCTGCGCGCGCTCAGGGTGCGGCTGGAGACGCTGCACGGCGACCCGCGCTACGGCTTCCTCTTCGCCCATGCCAACAGCATGGAGACGATCGCCCCGGTGATCAGCCAGGTCTTCCGCGTTCCGCATCGGGGCCGGCCGATCACCGTCTTCCAGCTCGCCGGGCTGCCCTCGGAGGTCGTCAACGCCGTCGCGTCCAGCCTGGCGCGGCTCGCCTTCGACCTCGCCATGGCGAGCCGCGGCAGCTACGAAATCCTGCTGCTCTGCGAGGAAGCGCATCGCTATGTGCCGCAGGACCAGGCGCTCGGCTTCGCACCGACGCGCCAGGCCATCGCCCGCATTGCCAAGGAGGGGCGCAAATACGGCGCTTATCTCGGCCTGGTGACGCAGCGTCCCGGCGAACTCGACCCGACCATCCTGTCGCAATGCTCGACCGTCTTCGCCATGCGCCTCGGCAATGATCGCGACCAGGAGATCATCCGCGCCGCGATCGCCGATGCCTCGGCCAGCACCATCGCCTTCCTCTCCTCGATCGGCAATCGCGAGGCGATCGCCTTCGGCGAGGCGGTCGCGACGACGATGCGCATGCGCTTCCTGGAGCAGCGACCTGAGGAACTGCCGGCGATGGCAGGTCGTGTGCCGGTGCAGGCGGAGCACCGCGAGCCGCTGGTCGAGGAGCTCGTCGCCCGCATGCGCGGGCTTTGACGCCGTCGTCAGCCGGATGCGACGAGCGGGCCGCCCGGGAACTCGACATATTGCGGCAGGGCGTCGGTGATCTCGAACCACGGTGCCTTGGAACCGACGAAGATGTGCGCCGCCGGCCTGATGCTGGGTGCGTCGGTCAACGTGCCCAGGGTGACATGGACGAAAGCACCCTCGCGGACCACGGAATACAGCAGCGAGCCACAACGCCTGCAATGAACGTCATGGGTTTCGTCGCTGCCATAGCGCAGCAGGGCGTCGGTGCCCTGCGTGACGTCGAGCTCTCGCCTCACAATGCCGGCGAATGGTTTGAAGGCTGCTCCCGTGGTCCGGCGGCACTGCGAACAATGGCAGTTCATGGCGTAGTCGAAAGCGTCGGTGACGCTGTAGGATACCGCGCCGCAAAGGCACCGGCCGGACAGAGTGCGGGGGCGGGAGCGGGAGGAACTGGTCAAATCGAAGCCTCCGGCGAAGACACTCGGCTCGCCGTATTCAAGCAATGACCGAAGCGCTCGCGTGGCAGCAGCGAAATTCTTGCATCCATCCGCTTCACCCTGTATGAGCGCCGCTCAACCTTTCCATCGCATCGCGCACGATCAGAAGGAGCCGCGAATGGCTCGCGTCACCGTTGAGGACTGCATCGACAAGGTCGAGAACCGCTTCGAGCTGGTTCTCCTCGCGAGCCACCGCGCCCGCATGATCGCCTCGGGCTCCTCGATCCTCGTCCAGCGCGACAACGACAAGAACCCGGTCGTCGCCCTGCGCGAGATCGCCGACGAGAAGCTCACCCCCGAGGATCTCAAGGAAGACCTGATCCACTCGCTGCAGAAGCATGTCGAGGTCGACGAGCCGGAGGCCGACACCGTGCCGCTGCTGACCTCACAGTCGCATGTCGCCACCCCCGATTCGGAAGTCCAGTTCGATCGGATGAGCGAAGACGATCTGCTGCGCGGCCTCGATGGGCTCGTCCCGCCGACCGAGAGCGCCGACGACGAAGACTGAAGCCGTCGGAAAGCGTTGACGATATCTGCTAAAGCCCGGCCCTGCCGGGCTTTTTCATGCCTGTCACGCATGGATTGATCTTGCCGCGGCCTGCCGCGATCGTTGATATTGAGACGAATCCAATCGAGTTGAGCGGTGGAGTTGCGCCCGCATGGGCATGATGCGGCAATATGAGCTTGTCGACCGGGTCAAGCGCTACAACCCGAACACCGACGAGGAGCTGCTCAACCGCGCCTATGTCTACGCCATGCGTGCGCATGGCACGCAGAAGCGCGCCTCTGGCGACCCGTTCTTCGCCCACCCGCTCGAAGTCGCGGCGATCCTTACCGAGCTCAAGCTCGACGACGCCACCATCGTCGCCGCCGTCCTGCACGATACCGTCGAGGACACCGAGGCGACGCTGGAGGAGATCGAGACCCTGTTCGGGCCCGATATCCGCCGCCTCGTCGACGGTCTCACCAAGATCAAGAAGCTCGACCTCGTCTCGAAGAAGGCAGCGCAGGGCGAGAACTTCCGCAAGCTGCTGCTCGCCATCGTCGACGACATCCGCGTGCTCCTGGTCAAGCTCGCCGACCGGCTGCACAACATGCGCACGCTGCACTATGTGCCGCCGGAAAAGCGCCTGCGCGTCGCCGAGGAGACGATCGAGATCTATGCGCCACTCGCCGGCCGCATGGGCATGCAGGAATTGCGCGAGGAGTTGGAGGAGCTCGCCTTCCGCCATATCAAGCCGGAAGCGCACGCTACCATCACCAAGCGGCTGGAAGAGGTGACCCAGCGCGAGGGCAAGGTCATCGGTGAGATCGAGAGCGATCTCAAGACCAAGCTGGCCGAGCGCGGCATCGAGGCGCAGGTCTATGGCCGGCGCAAGCGCCCCTATTCGATCTGGAAGAAGATGGAACGCAAATCCGTCTCCTTCGAGCAGCTCTCGGATATCTTCGGCTTCCGCGTCATCATCGACAAGCCGGAAGACTGCTACCGCGTGCTCGGCATCGTCCACATGACCTGGCCGATGGTGCCGGGCCGCTACAAGGACTACATCTCGACCCCGAAGCAGAACGACTACCGCTCGCTGCACACCACCGTCGTCGGCCCTGGCCGCCAGCGCGTCGAGTTGCAGATCCGTACCGACGGGATGGACCGCGTCGCGGAGTTCGGCATCGCCGCCCATGCCCGCTACAAGGACGGACGAACGGCTGGTGTCGTCGCTGCCGCCGACGAGAGCCGCGCCTATCAATGGCTGCGCCGCACCGTCGACCTTCTGGCTGAGGGCGACAATCCCGAGGAGTTCCTCGAGCACACCAAGCTCGAGCTCTTCCACGACCAGGTCTTCTGCTTCACGCCCAAGGGGCGCCTGATCGCGCTGCCGCGTGGCGCGACGCCGATCGATTTCGCTTATGCTGTTCACACCGATGTCGGCAACACCGCCGTCGGCGCCAAGATCAACGGCCGGATCGCGCCACTTCTCACCGAGTTGCAGAACGGCGACGAGGTCGAGATCACCCGCGCCGAGGGCCAGGCGCCTCCGGCGGCCTGGGAATCGCTGGTGGTCACCGGCAAGGCCAGGGCCGCCATCCGCCGCGCCACGCGCGTCGCGGTGCGCCGGCAATATGCCGGGCTCGGCCGCCAGATCCTGGAACGCGCCTTCATGCGGGCCGAGCGGCCCTTCACCGACGAGAAGCTGAAGGCTGCACTGAAGCGGCTTGCGCGCACCGCGGTCGACGATGTGCTCGCCGCCGTCGGGCGCGGCGAGATGTTCTCCGGCGACGTGGTACGGGCGGTCTATCCCGATCTGGAGCCGGAGAAGCGCGCGACAGGTGAAGCCAAGGCGGCGCCGCCCGGCAAGGGCTGGTTCGAACTGCGCCAGGGCGAGAACCTCAAGTTCAAGCTGCCGAACGAGACGCCGGGCACCGACGCGATCCCGATCCGCGGCCTCGGCGGCGACCTGCCGGTCCGGTTTGCGCCGGGGGGCGGCGCCGTGCCGGGCGATCGCATCGTCGGCATTCTGACGCCGGGCGAGGCGGTGACGATCTATCCGATCCAGTCGCCCTCGCTCGCCGCCTTCGACAACGAGCCCGAGCGCTGGCTCGATGTGCGCTGGGACCTCGACGACAAGCGCCCGCAGCGCTTCCCGGCGCGCATCCAGCTCAACTCGATCAACGAGCCCGGCTCGCTTGCCCAGATCACCACCACTATCGCCGAGCATGACGGCAATATCGACGCGGTCTCGATGATCCGCCCGACGCCGGACTTCACCGACGTCACCATCGACCTGACGGTCTGGGACCTGAAACACCTCAGCGCGATCATCAGCGAACTGCGCGAGAAGCGGGTGATCAGCCGGGTCGAGAGGGTGGTGGCGTAAGCACTCCCGTCATGGTCGGGCTTGTCCCGACCATCCACGCCTTCCCTCGGGCAGCGCGGTGTTCAAGACGTGGATGCTCGCCACAAGGGCGAGCATGACGGTTTGGGACACGACCAACTCACCCCGCCCTGAACGCCGCTGCGAGCTCCCTGACGAAGGCGTTGGCACGCGGCGTCGCGACATTGCTGCGCAGCACGACCTCGAAGGTGTCGAGTGCCGGCAGTCCCCAGTCCGGACCAAGGTCGACTGCCCCGCGCGGTGCGATCCGGGCGGCCAGTGGCGAGACGCCGAGCCCGCCTTCGACAGCCGCCAGAACCGCCGCCATGCCGCCGCCGATGAAGGCTTCGCGCCAGGGCAGGCCGACGCTGTCGAGCGCCTCCATGGCGTGGCGGCGCAGGCGGCATTCCGGCATCAGGCTGACCAGCGGTACTGGGCCATCAGGCTTCGTCAGTGACGGCGCGCCGAACCAGCCGAAGGCGTCACGGCGCAGCACCTCGCCGTTGCGTCCGGAGCCCAGCCGGCGGATCACCGCGACATCGAGCTCGCCACGCTCGAACGCCGTGTCGAGCGCGGCGGATGGCTCGATGCGCAGGCCGATGACTAGCGAGGGGTCGTGTTTGGCGAGCCGCGCCAGCAGGGCAGGGGCGTCGGCTCCGACAGCTTGCTCGCTGATGCCGATGCTGATGCGCTCCTGTATCTGTCGGAACGAGGTCAGCGCCCGCTCATGCGCCGCCATCAAGTCGCGCGCCGCCGGCAGGAAGCGTTCGCCCTCGGCGGTCAGCCGGACGAGGCGCGGATGTCGCTGCAGCAGCAATTGGCCGAGCGCCTCCTCCAGCTTCTTGATGCGTGTCGAGACCAGCGATTGCGCAGTGCCGAGCGCCTCGGCGGCGCGGGTGAAGCTGCTGAACTCCGCAGCGCGCAGGAAGGCGGCAACGCCGTCGAGATCGAGTGTGTTGCTCATGATAAATCTGAATTCGAGATTATTGATATCATCAAAAATACGATTTTCAGATCGTAATTTCAAGCCTAGTTTCAAGGCGTCGGCGGCAAGGACCGCCCCCGCAATATGGAGCCTGTCATGCCCCTGATCCGGATTTCGATGCGCCGTGGGCGCCCGGCCTCGCACCCCGCCGCCATCGTCGACGGCGTCTATCGCGCCCTTCGCACGACCTTCGAGGTGCCGGAGAACGATCTTTTCGCCGTGGTGCACCAGCACGAGCCCGAGGAGTTCATCTTCGACAACAACTATTTCGGCTTCAATCGCAGCGACGCGCTGGTCATCATCCAGCTTACCGTCGCCAACACCCGTGGCGTCACCCAGAAGAAGGCGCTCTATGCCGCCATCGCCGAGAACCTGCAGAAGGAGCCGGGCCTGAAGCCCGACGACATCTTCATCAACCTCGTCGAGGTCAAGCGCGAGGACTGGTCGTTCGGCGGCGGCATCGCACAGTACGTGGCGTAGTCAAAGGGCGTCATGGTCGGGCTTGACCCGATCATCTCAGGCCGGAGGAGGCTCCTGTCAGCGCCTTCTCGTCATGAGATTCTCGGGTCTGCGCTTCGCTTCGCCCGAGAATGACGCGCGATTGACGGCGTTCGGCGCCGCGCTCTAACTCTCCCCGCATGGAGTGGAGCGACGAGGGCACGATCATCGGCGTCAGGCGTCACGGCGAGAGCGCCGTGATCCTGGAGGTGATGACGCGTGACCATGGCCGCCATCTCGGCCTCGTCCGCGGTGGCCGCTCCAGCAAGCAGCAGCCGGTGCTGCAGCCCGGCAATCTCGTCTCGCTGACCTGGCGGGCGCGGCTCGACGAGCATCTCGGCGAATACAAGGTCGAGCTCTTGACCTCGCACGCCGCTCGGCTGATGGCGCAGCCGGTCGCGCTCTACGGGCTCGCCAATGTCGCCGGCCTGCTGCGCCTGCTGCCGGAGCGCGATCCGCATCCCGGTCTCTATGAGGGCCTCTCGGTGCTGCTCGCCCATCTCGACGAGATCGCGATCGCGCCGGCGCTGATGGTGCGCTTCGAGCTCGCCATGCTCTCCGAGCTCGGCTACGGGCTCGCGCTCGAACGCTGCGCCGTCACCGGCCTGCGTGAGGATTTGAGCCATGTCTCGCCGAAATCCGGCAAGGCGGTCAGCCGCAAGGCGGCCGAGCCCTATCTCGACCGGCTTCTCAGCCTGCCGGCCTTCCTCAGCGAGGGACAGGGCGCGCGCCGGCCGGCACCAGCCGAGATCGCCGCGGGCTTTGCCCTGACCGGTTTTTTCCTGCGCCGGGACCTCTACGAGCCGCGTGGCTTGCAGGAGCCGCCGGAGCGGGTGCGCCTGCTGGAGCTGGCAGCGAGAATCCACTGATTTCCGCTGGTTTTCAGGCATCGGCGCTTTGCGTCGCTTGCATCGCGGCTGCATCGTTGCATCAAGTGATTCGGGCCCTTATTCCCTCGTGTTTGCGAGGTATGGACCGGTGTCGGCCCCTCTGCTGGGCTGCGTGTCGAACTAGGTTGGTAGAAGCATGGGCAAACCCGTCGAGCCGCCTCCGGAGGAGGAAGCCGAACGCGTCGATCTGAAGAGCGCGCTTGAGGAGCGCTATCTCGCCTATGCGCTCTCGACGATCATGCATCGCGCCCTGCCGGATGCGCGCGACGGCCTGAAGCCGGTCCATCGCCGCATTCTCTATGCGATGCGCCTGCTGCGGTTGAACCCCGACGTCGTCCACCGGAAATGCGCGAAGATCGTCGGCGACGTCATCGGTGGCTTTCACCCGCATGGCGATCAATCGGTCTACGATGCCCTGGTTCGCCTCGCCCAGGATTTCGCCCAGCGCTATCCGCTGATCGACGGGCAAGGCAATTTCGGCAATATCGATGGCGATAACGCCGCCGCCTACCGCTACACCGAAGCACGCATGACCGAGGTCGCGCGCCTCCTGCTCGACGGGATTGAGGAGGACGCGGTCGATTTCCGTCCGACCTACAATGCCGAGGACGAGGAGCCGATGGTGCTCCCGGCCGCCTTCCCGAACCTGCTCGCCAACGGCTCGCAGGGCATCGCGGTCGGCATGGCGACTTCGATCCCGCCGCACAACGCCGCCGAACTCTGCGACGCGGCGCTCTATCTGATCCAGCATCCGGACACGACGTCCGAGCAGTTGATGACTTTCGTGCCGGGGCCTGATTTTCCGACCGGCGGCATCATCGTCGAGACGCGCTCGTCGATGGTCGAGACCTACCGCACCGGCCGTGGCGGCTTCCGCACGCGGGCGCGCTGGCATGTCGAGGACCAGGGTAGAGGCACCTGGTTCGTCGTCGTCACCGAAATCCCCTACGGGGTCCAGAAGGGCCGGCTGATCGAGAAGATCGCCGAATTGCTCAACGACCGGAAACTGCCGCTGGTCGCGGACCTGCGCGACGAGTCGGCCGAGGATATCCGCGTCGTCATCGAGCCGCGCGCCCGCAATGTCGACGCCAACCTGATGATGGAATCGCTGTTCAGGCTCTCCGAGCTGGAATCGCGCATTCCGATGAACATGAACGTGCTGACCGGCGGCGTGGTGCCGCGCGTGCTCAGCCTGGCTGAAGCGCTGCGGGCCTGGCTCGACCATCGCCGGGAGGTCTTGCAGCGGCGCTCGCGCTTCCGCCTCGGCCAGATCGAGAAGCGCCTCGAAATCCTCGCCGGCCTTCTGATCGTCTATCTCGACCTCGACCGGGTGATCAAAATCATCCGCGAGGAGGACGAGCCCAAGATCGAGCTGATGAAGGTCTTCGCGCTCAACGAGGTCCAGGCGAATGCCATCCTCGACACCCGCCTGCGCGCCTTGCGCAAGCTGGAGGAGATGCAGCTCAAGACCGAGTTCGACGAGCTGACCCAGGAGAAGGGCCAGATCGAGGGTCTGCTCGCCTCCGAAGCCCAGCAGTGGAAGACCATCTCCTGGGACATCCGCGAGGTAAAGAAGCTGTTCGGCCCGGAGACGGCGATCGGCAAGCGCCGCACCACCTTCGCCGACATGCCAGATACGACCGATATCGACCTGACGCAGGCCATGGTCGAGCGCGAGCCGGTGACGGTGGTGATCTCGAAGAAGGGCTGGATCCGGGCGCTGAAGGGCCATGTCCAGGACCTCTCGACCCTGTCCTTCAAGGGGGACGACGGTCTGCGCACCGCCTTCTTCAGCGAGACGACGTCCAAGATCCTGGTGATGGCGACCAACGGCAAGGTCTTCACGCTGGAGGCCTCGAAGCTGCCCGGTGGGCGCGGCTTCGGCGATCCGATCCGGCTGATGATCGAGCTGGAGGAGAGCGCCGAGATCGTGGCCGCCTTCCCTTACAGGGCGGGCCTGAAGCTTCTGGTCGCCAGCACGGAAGGGCGCGGCTTCGTCGTGCCGACCGACGATGTCGTCGCCAACACCCGCAAGGGCAAGCAGGTGCTGAACATCGAGGCACCGGTCGAGGCGATGCTCGTCGTGCCGGCCGAGGGCGACCATGTCGCGATCATCGGCCAGAATCGCAAGCTGCTCTGCTTCCCGCTCTCCGAGGTTGCGGAGATGGGCCGCGGCAAGGGCGTCAAGCTGCAGCGCTACAAGGATGGCGGCCTGTCGGACGCCAAGGTCTTCAAGCTGGAGGACGGGCTGACCTGGCTCGATTCCTCGAGCCGGACCTGGACGGTGGCGCAGGCTGAATTGCTCGAATGGCTCGGTCACCGCGCCGAGGCAGGCCGCCTGCCGCCCAAGGGCTTCCCGAAGAACAACAAGTTCGGGGGATAAGCGGGACAGCAGGTGCCCGGCACGCCGTTATCTGACGGTGCGCTGCGGCGCTGGCCAGCCGACGGAACGGCCGAGATCGGTGGTGTGGCAGGCAGACAGGGCGAACGCCAGCAGTGCGGCGGTGATTAGGCGCGACATGAATTGCTCCGAATGGATCGTGCGGGGATAGTGCGAGCCAGGCCGGCTCAGTCTTGCCCGAGAAGCGCTGACTTGGCCGCTGCCTCGATTCCGCTCCGATGAGCGCTGGCGACCAGTAGGCAGAGCGCAAGCAGGATCACGGCCGGCAACGACGAGCCGGGCAGGATCGTGAGGTGCGCCAGGGTGGCGCCGACCATGGTGCCCGCGAGCAGCAGGGCGGCGAAACCGGCAAGTGCGGGCAGGAGCAGCGCAGCAGCGCCGGCCAGTTCAATCATCCCGGTCAGATAGCGGAACCATTGCCCGACGCCGATCGTGTCGAAGACCTCGACCATCGGCTGTATGCTGGCGAGTTTGGCGCCGCCGGCGGCTGCGAAGGCGGCGGCGAGCAGCGCCTTGACGGCCCATAGGCCGAACCGGCGCCAACGCGGCGCCTCCGAAACGTTCGTAAATAACATGGATGTCTCCGAGGAATGCCCGAGGGCTGCGGCGGGCGGTCCGTCGCTTTCGTCGTGAGTAAATCGAGGGTAAGATCAAAAACTCAAGTAGGATGAAATTTGTGATATAGTATGGAAAACAAGACTGTTGAGTTGCCGCACCTAAGTGAGCGCGCCGAAAGCCTCGCGGATTCAGATGCTTGTCCGAGTTCCGCTGCGGTCGAGCAATTTCATGCCGCCATGCGTATGTTGACCGGCAAGTGGAAGGGCGAGATCCTGTGGCGGCTCGGGCAGAGCACGCTGCGCTTCGGCGAGCTGCGCCGTTCGATCCCCGGCATCACCCAGCATATGCTGACGACCCAGCTGCGCGATCTGGAGGCGCATGGTCTCGTCAAGCGCACGATCTACGCGGAGGTGCCTCCGCGCGTCGAATATGAGCTGACGCCGTCAGCGCGCGATCTTGGCACGGTCTTTCGCGAGATCTGGGCCTGGTCCGATAGGCACGCAACTTCGCTCAATCTGACAGCTTGAAAGCACGGGTCGCGACGCGATCCAGCGTCTGATCAAAGACTTATGCAAATCTGCTGACTCAGCTCGCCAGCGGCTTGAATCAAGCTCTCAGCGCCTTGAATCGCGGCCTCAACGCATCGCCGGCCCGACGACGCCGACTTCGAGTCCGAGCGTTATCTTGTCGGTGACCGCCCATTCGACGCCCGCGCGCGCCTCCGGCCTGACGGCGATGTCGGAGCGCGAGAACGGCGCCGAGAACGAGGTCGCGCCATAGCGGAAGGTCTCGTTGGCCGCCGCCAGGCCGACCGTGGTGTAGAGCAGCACGTCGGGCGTCGCGAACACGCCGGCCTTGACCTGGAAGGCGCCGGCGATGTCGCGGGTATAGGTCGCGCGGTTGAAACCGGGATTGGCATAGCCGCCGAAGGCGGGGGAGAATTCGAGCGCTCCGGAGATGCCGTAGACGAAATCGCCGTCGCGCCACATCTTGCCGGCCTCCAGCCCGATCACCGGGCCGGCTGACGTCCCGTAGTGCTTCGAGCTGGTGACCTGGAAGCCGCTGGAGATGCGGGCATAGGAGCCTTCCCATTTGACGCCGCCGGGCGACAGGGTCGGCTGCGACCAGGCGAAGGAGGGCAGGACGCCGAATCCGGAGAGCGGCAGGAAGGCCTGCGCCTGCGCCGGGGCGCCGGCCGCGAGCAGCGCAGCCAGGGCTGCGCCGGCTGAAAGAAGCTTCATGCGTGCGGTGCCAAAGGCCGGGATCATGCTCATGGCATAGCAGGTGAGGGTGGGATTGTCGCGCTTTTGTGGCGCGACACCCGGTCGTCAGCTCAGCTTGGTCTTGAGGCGCAGGAACCGCATCGTCCGTTCGGCGGTGGCCATATCGAGCTGCTCATAACCCTTGAGATCGTCCTCGATGTCCTTGGCCTTGAAATAGAGGCGTCGTGCGCGCAGTTCCAGGATGGCGTGAAAGGTGTGCTTGTCGAGTTCCAGTATGCGCGCCAGCACGGCGATGCCGCTGACGTCGCGCTGCATCAGCACACGCAGGGCCTGCTCGTTCGAGATCCCGGCGCTGGTCGCGATCACCTGGGCGAGGTGGAAGGCGCGGTCCTCTTCCGCCAGCATGTCGACGACTTCGCCGAGGCTGCGCGTGCCGGCCTGGAGATCGGCGATCAGCAGCCGGACCTCTCGGCGCTGCTGCCGCGCCTGGCGCGCCATCGTTGCGGTCTGGTGCGAGCCGGTCTCCGCAGAGGGATCCGACATCTGCTCGACGATGCGCAGCACGCGTTCGGCGCGCTGTGGTGACAGGTCGGAGCGGCGCGCCAGCGCCTCGCTCACCGCTGTGTCGTCGCCGCCGCGCTGCAGCAGCCGATCGAAGCCGCGATCCGAGAACTGCGCGCCTTCATTGCCCGAGACGGTGCGCAGCACGGCGCTGTCGCCGCGCTCGACCAGGATGTCGGTGACCCCTTCCGACAGGCGGGCACGTTCGGCGATCGCCACGAGATGCGCCTGTGTCTGGCTGATGGCGATGGCCGCGAGATCGGTGTCGGTCAGGACCGGGGAGAGCTTGAGCACGAGCCGCGCGACGCCGGCATCGGCATCGTTCGCCAGCGAGACCGCAACGCGATGCGGCAGCGTTTCGGTGGCGGCGACGTTGTCGGCGTATTGGCGCCGGCCTTCCGTATCGAGATGAGGCAGCGAACGCAGCGCGATCTCGCCGTAATGATCCTGTGACTCCTCGCTCGGCTCGGCGTCCAGCAGGAACAGATCCGTCACGGCGTTGAGAAGCTTGCGCCGCGCCTCCGATGACATGTCTGCCGGCAGGCGGGTGAGAGTCTGCAGCATGGATTCTTCCACAAGGCTCCGGCGGCATTCTGACGCCGATCCCAGCAACCTGCCGCAGCGCCGTTTGATTTAGTCTTAAGCCGGGCGAAGAATTTCATGTATTTCCAAGCAGCTTATACAACCTATTGGTGCATTTATCTATATAATATTCCAATGGCTGTATATTCCGGTGCGAAGCGGCGAAGCGGCGAAGCGCCTGAGGGCCTGCCCGAAATTTCATCGAGCCCTCATCCTGAGGAGCCATTTCGCCAGAAATGGCGTCTCGAAGCATGCCCAGAAGGTTCCAGAGCCAGCTGGAGCCCCCTTCGAGACGGCCCTTCGGGCCTCCTCAGGACGAGGGCTGGAGCTTTGAGACCTTTATGGCGCTGGGAAGAAGTTGCTCGGCAGGTTGCTGGGGCGCGTCGTCGACTCCGCCCGCACCGGCGCGCTCGCCGTCGGGCCGTACCCCCTGTCGAAGGCGGTGCCGTCCTGCTCGTTGCAGGTCGGACGCTGCGGGTTCTTGGCGATGGCGGCCGAGCGCGGAAAGGCCGTGTTGTCGACCGCGTCGGTGGTCGGCTGGCCGATATCGATGCGTGAAGTCACCATGCTTACGGTCGGCTTGGCGGTCGGCGAGGTCCAGCCGAGCGTGCCGTGCCAGATGATATGCCAGCCGATCCGCGCCAGGTGATGCACTGTCGAGCCGCGTTCCCGCGCGACGAAATAGGCGATGAAGCCTTCGTCGCGTCGGGCCGTATGCAGGAAGTTCGGCGCAGGCACCTTGCTGTTGGTTTGGCGCAGGGGGAACGGGTTGTTGGGATGGTCGCCGAGCTTGTAGGTCACCAGGAAACCCTTGGTGCCGGTAGTCTGGTCGGTGATGACCTGATTGCTCGGGTCGAAGATCATCTCGTCGACAGTCGGCAGGTCGCCGTCGCCGTCCAGCGAGGGATTGGTGCCGAAGGCGGATTTGAGGTTGATGGCGATGCTGCCTTCATTGGCCATCCGCCCGGCATAAAGCGCTTCGTAGACCACGATGTCGGAGACCAGGATCATCCCGAACTCCCAATTGGTCGTCAGGTCGACCTTGTCCTGCCGGTTGGCCGGATCGCCTGACATCAGCACGGTGCCGGTGCAGGTGATCATCGGGCCGGTATGGCCGGGATGCCCGGCCGGATCGTCGGCGGCGGCGCGGCGAGCGTTGGTCGTGCAATGCAGCAAAGCGTGCTCGGTGCCGACATGGATGTCGGTACGCGAGCCACCCTTGTTGGCGATGATCGTGGCGGTGCCGGGTGCGATCGCGACAACCATGGCTTCTCCTGCGGTTATCCGACAGTCTGATGTCTTCGGGCGGGGCGCGTCGATCTAGCGAACCGCTGCGCTGTGCGTGCGCGCCTTGGCGGCTTCGGCGCGGCGATTGAGGGCGCTCACCGCGATGATGGCGCGCTCCAGCGCCGCCATGGTCAGCGGCCCGACGATGGCGTCGGCGACGAGTCCATTGGCCGTCTGGAAACTGCGCACCCGGTTCGCCGTTTCCGGGCCGAAGATGCCGTCGGGCAGGGTGCGGCCCTGGCCGGTCGAGTTCGGCATCGCCATGCCGAGGTCGATCAGAGCGAGCTGGATGATGGCGACGGCATCGCCGCGCTCGCCCTGCTTCAGCGGCGGCGCGTTCTCGGCGGCCTTCCTAAGGCGGTCATTGTTCGAAAAGCGCGGTGACGTGAGCGCCATGATCTCGATCCTGCCCGTCCCCGATGACCCAAGGTTAGTTCCGGGTCCGGGGAGGGGTCAAGGACGCTGGCATGGCTTCCAGCTTCAAGCGGCCGGCAGGCAGGCTGGGCCGAGCGGCTCGAAGCTCTTATAGGTCAGGATGAACTCCTGGTGGCCGAGTTCCTCCGACTTCGTCCGCCCGCCTTGCGCCAGCGAGACGACGAGGTCGCGGATTTCGGTGCCGACCTCGTCGAGGCTGGCTCGGCCTTCGAGGATACGGCCGGCATCGACGTCCATGTCGTCGCTCATCCGGCGATAGGTCTCCGGATTGGCGCAGATCTTGACCACCGGCGAGATCGCCGAACCGACGACCGAGCCGCGCCCGGTGACGAACAGCACGCAATGCGCGCCGCAGGCGATCAATTCGGCGATCTCGGCATTGTCGTTGATGTTGGGGAAGCCGAAGCGGACTTCGCCATCCGGCACCACGTCGAGCAGATAGAGCCCGCCATGCGGCGGCACATCACCGGGCTTGATCAGGCCGGAAATCGGCGATGCTCCCGACTTGGCATAGGCGCCCATCGATTTCTCCTCGATGGTCGAGAGCCCACCCTCGGCATTGCCGGCGGCGAAGGAGCCATAGCCGAGCGTCGCGTAGTAGCGCGCCGCCTTGGCGACCGATTTCTCCAGCTCGACGCCGAGCCCGGGCGTGATCGCACGCGCCGCCATGATGTGCTCGCAGCCGATCAGCTCGCCGGTCTCCTCGAAGATGCAGGAGGCGCCCTCGGCGATGAGCTGGTCGAAGGCGCGGCCCGCCGCCGGATTGCCGGTGATGCCGGAGGTGCCGTCCGAGCCGCCGCAGACGGTGCCGATCACCAGCTCGCTGACCTGCATCGGCACGGTCTCGGTAGCGTCGAGCGCGATGCGCTGCTCCTCGACCCAGGCGCGGCCCTCCTTGATCGAGGCGCGGGTGCCGCCGGTGCCCTGAATGACGATGGTCTTCACCGGCCGGCCGGTGGCGCGCACCACCCGCTCCAGCGCGTATTTGTTGAAGCTCTCGCAGCCGAGCGAGACCAGCAGCACCGCCCCGACATTAGGGTGGGTGCAGAGCTGCTCCATCATCCGCTCGGCATAAGGGTTCGGGTAGCAGCCGGGGAAGCCGATGGCGTGGACCTCGTGCTCGCGCCAGGGCAGGGCGATCTCGCGCGCGACATGGTGCGCGCATTCGACCAGATAGGCGACGGCGACGACATTGCGGATGCCCTTGCGGCCGTCGCTGCGCAGATAGCCCCTGAGCTCGCTCATTGTGCCGCTCCCGCCTTGCGCTCGTCCTCGAGATGATAGGTCGGCGTGTAGTCGCTCTTCATGTTCTGGACATGGACATGGTGACCGGCGGCGATGGCGACCGTCGCCACGCCGATCGGCGCGCCGTATTTCAGGATCTTCTCGCCGGGCGCGATGGCGCGCCGGGCGATCTTGTGGGCGAGCGCGATGTCGCGGTCGATCACCGCCGGACCCGTGCCGGTCTCGATGGGCTCGCCCGCCGGCAGGCGGGTGCGCGCGACGAAGACGTTGTCGCGCGGGTCGAGCAGGATCAGGCGGGGATCGTGCTGGGACATCAGAACTTGCCGAATTGCAGATAGGCCTGCTGGGGATCGGTGCCGGCGAGGATCGCGGTGCGGACCTTGTTCTCCGCCGAGATCGCGGTCTCGGACTTCTCCAGGACTTCCTCGATGATTTCGGCCGGGATGCGCACCACGCCGTCACGGTCGGCGAGGATGTAGTCGCCCGGCCGGATCCAGACCTCGCCGATCTTGATCGGCTCGTCGACCGCCTTGGGCAGCCAGACGCCGACGATGTCGCGCGGCGTATAGGCCTTGAAATAGGCCTGGAAGCCCATCTCGACCATGAATTCGGTGTCGCGCGACAGTCCGTCGATGACGCAGCCGCGCACGCCCTTGTTCTTCAGCGTTTCGGCCGAGAGCTCGCCCATCAGCGCGACCTCTTCGGTGTTGGGCTGGCAGACCCAGACATGGCCGGGCTTGGCGGCGGAGAGCAGGCCGGTCCAGCCGAGCAGGGTCTCGTGCGCATCGAACTCGCCGGTCTTGCCCTCGACGGTGAAGGCGGGGCCGGCGAGCTTCACGCCTGGCAGCAGGGGGCGCAGCGCCGGCGGCAGGGTGAAGTCCTTCAGCCCCATGGCGCGCATCGTGTCGTGAATGATGCCGGTGTAGCAGCGTTCGAGGCGCTCGGTCAGCGTATCCGTCATGTTTCCTCCGGTGCGGCCGCTCCGGCGGCCTTGCGGGCACCTTGCGCAGAGGGTGGCTCAGGGGGCAAGTGCGGATTCTGCAGCGCAGGCGTGCGTATTAAACGATTTAAATTGCGATTCTCGTCATACTCGGGCTTGATCTGAGCATCTCGGAAACCAGCTAACTGGTCCTGAGATTCTCGGGTCTGCGCTTCGCTGCGCCCGAGAATGACGTGCCGACAGCATCAGCCCACCCGCTCCCAGCCCTGGGGCATCAGCCGCTCCTGCGGCAGGAAGCGGGCCTTGTAGGCCATCTTCGGCGAGCCTTCGACCCAATAGCCGAGATAGACGTAAGGCAGGCCGAGCTTACGGGCGCGCTCGACATGCTCGAGCACCATGAAGGTGCCGAGCGAGCGCGCTTCGAGGGCGGGGTCATAGACCGAATAGACCATGGAGAGCCCGTCGCTCAGCCGGTCGGTCAAAGCGAAGGCGAAGAGGTCGCCCTGGCCTCGTCCGGTGAAGCCGCTGTCGGGGCTGCGCCGGCGGTATTCGATCAGGCTGGTCTCGACATGGGTGTCCTCGACCATCATGGCGAAGTCGAGCGCCGACATCGTCGCCATGCCGCCATCGGGATGGCGGTCGTCGAGATAGCCGCGGAACAGCGAATAATGCTCCGAGCGCGGCTGCGGCGGCAGCGTCTCGCCGATCAGGTCGCTGTTATGCGAGAGGATTTTGCGGAAGGTGCGCGAAGGCCGAAAGTCGGCGACGACGATCCTGACCGAGATGCAAGCCCGGCAGGTCTCGCAGGCCGGCCGATAGGCGATGCTCTGCGAGCGCCGGAAGCCGCCTTGCGAGAGCACGTCGTTGAGGTCGCGCGCTCGCGCGCCGACGAGGTGCGTGAACACCTTGCGCTCCTCGCGGCCCGGCAGATAGGGGCAGGGCGTCGGCGAGGTCAGGTAGAATTGCGGGGCATCCCGCAAGGGACGTGTCACGTCAGGCAGGCTCCGGAACCGCCGAATTCGACCTGAGTTTAGCAGTCGGTGCGGCGGCAACAAGCGGGAAGCCGGGGGTAGCCGCTTGGCATGGGATAACCCCTGAATCAGTGCTAGCTTGCCCTTGCTGGGATACCCCTGAGACCCCAGAGGCGGGGCTGACAGATGCAGACCGAAACGGTCGCGTTGACCCGCGAGAAGGAAACCCTGCTGATCACGCTCTGGGCCAAGGCCGGCGAGAGCCTGTTGCCCGATTCCCTGCTCAAGGACCGCTTCGCCGCCGAGGCTGCAACGCGCATCGACTATGATTTCGCCAAGCTCAAGGTCGACCGCGACCTGATGGTCGGCCTCGCCATGCGCGCGAGCACCATCGATGGCTGGGCACGCGATTTTCTCGGAAGGCACCACGATGCGCTGGTGCTGCATCTCGGCTGCGGGCTCGACAGCCGCGTCTTCCGGATCGACCCGCCGGCCAGCATCGATTGGTACGACATCGACTATCCGGACGTCATCGCGCTCAGGCAAAAGCTCTACCCGGCGCGCGACGGCTATCATCTGACCGGCTCGTCGGTGACGGAGCCCGGCTGGATCGCCGGGCTGCCGCGGGATCGCCCGACGATGATCGTGGCCGAGGGGCTTTTGCTCTATCTGCCGGAGGAAGAGGTGCCATTGCTGCTGGAGCGGCTGGTGCGGCATTGCCGCAGCGGCGAGATCGTCTTCGACGCCTATAGTCCGTTCGGCCTCAAGCTGATCGCAATGCAGCCCTCGATCAAGGCGACCGGCGCGGTGCTGCGCTGGTCGCTCGACGATCCCGCCGAGCTGGAGCGGCAGGTGCCGGGCCTCGAACTGGTCACCGAACTGACGGCCTATGACCCTGATGGTTACGATCCGGCCCAGATCGCCCGCATGTCCTGGCCGGCGCGCTTTACGATGCAGTTCTTCTCGCTGATCCCGCCGCTGGCACGCATCGGCCTTCTGCTGCGCTATCGCTTTTAGCTGGTCGCCTTTGCCGTCATGGTCGGGCTTGTCCCGACCATCCGCGTCTTCCTTCCCGCAAGGCGGTGTTCAAGACGTCGGTGCTCGCCACAAGGGCGAGCATGACGGGATGCGTCAGGCGCGCACCACCACGAGCCCGGTCAGGATGTCGTGGCCGAGGCGCCGGTCCTCGCGCACCAGCCCGCAGGCGATGTCGAGGAACCACAAGCCGATCGTGCCCGCCGCGACATAGAAGAACAGCGCATGCACGGCAGCCGCCAGCGCATCAGGCCGGCCGCCCGACGCTGTCTCGACCCGAAGGCCGGCCATGCGCATGCCGAGCGTCGCCTGCTTGCGCCCGCCGATGGTGATGGCGGCATAGCCCAGCGCGACCGCGATCGTCGCTCCACCCATCAGGAGCCAGGTCAGGCCGAAGGTGATGATGCCGAGGATGCCGAGCAGGAACCAGACGATGCTGCCTAGGATGAACAGGACGACGACGTCGCCGATCCAGGCGAACATGCGCGAGCCGAGCACGCCGCGCGTATCCTGCAGCGGCCGGTCCTCCAGCGCGACGATGGGCGGCTGGCGATAGGACGGGTTCGACATATCCTGCTTTTCCAATCTCCGGCGGGGCGGATGTGCCCGCCGGCTGATAATGTTTGATCAGCGAGCCGGTTCCGCAAGGCCGCTGGCGAGGAGCAGCGCCGTTTTTGGCGCGAACGCCTCAGGCTTCGGCGATAACAAACCTTGCTAAAGCCTGTGGCCGATCCCACACTGGAACGATCGGAGATCGGCCATGAACATCAACGTGTCGCTGCCGGAGGAACTGCTCCGCTTCATCAAGGCGAAGGTGGAGACCGGCCGCTATACCTCCTCCAGCGAGGTCGTGCGGGAGGCGTTGCGCCTGCTCGAGAAACATGACGAACAGGAAGCCGAGAAGCTGCGCTGGCTCCAGCAAGCCTGGAAAGAGGGCGTCTCCAGCGGCGCTGGCGGCGAACTCGATCTGGCTGCCATCAAGGCCGAAGGCCGCGAGCGGCTGGGTGTGAAAGCCTGAAGCGGCATGGGCTTCGTCCATTACACCGATCGGGCGAAGCAAGACCTCCTCGACATCTGGCTTTGGATCGCGCGTGACAGCGCGACGCTCGCCGATGCGGTTATCGAGCGCATTGAGCAGCGCGCAAGCAAATTATCGCAGCACCGCGAGATCGGCATGGCTCGGCCAGAGATCGGCGAGGGCGCGCGCGGCCTCGTCATCGAGCGTTGGCTCGTGCTCTATCGGCTGGTCGATGGCGGCGTTCAGATCGTCCGCATCGTCGATGGTGCGCGCGATCTCGTGCGCCTCGGCTGGCCGGCAGATTGAGCCGACGAGTCAGCCACTCGGCCCCGCAAGGCCACGCGGATAGATCCGCCTCGGCGCGAAGCCTTCCTGGCGCAGCGCCTCTTCGATCGCGGCGGTGTGCGCCTCGTCGCGGGTCTCGATGGTGACGTCGAGCATCACGCCCTTGGCCGGCACGTCGAGGAAGAGCCGGCCATGGCTGACTTCGAGGATGTTGGCGCCGAGCGTGCCGAACAGGCTCGCGACCTTGCCGAGCAGGCCCGGCCGGTCGCTGGCGGTGAGGCGGAAGGCTGCAATGCGCTGCTCGCGCTCAAGCTCGCGCACCATGATCGCCGCGAGCAGGCGCGCATCGATATTGCCGCCGGAGAGCACGAGCCCGACCTTGCGGCCGCGGTAGCGCTCCGGCTCCTTCAGCATCGCCGCAAGGCCGGCGGCGCCGGCGCCCTCGGCCAGCGTGTGCTGCAGCGTCGCGCAGGCATTGACGGCGCGCTCGATCAGATCCTCTCCGACCAGGACGATGTCGGAGACCAGCGCCTTCACCACCGGCAGGGTCTGCATGCCGACGGTCTTGACCGCGATGCCTTCGGCCAGCGTCGCCCCGCCGATTGGCAGGTCGGCGCCATCCACGGCGTTGTGGAAGGAGGGATAGAGCGCCGCCTCGACGCCGATCATCTCGATCGACGGCTTCAGCGCCTTGGCGGCGATGGCGTTGCCGGCCATCAGCCCGCCGCCGCCGAGCGGGATCAGCAGCGTGTCGAGCTCGGGCAGCTCGCGCAGCATTTCCAGCGCGACGGTACCTTGGCCGGCCATCACAGCCGCGTCGTCATAGGGGTGGACGAAGACGAGGCTCTTCTCGGCAGCGATCTCGCGTGCCTTCTGCGTGGATTCGTAGAGCGTCTCGCCGAACAGCACGACCTCGGCGCCATGGGCGCGGGTGTTCTCCACCTTCACCAGCGGGGTCGTCTCCGGCATGACGATGGTCGCCGGGATGCCGAAGCGCCTGGCGTGATAGGCGACCGCCTGGGCATGGTTGCCTGCCGACATGGCAATGACGCCGCGGCGCCTCTCGTCCTCGTTGAGGCTCAGCAGCTTGTTGACCGCACCGCGCTCCTTGAAGGAGGCGGTCGCCTGCATGTTCTCGTGCTTGACGAAGACCTCTGCGCCGGTCAGCGCCGAGAGGCGCGGCGCCGGCATCAGCGGCGTCTTCAGCACATGGCCTGCGATGGTCTGCGCAGCCGCCTCGATATCGGCGAAGCTGATCGCGAAGCCGCTGCCCATCCGTTACCCCGTTCTCGGACTCAGACCTGGCGCGGCGTCAGCGCGCCGTCGCCGAAGAAGCCGCCGGGGCGCAGGATCAGCGTCACGGCGAGCAAGCTATAGACCGCGATGTCGCGCTGTTCGAGCGGCATTGTCGCCGACCACAGCACCTCGAAGGCGGCGATGGCCAGGCCGCCCAGGCAGGCGCCCGGCACCGAGCCGATGCCGCCCAGAACGGCGGCGACGAGTGCCTTCAGGCCGAGCGTGAAGCCCCCGGAAAAGCCCATGCCACCATAGATCACGGTGACGATGACGCCGGCCGCGCCGCAGATCGCGCAGGCGATGATCAGCGCCCGGTCGTGCACTGCGCGCGGATCGACCCCGAACAGCGAGGCGGTCCTGGCATCGTCGGAGACTGCGCGCCAGGCCCGGCCATAGGACGAGCGGGCGAGATAGAGGATGAGGCAGGTCGCGGCCGAGAAGCCGAGCCCCGCCATGGCGAGCGAGACCGGCGTCGCGGTGACGATGAACTGCTCCGCCCGCACCAGCGGCAGCGGCTCGTTGAACACCGGCGGCAGCCAGCGCAGTTCGGCGCCTTGCGCGAGGCGCAGGTATTCGGACAGCGCGATGGCGAGCCCGATCGTTGCGATCAGCACCTGCTGGCCATTGCTCTTGTCGAGATGGCGCAGCACGAAGCGGCCCATGGCGAAGCCGTGCAGCGCGCTGACGGCGATCGCGACGGCAAAGGCGATGAACAGGCCCGAGACCGGCGTCGAGACCGAAAGCGACAGGGTCAGCGCCACGCCGACCACAGCGGCGAGTGCGCCGAGCGCCGAGAATTCGCCGAAGGTCAGGAGGATACGGCCGTTGAGCCCGTAGATCAGCGCATAGGCGCTGGCGAGCAGCGCGTAGATCGCGGCCGAGGGCAGGGCGGCCAGGCCCTGCTGCAAGCCATAGGCGAGGCCGGGCGGCACGGTCAGGAGGTCGGCCCCAGGCGACATGCCGGGATCGACCGGCGGCTCCGCCTTGTATTCGAGATAGAAGCGCCGCAGCAGCAGGAAGCTGGCATCGGTCATCGGCACGCCGTCGGAGGCGAGGCCCGCCAGCGCGCCGCGCTGCAGCGTGGTGCCTTCGCCGGCGAAGATGCAGTCGATGGTGCGCCGCCGCGGGGGCTCGTCCGGCGCCTGCGCCCGGTAGACGATCCGCAGGATGCCGGTGCGCGGGCCGCTGCCGGTTCCCTCGATGGTGATGGCGGTGTCGGTCGGGTTCAGCGCCGGGATCGCGAGCCGGCAAGCACGAATCTGATCGGTGTCGAAGCGCCCGCAGGAGGCGAGCGCGAGGCAGAGCAGAATCGACGTGAGCAGGGCGCGCATCGCGGCGCACGCTAGCGCGAGAGCCGGGATGTTGGAACTCGCTGCGCGCGTGCCGGACGAACAATCGCAGGGCTTGATAAATCGACAGGACGGTGCACATCCGATCCGCGCTGGAGCATCAGCCAGCACGGGCACGCAGCGGGACATCCGGCATGCAGCAGGACGAGATCTGGGACGCCGACGCGGCCGTGAGTTACGACACCCCGGGAACCGGGATGTTCTCGCCGGACGTGCTGGAGCCGGCAGTCGCGCGACTGGCGCAACTGGCGGAGGGCGGCAGGGTACTCGAATTCGCGATCGGGACCGGCCGCGTCGCCGTGCCGCTCAGCCAGCGGAATGTGCCGGTGGCGGGCATCGAGTTCTCGCCCGCGATGATCGCCGAGCTGCGGGCCAAGGTCGATGAAGCGACGATTCCCGTCGTCCTCGGCGACATGGCGACGGCGACTGTTCCCGGCAGCTATTCGCTCGTCTACCTCGTCTACAACACGATCTCGAACCTGCTCACGCAAGCGCAGCAGGTGGAATGCTTCCGCAATGCGGCGCGCCATCTCTCACCTGGCGGGCGTTTCGTGATCGAGCTCTGGGTGCCCGAGCTGCGCAAGCTGCCGCCCGGGCAGCAGGCCGTCGTCTGGCAGTCGGAGGCGGGCTATATCGGCCTCGATACCTATGACGTGCTGAACCAGCAGATTGTTTCGCACCATTTCAGGTTCAGCGAGGGCAAGCAGGTCGAGGTCTTCCGCTCGCCGCACCGCTATATCTGGCCAGCGGAACTCGACCTGATGGCCCAGCTGGCCAGCTTCGAACTCGAAAGCCGGCATGCCGACTGGAGCGGGGCGCCCTTCACGGCGGAGTCGCGTTCGCACGTCTCCGTCTATCGCCTGCCCAGCTAGATCAGCCGCGTTCCTTCAGCATCCTGGCGACCTTCGGCGCGAAATAGGTCAGCACGCCGTCGGCGCCGGCACGCTTGAAGGAGAGCAGGCTCTCCAGCATCGCCTTGTCGCCATCGAGCCAGCCATTGTTAGCCGCCGCCATGATCATCGCGTACTCGCCGGAGACCTGGTAGGCGAAGGTCGGTACCGAGAAGGTGTCCTTCACCCGCGCGATGATGTCGAGATAGGGCAGGCCGGGCTTGACCATCACCATGTCGGCGCCCTCTTCGAGATCGAGCGCGACCTCGGCGATGGCTTCGTCGGTGTTGGCCGGATCCATCTGGTAGGTGCGCTTGTCGCCGATCAGCGTGGCGTTGGTGCCGATCGCATCGCGGAACGGGCCGTAGTAGGCCGATGCGTATTTGGCCGAATAGGCCATGATCTGCACGTCCTCGTGGCCGCTGGCGTCGAGCGCGGCCCGGATCGCGCCGACGCGCCCGTCCATCATGTCGGAAGGCGCGATCACATCGGCGCCGGCGTCGGCGAGAGCCAGCGCCTGCCGGACGAGGATGCCGACGCTGGCATCGTTCAGGATCCGCTCGCCTTCCATCACGCCGTCATGGCCGTGCGAGGTATAGGGGTCGAGCGCCGCGTCACAGATGATGCCGATCTCCGGCACCGCCGCCTTGATCGCGCGGACCGCCCGGCACATCAGATTGCGGCTGTTGAGCGCTTCCGAGCCGGTCGCGTCGCGTAAGGTCCGGTCGACATAAGGGAAGGGCGCGATCGCGGGGACGTCGAGCTTCGCCGCGGCTTCCGCCTGGCGCACGGCTTCGTCGATGTTGAGACGATCGACACCCGGCATCCAGGCGACAGGCGAGATCGGCTCGGCGGCATCGATCAGGAAGATCGGCCAGATCAGGTCGTCGGTGGTCAGGCGGTTCTCGCGCACCAGCCGGCGCGACCACTCGGCCTTGCGGTTGCGGCGCATGCGGCGAGTGAGGCCGAGCGAATCCGCCGTGGTGGTTGCGGCCTGCAGCGTGGAGAGGGGCTGTACCCGGGAAGTCATCGACGCCTCCGCCGTGAATGCGATATTGGCTTGCCGGCGATCCTCTACCACATCGGCTCGCTCCCAAAACAGGCGCGATGGTCGCAGTCGCGAGAGCGGGCCAGAGCGGCGCAAGCCTGCCGGGCGCGGGCAATCCCGCGATCATGGAAAGAGATGCGATGCGGCCGGAACTCCTTGCTGTCGTTATGCTGGTGGGAGCGCTCGCCACCACTGCCGCGCGGGCCGAGGTGACGCGCCGCGATGCGATCGAAGCGCAGACCGCGACGGCACTCGCCTCCGCCGACTATGCCGAGCGGCATTGCCCGTCATTGCGACTCGGCCAGGACAAGCTCGACAGGAATCTGCGCGAGATCAAGGGCACGCTCGCCGGCCTGCGCGCCACCGAGAGCTATGCCGAGCAGGTCGCGGCATTGCGCTCGATCGAGCAGAGCCATGGCCGGGCGATGGTCTGCGTCGCTCTGCCAAAAGCTCATGGCGGCTATGGCCGCGGCATCGTCACCGTGCGCTAAAGTCCGGACGGGACCGGGCCGGCGCTCGCGTTGACAAGCCGGGGCCCGCCTTCCAGAACCGCCTGACGGATTGGGTCGAGGCGGACATGGCGCAGGAACAGGACATCATCTGTGAAATCCGCGGCAGCGCCGGCTTCGTCCTGCTCAACCGGCCGAAAGCGCTGAACGCGCTCAACCTTCCCATGGTGCGCGAGCTGGCCAAGGCGCTCGATGCCTGGGAGCACGATCCCACTGTCACGCGCATCGTTGTCACCGGCGCCGGCGAGAAGGCCTTCTGCGCCGGCGGCGACATCCGCAGCCTGCACGATCTCGGCAAGGCCGGCCAATACGACGAGATGCTCGCCTTCTGGCGCGAGGAATACATCCTCAACGCCCGCATCCAGGGCTATCCCAAGCCCTACATCGCCCTGGCCGACGGCATCGTCATGGGCGGCGGCGTCGGTCTTTCCTTGCATGGCAGCCACCGTGTCGCCGGCGAGCGATGGCTCTTCGCCATGCCGGAGGTCGGCATCGGCTTCTTCCCCGATGTCGGCGCGACCTATGCCTTGCCGCGCCTGCCGGACCATGCCGGCATTTATCTCGCATTGACTGGTGATCGTGTCGGCCAGGCCGATGCGCTGGCGCTCGGGCTGGCGACGCATGCGGTTCCCTCGGCCCGCATGGCCGAACTCGCCGAGGCGTTGACCGGCTCCGAGCCTGTCGACGCCACGATCGCCCGTTTTGCTGTCGACCCTGGGCCGGGCAAGCTCGCGCCGGAGCGGGCGACGATTGCGCATTGCTTTGGTGCCGCGACGCTGCCGGAGGTGCTCGGCCGGCTCGATGCGAAGGCGGCGGCCGGCGATGCCTTCGCCGCCAAGACGCTCGCCACGATTCGGGCGAAGTCGCCGACCAGCGTCGCCATCGCCTTCGAGCAGATGCGCCGCGGTGCCTCGCTCGGCTTCACGGAAGCGATGCAGCTCGAATTCCGCATCGTCTCGCGCATCCCGCACGGCCACGATTTCTACGAGGGCGTGCGCGCGGTGGTGATCGACAAGGACCAGGCACCGTCCTGGCGGCCGCGGACGCTGGAAGAGCTCGATCCGGCGGCGGTGGCGGCCTATTTCGCTCCGCTCGGTGCGGCCGAACTGGCGCTGGGCAGCTGAGATGACGGTGCGCGACGGCGAGGTTCTGCGCGGCCCGGGCCAGGCGGGCGAGGTGAAGCGCCGGGTTCGCTGGCGCTTGCTGCTGGTCTGGCTGCTGCGTCTGCTGTCGGTGGTCTGGATCGGCAAGGGACTGATGCACTGGGCGACGATCCTCGGCCTCGGGCTGGTGTTCGAGCCCGGCCCTGCCTTCGAGACGCGCCCGCTGACCTTCCAGGCGATCACGGTCTATTTCGCTGTCTTCGATCTCGTCGCCGGCGTCGGGCTCTGGCTGACCGCGACCTGGGGCGGCGTGCTCTGGCTGCTCGCCGCCGTCAGCCAGTTGCTGCTCGGCTTCTTCTTCCCGCGCTGGCTGACATTGTCGCCGGCGCTGATCGGCACTTATGTCGCGTTGATGCTGGCCTATTTCCTCGCCACCTGGGCGGCGGAAAACCAGGAATCCTGAAGCCTGCGCCCGCCTCGAATACGCTGGGCCATAGTAAGAATCGCTTTAGCTTAAGGGATTTGCGGTTCATTTTGGATTCACCCAAATGGGTAAATCCCTGATTCATCCTGATATTTAAACTCGTTTTCATCCGCCCCGCCTATGGTGTCTCTCAGAAGCGGACCGGGAGACAATCCTGGCCGGTAATCAACAGGCGGGATATTACCATGAAGAGCAATGTAAAGACTGTGGAGCCGGCCGCGTCGGACGAGGTTCAGCTCAAGGTGAAGCCGCTTTACCTTGAGTCCCTCACCTTGGTCGAGCGGCTGCATCGCCGGCTGCTCGACGTGATCAAGGACGAGTTCGAGCGTCGCAACCGCGACGACGTCAACAGCGTGCAGGCGCTGCTGCTCTACAATATCGGCGATGCCGAGCTCTCGGCCAGCGAGCTGCGCACCCGCGGCTACTATCTCGGCTCGAACGTCTCCTACAACGTCAAGAAGCTGGTCGAGCTCGGCTTCCTGCACCATGCCCGTTCGCGGATCGACCGCCGCTCGGTGCGCATCAGCCTGACCGACAAGGGTCGCGAGGTGCACCACATCGTCAAGGGCGTCTACGACAAGCATGTCCGCACGGTCGAGCAGATCGGCGGCATCGCGGCCGACGACTTCGAGCGGATGAACAACGCCCTGCTGCGCCTCGAGCGCTTCTGGACCGACCAGATCCGCTACAAACTCTGAGCGCTGGGCTACGGGCCCGGTCTCGACGGTATCCCCCCGCAGCGCGCTTCGGCCTCCCGGCCGGGGCGCGTGCGCCTGTTTCTTTCCGGCAACAGTGATTTCCCTTCGGCCACAGCGATCAAACCCGCGTGAGCGTGGCGCATCCCCGCCCTAAAAATGCCGCGCTCATCATGAGCTGTTAACTGTGGTAAGGGATCGTCCCCAGCGACCGACCGTGGCAGATGCCCGGCCGAAGGGGCGGGTCGCGTCCCGCTCCGATGATACGAGAAGTCCAAGGGGTACGATCGATGCCGAATATCCGCCTGACCCGCCGCGAGACGGTTCTGGCCCTGCTCTCGTCTGCTGCCGCCGGCGTGAGCCTGCCGGCTTTTGCCCAGCAGGCCGAGTGGCGCCAGAGCTATGACGCCGGCTCGCGCAACGCCGTCCAGCGCTCCTCGACGCCAATGCTCTCGCCGGCCGCTTTGGCCGCGACCGAGCAGGCGGTCGAGGCCTATCGGGCGCTCGCCGCGCGCGGCGGCTGGCCGACCCTGCAGGTCAGCGAGCGGCTTTCCGTCGGTTCGCGTGGTCCGAGCGTGGTCGCCCTGCGCCAGCGGCTGATCATCACCGGCGATCTCGACGCCTCCGCTGGCGACAGCAACATCTATGATTCCTATGTCGAGGGCGGCATGCGCCGCTTCCAGTCGCGCATGGGCCTGTCGACCACCGGCAGCATCAACCGCGCGACGCTGGCGGCGCTCAACGTGCCGGTCGACCGGCGCATCCGCCAGCTCGAGACCAATATCGTGCGCCTGCGCACCTGGTCGGGCAGTCTCGGCAACCGCTATGTCGTGGCGAACATCCCGGCGGCCGCGGTCGAGACGGTCGAGAACGGCCATGTCGCGACCCGCCACGCCGCCGGCGTCGGCAAGATCGACCGCCAGTCGCCGCTGCTGCAGACCAAGATCCCCGAGGTCAATTTCAACCCGACCTGGACGGTTCCGGCTTCGATCATCCGCAAGGATCTGATCCCGAAGATGCAGAAGGAGCCGACCTACCTCACCGAGAACAAGATCCGCATCATTGGGCCGAGCGGCGAGATTCCGCCCGACCGCGTCAACTGGCGCTCGGACGAGGCGACCCGCTACACCTTCCGCCAGGATCCGGGCGGCGAGTTCAACTCTCTTGGTTTCGTGCGCATCAACATCCCGAGCCCGCACGGCGTCTACATGCACGACACGCCGTCGAAGGGCATCTTCGGCGACGATTATCGCTTCGTCTCCTCCGGCTGCATCCGCGTCCAGAACGTGCGCGACTACATCGCCTTCCTGCTCAAGGAGACGCCCGGCTGGGATCGCGCGAAGATTGACGAGACCATCGCCTCGGGCGAGCGCGTCAACGCTCGTATCGCCAATCCGGTGCCATGCTACTGGGTCTACATCACCGCCTGGGCCACCCCGGATGGCGGCGTGCAGTTCCGCGACGACATCTACAACAAGGACGGTCTCGGCCCGGCGGCGGTTGCTGCCCTGCAGGGCGACCAGGACATCTGAGCCCGGCTGCGGCCAAGGCCCTCGTCGTTGCGAGCTCCCGGCGAAAGCCGGGAGCTTTTTTGCTTGTGTGGCAGGCTATTGCAGCCCGCCTTCGGCCTGTCGCTTGACCTTCGTGACCGTGTCGAGGATCGCCACCGCCCGCCGCAGCGCGGCATAGGTCGGGTCGGGCTTGGCTCCCGGCTTGAGCAGATCGGTGGCGGCGAGGTGAATGCGTTCGAAATGGGGAGCGAGCTCCCCGGAGGACGCACTGGCCTGCTTCGCGATCTGCGCGAGCGCTTTGGCTGTTTGCGGGGAAGGCCATTTCTGGAAGTCGGAGGCGAGCTGCCTGATCGAGGCGACGGAATGATCGGCAGTCGGCATCTGAAGGCTCCGGCCGCGCCCCGAAGCTGAGGGCGCGTCCTGTCAATGCGCCAGCAGCGAATGCGTTCCTGCTCCGTCGTGATCACCTGAGAGTGACCGGTGGCGCCGGTGTCAGCCCGCCTTCGCCGCTTCGGCGAGATTAGCGGCGACACAGCTCGCGAAAGCCCTCGTTCCGAGTGGACCACCGAGATCGCGCGTGCGCAGCTCCGGCGCCTTGATCGTCAGGTCGATCGCCCGCTCGATCGCTTGCGCTGCCTGGAGCAGGGCGGGGGCCTGCCGCCGCTCGCCGAGCCAGGCGAGCAGCATCGCGGCCGAGCCGATCAGCGAGGCCGGGTTGGCGAGGTCGCGACCCGCGATATCAGGCGCCGAGCCGTGCTGCGCCTGCGCCACCGCGTGACCCTCGCCGGCATTGAGCGAAGCGGCGAGGCCGAGGCTGCCGGAAATCTCCGAAGCCTGGTCGGAGAGGATGTCGCCGAACATGTTGGTGGTGACGATCACGTCGAAGACGCTGGCGTCGCGCACCAGCAGCGCTGCCATCGCATCGATGATCTTCTCCTCGTACTCGACATCGGGATAACGCTCGGCCACCGAGCGCACGCATTCCAGGAAGAGCCCGTCGGAGATGCGCAGCACATTGGCCTTGTGCACGGCCGTGACCTTGCGCCGGCGCTGGCGGGCGAGCGCAAAGGCGCTCTCGGCGATGCGCAGGGACGCCTGCCGCGTCACCTTGCGGAACGACATGGCAAGGTCCGGCGTCGGCATGATCTCGCCGGGGCCAAGATGCATCGAGCGGTCGGAGTAGAAGCCTTCGGTGTTCTCGCGCACCATGACGAGGTCGAGCGGCTTGCCGCAGCGCGGTGCGAAACCGTCGCGCGAGCGGGCCGGGCGGATATTGGCGTAGAGGTCGAGCCGCTTGCGCAACTGGCCGGATGGGTTGAGCCCACCCTTCTCGGCCGGCGGATACTCGTTGTGCGAGACCGGGCCGAGGATGACGCCGTCCGCCCGCTTTGCCGCTTCCAGCACGGTCTCGGGGAAGGTCGTGCCCTGGTTCTTCAGCGCAGCGAAACCGATCTCCGCCCGCTCATAGGCGAGCCCGAAGCCGAAGAGCTTGCTCGCGGCGTCGAGCACCTTGCAGGTCGCCGCCGCGATCTCGGGGCCGATGCCGTCGCCTTCGAGAACGAGCAGGCGCAGGGCAGGGGATGTCGCGTCGGTCATGTCGGCGTCGGTCCGGATGTCATGGAAGGGAAAGGGAGCGAGGAGGCGTCACTCGATCTTGATGTCGGCCTCGGCGACGACCTTCGACCACTTTTCGCGCTCGGCCTTGACGAAGGCGGCGAACTCGGCCGGCGTATTGCCGATCGGCTGGGCACCTTCGAGCTCGAGGTTCCGGCGCACCTCTGGCAGGTTGATGATGGTCGCGACCTCGCTGCGCAGTCTGTCGATGATCGCCTGCGCCGTGCCCTTGCGCACGAAGACGCCGTACCAGCCGCTCGCCTCGTAGCCGGACACGCCGGCTTCCGCGAGCGTCGGCACCTGCGGCAAGGCGGGCGCTCGCTCGGCCGTGGTGACGGCGAGCGCCTTGAGGCCGCCGCCATTCACATGGCCGATCGCCGAGGGCAGCGTCGCGAACATCATCGGGATATGCCCGCCCAGCAGGTCGTTCAGCGCCGGGCCGGCGCCCCGATAGGGGGCGTGCTTCAGCTTGACGCCTGCCATCAGCTCGAACAGGGCAGTGGCGATGTGGTTGGCCGAGCCGTGGCCGGCCGTTCCGTAGGTCAGCCCTTCCGGCTGCGCCTTGGCGAGCGCGATCAGCTCGGCGGCCGAATTGGCCTTGACCGAAGGATGCACCAGCACGAGCAGCGGCGCCTTGGCGATCAGCGTCACCGGCTCCAGCACCTCGGCCGGATCATGCTTCAGGTTCTTGAACAGGCTCGGATTGACCGCCATCGGGCCGATATTGCTGATCAGCACCGTATAGCCGTCGGCAGGAGCCTGCGCCGCGGCCGTGGTGCCGAGATTGCCGCCGGCGCCGGCGCGGTTCTCGACGACGACGCCGACCCCGAGCCGATCCTGCAGCTTCTGCGCCACCGCCCGCGCGATCACGTCGGTGCCGCCACCGGCGGCATAGGGTACGACCATGGTGATCGGCTTGCTCGGCCAGTCCTGCGCTTTTGCGGCGATGGCCGGCAGCACGGCCAATGCGGCTGCGAGCAGGAGCGTTGGAAACCGGTGCGGCATGAAGCCTCCCACGTTGTTTTGATTTTTCAGTATACCGAAGTATGCTGAATTTGGTCGCACGGGCAAGCGTTGATTTCGGCGCAGCGCCGGGCGATCACGGCATCCGGCCTGGAGGAATGGGAGAGGGCGCAGTTTGACGGTGTTCGCCGATGTCCAGCCGGTGCGCTCGCTTGCGGGCCAGGCCTATGCCCGTCTGCGCGAGGCGATCGATACCGGCGAGCTCAAGCCGGGCATGCGCCTGCGCGAGGAGGATCTCGCCGCTCGCCTGGAAATGAGCCGCACGCCCTTGCGCGAGGCCGTGCGCCGGCTCGAGGCCGAGGGCTTCTTCACCCGCGATTCGCGCACGCTCGTCGTCATGACGCTCGACCATCAGGCGGTATCCGAGCTTTATGCGATGCGCGAGGTGCTGGAGGGAACCGTCGCTGCCTTCGCCGCGCGTCACGCCTCCGAGGGCGATGTCGCGTTGCTGCGTGATCTGCACGCGATCGAGGCTGGGCTGCTCACCCACCCGCAGGAGCTGGCGCGTCACAATGAGCGCTTCCATTCGGCGCTCTATGGCGCCGCACATAACCGCTATCTGCTGAAGGCCCTGAACGCGTTGCGCGATGCGCGTGCGCTGCTCGGCTCCTCGACATTGCTTGATGCAGATCGGGCGGGGCAGGCGCATGCCGAGCATGACGCCATCGTCTCGGCGATCGAAGCTCGCGATCCGAACAGGGCGGAGGCTGCCGCCCGCGATCACATCAGAGCGGCCGGCCGCGAACGGCTACGGCGGCTGGTGCAGGCGAGCTGACTCGCCTGCAGTAGGCTCGGATCAGGCCAGGTTATCGGCGATCAGGAAGCCGAGCAGCGATATGCACGCCATCACGATCGAGATTTCCAGAAGACTGAAGCCCATTGCCGCCTCCACAGCTGTGAAGGTAACGCAGTCGGCTCGCCATGGTTCCGCCGCAGCTGCGACGATTGTGTGATCGCCGGGGCGCTTCTCAGCGGGTCTGCTTCTGCCGGGCGATCGCGGGGACGAGCTCGTCCTCCTTGACCAGATGCCGGCCGGCGAGATGGAGCACGACATAGCCGATCACCGCCGACAGCGCCGAGCCGGCGAGCACGCCGATCTTGGTGGCGTCGTTGAGCGCGGCGCTGTTCGCGAAGGCCAGCGCCCCGATGAACAGGCTCATCGTGAAGCCGATGCCGCAAAGCAGCGAGACGCCGTAGAGCTGCGCCCATGTCGCCTTGGCCGGCATGGTGCCGAGACCGAGCCGCACCGCGAGCCAGGCGAAGCCGAAGACGCCGATCTGCTTGCCGAGGAAAAGCCCGAGCACGATGCCGAGCGGCACCGGCGTCAGCAGGAGCGAGGGCGACATGCCGGCGATCGAGACGCCGGCATTGGCGAAGCCGAAGACCGGCACGATGAAATAGGATGACCAGGGATGCAGCCGGTGCTCCAGCGTGTGCAGCGGCGAATGCTCGGGCTCGTCGCTCTCCTTGCCATGGCCGCCGAGCGGAATGGTCAGCGCCAGCGCGACGCCGGCGAGCGTAGCGTGGATGCCGGATTTCAGGACGAAGAACCAGAGCAGGGCGCCGATGGCGAGGTAGAGCGGCAGCAGGCGGACGCCGCGCAGGTTGAGCGCGATCAGGATTGCGAGGCAGGCGGCGGCGCCAGCCAGCATCGGCAGCGAGAGATCGCCGGAATAGAACAGGGCGATGATCAGGATCGCGCCGAGATCGTCGAGAATGGCGAGCGCGGTCAGGAAGATCTTGAGCGAGACCGGCACGCGCGAGCCGAGGATGGCGAGCACGCCGAGCGCAAATGCGATGTCGGTGGCGGCGGGGATCGCCCAGCCACGCAAGGCTTCCGGGTCGCTGCGGGCGAGCGTGGCATAGATCAAGGCCGGCGCGATCATGCCGCCCAGCGCTGCCAGCGCCGGCAAAGCGCGCCGGCTCCAGGTCGCGAGCTGGCCTTCGATGAACTCGCGCTTGATCTCCAGCCCGACGAGCAGGAAGAACAGCGCCATCAGCGCATCGTTGATCCAGTGCAGGACGGAGAGGCCGGCGACCTTCGCCTCCAGCAGCTTGAAATAGACCGGGCCGAGCGCCGAATTGGCGATGATCAGCGCAAGCGCCGCGGAAAAGACCAGCAGGACACCGGCAGCGGCTCCGCTTTCGAGGAAGGCGTGCAGGGGCGAGCGGCGCTTGGGCGGCCAGTCGGGATGGTGAGCTTCGATCTCGTCCGTCTGCTGCGCCACGCCGTCCTCCTTCCGCGGGTTTCCGTTTCACCCGGCTGCTGCGACACCCCGATGTCGTTTCGATTGCAGCCGAGGATTGCGCCAAAGGGGCGAGTCGGCTGCTTCGGGTTGTGAATAAAGCAGAGTGCGGGCGGGGTGGCACTCCATATCGCCGCACTATCGCCGGCGCAGCCAGCCCGCACCACCGGTCAGCGCGGCCGTGACGGTCATGATCGCGAGCAACCCAGCAGTGCCGGCGAACAGATTGGCGTAACCGAACCCGGCGATCACCGGCGTGCTGAGCAGCGGCGAGCAGAACTGGCCGATGAAGATCGAGGCGGTCAGGATGCCGCCGGCGAGCCCGCGCTTCTGCCCCGGTGCGAGGTTGAGAGCCAACGCGACGAAGCTCGGCGAGACCAGCGCATAACCCGCGCCGATCGCGGCGACCGCAGCGAAGATCGCAGGGGTGGTCGAAGCGAATAGCAGCATGAGGAAGCCCAGTGCCATCGCGCCATAACCGAGCGCGAAAATGCCGGCATAGCCGACAGCGCGCTGGATTCGGGGGTAGAGCAATGCGCAACCACCGCCCGACAGCATCAGCACGCCCAGCGCCGAGCCGGTCATGATCGCGCTGTCATAGCCCTGCGCGTCGAGAAAGAAGGACAGCTGCGTCGGCATGATGAAGAAGATCATGTTGGTCGTGCCCTGCAGCAGCACCAGCAAGGCGAGCGGTAGTAGCCAGCGGTGGTAATCGCCGCGATCGCCTGCCAGTTTCGCGCCGCTGGCCTGCGCGAGCCTCGGCGGGTCGACGATGACCAGCCACATCAGCGGCAGGAAGGCGGCGGCCAGCCCGTAGATCGCGAAGGGCAGCCGCGGCGAGATCGTCGCGACCCATCCGGCGGTGAGGATGAAGACGAGGCCGCCGAGATTGCGCGCCGAGATCTGCAGGCCGGTCAGGGCATTGCGGTCGTCGCCGGTGAAATAGTCGCCGATCAGCGCCGTCTGCGCCGTCATGATCAGGGCGACTGCCACCCCCAAGACGAGCCGGCTGGCGAAGATCGTCGGAAGATCGGGCAGGACGAGCCCGGCGCAGCCCGACAGCACGAACAGGATCACGCCGAACAAGAGCAGCCGGCGCCGTCCGATCCTGTCGGCGGCGATCCCGGCGAGCGGGGCAATGAGCGCGACGCTGAGCGAGGGCGCCGGTACCAGGAGCCGTGTCAGCAGCGCGGCGTTGGGGTCGCCGGCGAACAGCCGTTCCAGCCCGGGCAGGGCCGGAGCGATCGTCGCGTTCGCCATGGTGGTGAGTGATGCCGCCATCAGCAGAGCGATGGCGCGCCGATCCTGCCAAACCGGAATTTGCCTTGAAACGAGAACAGCTTCCATGATGGTCCTCTTGCCGAAATGAACTTTTCGGCAGAGCGTAC
Organism: Bosea sp. 29B; assembly: GCF_902506165.1. Classification (NCBI taxonomy): domain Bacteria; kingdom Pseudomonadati; phylum Pseudomonadota; class Alphaproteobacteria; order Hyphomicrobiales; family Alloboseaceae; genus Allobosea; species Allobosea sp. 29B. Next base: position 4,391,549 of record NZ_LR733817.1, read on the forward strand.
GAATTCAAGTCGACTTGAGGTCAAGCATGACTTTTCTCGATATCGGCGAGGTCGCCGAACGCTCGGGCGTCGCGCCCTCGACCCTGCGCTATTACGAGGAGATCGGCCTGATCGCCTCGCTCTGGCGGCGGGGCCTCAGGCGGCAGTTCGACGCCGATGTGCTGCTGAAGCTGTCGCTGATCGCCATGGGCAAGGCGGCCGGCTTCTCGTTGGAGGAGATCGCCGGCATGTTCGGCCGCGACGGCAGGCCCGATATTCCGCGAGATCAGTTGCGCACCAGAGCGGATGAGCTGCAGCGGCAGATGATCGAATTGCGCACGCTGCGGGACATCCTGCGCCATGTCGCCGACTGTCCCGCACCCTCGCATCTGGAGTGCCCGACCTTCCGCAAGCTGATGCAGGCTGCCTCGCGCCGGAAGCTCGTCTACCGCCCCTCCGTCCGTCGTTCGGGCGCGCGCCGGGCAGCTCCTTAGCCGCGTCCATCTAGCGCTTGGACAGCCTCACTCTGCGTGATAGGGACCGCGCGGGGATCGGCCGCGATCGGCCGCCGCATTCTTAGGAGCCGGATATGACCGAAGCCGCGCGCGACAAGCACCTCTCCAACTCCTTCTTCGGCGCCGGCCTTGCCGATGTCGATCCCGAGATCGCCCGTGCCATCGAGCTCGAGCTCGGTCGCCAGCGCGACGAGATCGAGCTGATCGCCTCGGAGAACATCGTCTCGCAGGCGGTGCTCGAGGCTCAAGGCTCGGTGATGACCAACAAATACGCCGAGGGCTATCCGGGCCGGCGCTATTACGGCGGTTGCCAGTTCGTCGACATCGCCGAGAAGCTCGCGATCGAGCGCGCCTGCCGCCTGTTCGACTGCCAGTTCGCCAATGTCCAGCCGAATTCGGGCTCGCAGGCCAACCAGGCCGTGTTCATGGCGCTGATGCAGCCCGGCGACACCTTCATGGGCCTCGATCTTGCTGCCGGCGGCCACCTCACTCACGGCGCCCCGGTCAACCAGTCGGGCAAGTGGTTCAAGGTCGTGCCCTATGGCGTCTGCGTCGTCGACCAGATCATCGACTATGACGCGATGGAGCGCCTCGCCGTCGAGAACAAGCCGAAGATCATCGTCGCCGGTGGCTCGGCCTATGCCCGCCACTGGGACTTTGCCCGCTTCCGCGAGATCGCCGACAAGGTCGGCGCCTATTTCATGGTCGACATCGCCCATTTCGCCGGGCTGGTCGCTGGCGGCGCGCATCCCTCGCCGTTCCCGCACGCCCATGTCGTCACCACCACCACGCACAAGACGCTGCGCGGCCCGCGCGGCGGCATGGTGCTGACCAATGACGAGGCGATCGCGAAGAAGATCAACTCGGCGGTGTTCCCGGGCCTGCAGGGCGGTCCGCTGATGCACGTCATCGCCGCCAAGGCGGTCTCGTTCCACGAGGCGCTGCAGCCGGAGTTCAAGAGCTACGCCCATGCCGTCGTCGCCAACGCCAAGGCGCTGGCCGAGACCCTGAAGAGCAAGGGCTTCGACCTCGTCACCGGCGGCACCGACAACCATCTGATGCTGGTCGACCTGCGCTCGAAGAAGGTCACTGGCAAGGCCGCCGAGGCCGCGCTCGGGCGCGCCCACATCACCTGCAACAAGAACGGCATCCCCTTCGATCCGGAGAAGCCGATGGTCACCTCCGGCATCCGCCTGGGCACCCCGGCAGCGACCTCGCGCGGCTTCGGCGTCGCCGAGTTCAAGAAGGTCGGCGAATTGATCGCCGAGGTGCTCGACGGCCTCGCCGCCAATGGCGAGGAGGGCAACGCCGCCGTCGAGCAGGCGGTCAAGGCCAAGGCCCACGAGCTGACCGCGCGCTTCCCGATCTACTGAGCGGGAGGCGGCCGGGGCGCCCCTCAGGGAAACGTCCCGGTCAGCTTGATCATGAACAGGTTCTCCGGGCCGCCGGGCGCATCGCCCCGGTTGGTCCGGCTGAGTTCGGCGTTGAGATCCAGCCCCTTGGTGATTTTGTAGCCGGCCGAGGCGCTGCCACCGAACTGGCCGTCCTTGACCTGCGCCGCGACCGAGACGTTGAAACGGTCATCGGTCGCGCTCAGCTTGAGATTGAGGTCGACCGTCGGCTTGGCGACGTCCTTCTTGACGATGCCGCTGAGCTCGAACGAGCCATACTGGACCATGACCTCGCCTTCGACTTTCTCGATCGCAGCCGACTTGGTCACCACCTGAAGCGAAAGATCGAGCTTCAGCCGGTCCCATTTCAGCTTGCCGGTCAGCTTGGCGCCGACCAGCTCGGCGGTCGGGTCGAAGACGATGCCGCCGACGCCGAGCTTGAGCGCGCCGAGCTTGACGACCTCGAATTTCAGCTTCTCCAGCTGCTGCAGGCCGAGCGTCACCGCACCGTTGTTCGGCTTGGTGACGAAGAGGGCCGCACCTGCTCCGAGCGCGAGCGCCGCGCCGACGACATAGACGATGCCCTTGTGCTGGTCGACCCAGACGCCGAGTGCCGACGAGCTGGCCGCCTCCTTGAAGGCATCGAGCTGCTTTTCGAGCGATTTGTACGCCGACGACTTCTTGATCTGCTTGAAATACTCGTCCGCCGCCTTGGACAGGACGTCGTCGCCGATCGAGCGGAGCTTCTGGATGTCCTCGGACGAGAGCTGCGTCGTCTGGCTCTTGAGTTTCGCGTTCGCGAAGCTGAGCAGTCCCTTCTGGGCCGTCGAAAGCACGACCGGGCTCTTGAGGATCTCGGCGAGGCGTTCGGGAGACCTTTGGATCTCGCTGTCGAGAAGGTCGAAGGCCAGGACGACCAGGCCGCCGAAGGCGTCGCCGGTAGTGTCATTGGACATCTGCGAAACTCCGATTGGCAGGCGATGGGGATCGGCAGGCAGGCGCAGGCTGGTCGCAGAACGGTATCCTGCCATGGGCAAGGCAAATCGTCCGGCGTCATTTTCTGGCGAGGGCTGCGATCCGGTGCCGGAGCGTCATGCGATCTCGTGCTTGCTCCCTTGCCGCCGGCTGGTCGTTTTTCGCTGGCCTGCGACGGCATGGCTGGGGCAATGAAGGGCCGCGGGCGCTATCGTCCCTCAAGTCAACCTCGAGGCCCATTCATGCGTTGTCCCTATTGCGGCTCGCTCGATACCCAGGTGAAGGATTCGCGGCCGACCGACGACCACGCCTCGATCCGGCGCCGACGCGTCTGCCCCGATTGCGGCGGCCGCTTCACCACCTTCGAGCGCGTCCAGCTGCGCGAGCTCACCGTGGTCAAGCGCTCGGGCCGGCGCACCGTGTTCGACCGTGACAAGCTGCAGACCTCGATCGAGGTGGCGCTGCGCAAGCGCTCCGTGGCGCCCGAGCGGATCGAGCGCATGGTCAACGGCATCGTCCGCCAGCTCGAAAGCTCCGGCGAGGGCGAGATCCAGAGCTCGGCCATCGGTGAGCTGGTGATGGAGGGGCTGAAATCGCTCGACGACGTCGCCTATGTCCGCTTCGCTTCGGTCTACCGGAATTTCCGCGAAGCCCGCGATTTCGAGGAGCTTCTGGGCCAGCTCGGCGGCGATGAAGTCGAGCCCGCGACCAAGCCGGCGCCTGCCCGCGACGATGCCTGACCAGGACGCGATCGACCGCGCCTTCATGGCGCGGGCGCTGGAGCTCGGCGCGCGCGGGCTCGGCCGGACCTGGCCGAATCCCAGCGTCGGCGCCGTCGTCGTGCGCGATGGTTCGGACGGTCCGGTGATCGTCGGCGAGGGCCACACACAGCCGGGCGGCCGTCCGCATGGCGAGGCGATGGCCTTCGAGCAAGCTGGTGCGGCGGCGAGCGGCGGCACGCTCTATGTCACGCTGGAGCCCTGCTCGCACCGCACCGTCCGTGGTGGCACGCCGTGCGTCGAGCGCACCTTGCTTGCCGGCGTCCGGCGCGTCGTCTCGGCCATGTCCGACCCCAACCCGCAGATCGCCGGCCTCGGCCATGCCCTGCTGCGCATGGCGGGACTGGAGGTCGTGACCGGCGTGCTGGAAGACCAGGCGCAGCGCAGCCATCGCGGCCATGTCCTGCGGGTGACGGAGGGGCGGCCGATGGTGACCTTCAAGATCGCGCGCACGTCCGACGGTTTTGCCGGCGGGGCAGGGGGCGCAAGGCTCGCCATTTCATGCCCTGAGTCCGGCGAATGGGTGCACCGCCTGCGCGCGAGCCATGATGCGATCATGCTCGGCATCGGCAGCGTCCTTGCCGACGATCCCTTGCTGACCGTGCGCCTGCCCGGGCTTGAAGTCCGCTCGCCGATCCGCGTCGTGCTCGATTCATCGCTCCGCCTGCCGCTGACCGCCAAGCTGGTGCAGGGAGCGGCGACCGTGCCGCTCTGGGTGATCGCCGCCGAGGATGCGCCGGTCGCGGCCGAGGAGAAGCTCGTCGCTGCCGGCGTCGAGGTCATGCGTGTCTCCCGCGGCGCCGATGGTCATCTCGACTTACGCGAGGCGCTGCGTCTGCTGGCGACGCGCGGCATCACGCGTGTCTTCTCCGAAGGCGGCCCGACGATCGGCGAGCAATTGGCGCTGCAGGGCCTCGCCGACGAGGTCATCGTCTCGACCTCGCCGAAGCCGCTCGGAGCCGAGGGCATCGTCGCTGTTCGGCCAGGGCTTGCGGCTTTGCTCGCCGATCCCGAAATCTACGCCGTCATCGAAGCCGGAGAGGTCGGCTGCGACCGTTTCGAAGTTTTCACGAGGATCGCCTGATGTTCACCGGCATCGTCACCGCCATCGGCACCGTCACCCGCGCGCAGACCAAGGGCCCGAGCCTGAAGCAGTTCGATATTTCCTGTCCGTGGGAGGCTTCGGGCATCGAGCTCGGCGCCTCGATCGCCTGTGCCGGCGTCTGCCTGACCGTGACGGCTCTCAAGCCGCGCGAGGATGGCGAACCCGGCTGCCTCTTCCAGGTCGAGGCGGCCGCTGAGACCCTGGCGAAGACATCCGTCGGCGCGTGGACGTCTGGTACGAAGATCAACCTAGAGCGCTCGCTCAAGATGGGCGACGAGCTCGGCGGCCATCTCGTCACCGGCCATGTCGATGGCGTCGGCACCATCCTCAAGATCGATGAGATCGCCCCCGATCCGAGCGAGCCCTGGGGTGCGACGGCCCGCTTTCACATCCGCGCCCCGCAGGGGCTCGCCCGCTTCATCGCGGCCAAGGGCTCGATCTGCCTCGACGGGACATCGCTGACCGTCAACACGGTCGAGGACGACGTCTTCACCGTGCTGCTGATCCCGCACTCCTTCAGCGTCACAACCTGGGGTGAGCGCCGGAAGGGGGACGGCGTCCATGTCGAGGTCGATCTGATGGCGCGGTATGCCGCGCGGCTTGCGGAGGCGCGTCCGGGGGGCTAAAGCCGGCCCAACGCTCAGCCCTCATCCTGAGGAGCCGTTTCTGTCGAAACAGCTCCTCAGGATGAGGGCTTTGGTGCTTGGATATTCACGGGCACCATCTCTTGCATAAGGAAGACGCCATGGCCGGATCCCGGCAATCTTCGGCTGCCTCAGCCGCTCCGCTCGACGATGCCCGTGTGCTCGTGGTTGAGGCCCGCTTCTACGACGGCCTGGCCGACGAACTGCTCGCCGGCGCGACCGCCGTGCTCGAGAAGGCCGGCTGCCGCGTCGATGTCGTGACCGTTCCCGGTGCGCTCGAAATCCCCTCTGCCATCGTCATCGGCCTGCGCGCCGCCGACGAGGCGGTCGACCCTTATGAGGCCGTCGTCGCGCTCGGCACCGTCATCCGCGGCGAGACCGGCCATTACGACATCGTCGCCGGCGAGAGCTCGCGCGCGCTGATGGACCTTTCGGTCGCCTTCGCCCTGCCGCTCGGCAACGGCATCCTCACCGTCGAGAACGAGGCGCAGGCTTGGGCCCGCGCCAACCGCAGCGAGATGGACAAGGGCGGCGGCGCGGCGGAAGCTGCGCTCGCGGTGCTGCGTTACAAGCGCTCGCTGGCGGAGGAGTCGAAATGAGCCGATCCGAGATGCGCCGCGGCGCCCGGCTGTCGGCGGTGCAGGCGCTCTACGAGATGGAGGTCGGTGGACGCGGCGTGGTCGAGGCCATGGCCGAGTTCGAGGCTTTCTGGATCGGCAAGGAAGTCGAGGACATCGAGCTCCCCAAGGCCGAGATCGCTTTCTTCCGCGATCTGCTTGGTGGCGTCGTCCGTGAGCAGCGTCTGGTCGACCGTTCCGTCGACGATCTCCTCGCCTCCGGCTGGCCGCTGAAGCGCGTCGAGGCGGTGGTACGCGCCATTCTGCGCGCCGGCGCTTATGAGCTCGCCTTCCGCAAGGACGTGCCGGGCCGTGCCGTGATCTCGGAATATGTCGCGGTCGCCCGCTCCTTCTACGAAGGCGACGAGGTCGGCATGGTCAACGCGGTGCTCGACAGGATGGCCCGCGACGTCCGCGCCGAGGAATTCGACGCTCCGGCGGCGTGAGCGGCGCCGTGGCCGGACCCCAGTCTCCCGGCGAATTCGAGCTGATCGCCCGCTATTTCGCGCCGATCGCCGGCCACGCGGGACTAGGCCTGATCGACGATGCGGCCCTGCTGCGCCCGGCGCGCGGCTACGAGCTCGTCGTCACCGCCGATGCGCTCGTCGCCGGCGTGCACTTCTTCGCCGACGATCCGCCGGCCTCCATCGGGCGCAAGGCACTCGGCGTCAATCTCTCCGATTTGGCGGCCAAGGGCGCGAAACCCGACGGCTTCGTGCTGACGCTCGCTCTGCCCAAGGGCTGGACGGAAGGATGGCTCGCCAGCTTCGCACAGGGGCTCGGCGCCATGGCGGGCGAGGGCGATTGTCCGCTGATCGGTGGCGACACGGTCTCGACCACCGGCCCGCTGACCCTCTCGATTACTGCCTTCGGCAGCGTTCCCGCCGGCCGCATGGTGCTGCGCTCCGGCGCCAGGCCGGGTGACATCGTCGCCGTCACCGGCACGATCGGCGATGGCGCGCTCGGCCTGAAGGCGCATGGGCCGGATCGGCCCACCTGGGTGGCCAAGCTTTCCGAAATCGATCGCGCCTTCCTCGCCGACCGCTATCTGCACCCGCAGCCACGGACCGCGCTCGCCGCTGCCCTGCAGGCCCATGCATCGGCCGCGATGGACATCTCCGACGGTCTTGTCGGCGATCTCGCCAAGCTGCTGGCAGCCTCGAAAGTCGGCGCCGAGATCGATCTCGACGCCGTGCCGCTCTCGCCCGCGGCCCGCTCTGCCGTCATGGCCGATCCCGCACTGGCGGAACTGGCCTGGACCGGCGGTGACGACTACGAAATTCTCTGTGCGATCCCGGAAGGAGAATTTCCTTCTATGGTTGCTGCCGCCGAGGCGGCGGGGCTCAGCCTCGCGCGCATCGGGCGCGTCTCCACCGAGGCGGGGAGCGTGCGCTATACCGAAGCGGGCCGACCGCGAAGCTTCGTACGCGGCTCCTTCGCTCATTTTTAGAAGGCGGCCGCGCGGCCGCGAAGGGCGGCGGCTGCGATGAACCAGCATGTTCCGGTGATGGACGGCGATACGCTCGCCAGGCGCAATGCGCTGGTGCTCGCCGGTGCCCAGGCGCTCGGCGGTGCGAGCCCGGCGATCGTGATCTCGCTCGGCGGCATCGTCGGCTCGCAGCTGGTCGCGAACCAGGCCTTCGCCACCGTCCCGGTCAGCCTGATGCAGCTAGGTCTGGCCACTGGCGTCATTCCGGCAGCGTTCCTGATGCGCCGGCTCGGCCGCCGCAACGGCTATGTCATCGGCGCGCTGATTGGTGCTGTCGGCGCCAGTATCGCCGCGGCCGGTGCGGCCGAGCGGTTGTTCTGGCTGTTCTGCCTCGGCACCTTTCTGTGCGGGCTCTACAGCTCCTACGTCCAGAGCTATCGCTTCGCCGCCGCCGATACGGCGAGCGAGGGTTTCCGGCCGCGCGCCATCTCCTGGGTGATGATCGGCGGCCTGATCGCCGGAGTGGTCGGCCCGCAATCGGTCTATTGGACACGCGACCTGACGCCGGCCGCGCCCTTTGCCGCGAGCTTCCTGGCCCAGGGCGTGCTCGCTCTCCTAGCCATCGGCGTCGTGCTGGCGCTGCGCGCGCCGCCGGTGAAGGAGGCGAAGTCCGGTGGTGGCCGGCCGCTTCCCGAGATCATGCGTCAGCCCAAGTTCATCGCCTCGGTGATCGCGGCGCTCGTCGCCTACGGGCTGATGAGCTTCGTCATGACCGCCGCGCCGATCGCTATGGTCGCCTGCGGCCATAGCGTCGGCGACGCGGCGCTCGGCATCCAGTGGCATGTGCTCGCCATGTATGGGCCGAGCTTCCTCACCGGCCGCCTGATCGCGCGGTTCGGCAAGGAGAAGGTCACGGCCGCCGGCCTCTTGCTGACCGCGGTCGCGGCGATCGTCGGGCTCTCCGGCCTCAGCGTCGCGCACTTCTGGATCGCGCTCATCCTGCTCGGGATCGGCTGGAATTTCGGCTTCATCGGCGCGACCGCGCTGGTGACCGACTGCTACCGCCCCGAGGAGCGGGTCAAGGTCCAGGCCGCCAATGATTTCCTCGTCTTCGGCTCGGTCGCGATCGCCTCCTTCTCCTCCGGAGGCTTGCTCAGCGCCGGCGGCTGGACCAGCGTTAACTGGCTGGTCTTCCCGCCGGTCGCGATCGCGCTGGCGCTGGTCGCCTGGCAAGGCTTGCAGAGGCGCGTGGCGTCGTGATCCTTGCTGGGTAGGCCGAGCCGGCCAGCAGGAGATCTCGCATGCGTCCCCACCAGCTTCCCCAGTTCGCCGGTCGCCCCGTCGCGGGCGCGATCGGTCACAACCGCGGCGTCGTGCAGAGAAACTACGCCTTCATGCCGCCGGAGGGCGTGCTGGTCAGCCGGCTACCGCATTTCGAGAAGACGATTGCGCGCATTCTCGCTGCCCCGGTGCTGGGGGCTCAGTTCGCGCAGTATGTGCTCGAGATCGAGCCCGGCGGCGGCACGCTCGCACCGTTCGCCGAGGACGGCGTCCAGCACTTCTATTACGCCCTGTCCGGCGAAGCGGCGTTCGCCATTGACGGTGCGGTCGGCAGTTCCTTCGGTCCCGGCAGCTTTGCCTATGTTCCGGGTGGCACGCGGTTTTCGCTGCGCAATGACAGTGACGCCCGGGTCCGCGTGCTTGGCCTGCGTAAGCGCTACGAGCCGGCGCCCGGCCTTGCCGTGCCCGAGCCGATCCTGTCGCATCGCGATGCGGTGCCGCTGACCAATCATACCGGCATGGAAGGGCGCGGCTTCCAGTTCCTGCTGCCCTATGGCGACATGCGCTTCGATTTCGAGATGAACCTGATGTGGTTCAAGCCAGGCGCCTTTTTCCCGGATGTCGAGACCCATGTGATGGAGCACGGGCTCTACATGCTGGAAGGGCAGGGGCTCTACTTCCTCGGGCAGGACTGGCACGAGATCTGGGCCGAGGACTTCATCTGGATGGGCGGCTACTGCCCTCAGCAGTTCTATCCGACCGGTTTCGGCGATGCCTGCTACCTGCTCTACAAGAACGTCAATCGGGACGTGGCACTTTAGAGTGACCCTCAAAAGGTCACGGCCGATCGGCAAGTCGGCGCGCCATGACCTGACATTCTCCCGGAATTGTCAGCCGACCCGTTTGCGATTCTGGCGGAAACTGGGCAACAATCCGATCCGACACTGGTGATCGGCGCTGTGGCCTGATTCTTCGTGAGGCCGACAGAGCCGTTTCCTGCGTTCAAAGAACCGGAAAACCGGCTCCGTCGGGGTGTCCTACCCCGGATGACGAAATCTCAGGGATAGGAAATTCGATGTCGGCCTTGCTCATCATCATTGTCTTGAGTGCGTTATCGATCGTCTACGGCTTATGGGCCTATGGCGACGTGATGAAACGCGATGCCGGCAACCAGCGCATGCAGGAGATTTCCGGTGCGGTGGCAGAGGGCGCGCAGGCTTATCTCAAGCGCCAATACGTCACCATCGCCATGGTCGGTGTCGTGCTCTTCGTCGGGCTGACCTATCTGCTCGGCGCCTATGTCGGCATCGGCTTCCTGATCGGCGCCGTGCTCTCCGGCGTCGCCGGCTTCATCGGCATGAACGTCTCGGTCCGCGCCAATGTCCGCACTGCGCAAGCCGCGATGCAGTCGCTCGGCGATGGCCTCGACGTCGCCTTCAAGGCGGGCGCGGTCACCGGCATGCTGGTCGCCGGCCTCGCTCTGCTCGGCGTCGCCGGCTATTACGGCTTCCTGACCTCGATGAAGAGCTTTGAGCCTTCCAGCCGCACCGTCATCGACTCGCTGGTCGCCCTCGGCTTCGGCGCTTCGCTGATCTCGATCTTCGCCCGTCTCGGCGGCGGCATCTTCACCAAGGGCGCCGATGTCGGCGCCGACCTCGTCGGCAAGGTCGAGGCCGGCATTCCCGAGGATGACCCGCGCAACCCGGCCACCATCGCCGACAATGTCGGCGACAATGTCGGTGACTGCGCCGGCATGGCGGCCGACCTGTTCGAGACCTATGCGGTGACGCTGGTCGCGACCATGGTGCTCGCCGCGATCTTCTTCGCCGGGCAGGCCAGCTTGAGCACGATGATGCTCTACCCGATGGCGATCGGCGCGGCCTGCGTCGTCACCTCGATCATCGGCACCTTCTTCGTCAAGCTCGGCGCCAACCAGTCGATCATGGGCGCGCTCTACAAGGGCTTCATCGCCGCCGGCGTGCTCTCGGTCGGCGCGATCGCCGCGGTCAACTACCTGATGTTCGGCGGCTTCGCCGCCTCGTTCACCACGATCCAGGGCGTGACCTTCACCTCGGGCGCCCTGTTCGGCTGCGCGCTCGTCGGCCTCGCGGTGACGCTGCTCATCGTCGTCATCACCGAATACTACACCGGCACCGGCAAGCGCCCGGTCGTCTCGATCGCCCAAGCCTCGGTCACCGGCCATGGCACCAACGTCATCCAGGGCCTCGCGGTCTCGCTGGAATCGACGGCGATGCCGACCATCGTGATCATTGCCGGCATCATCGTCTCCTACGGTCTCGCCGGCCTGTTCGGCATCGCTATCGCCACCACCGCCATGTTGGCGCTGGCCGGCGTGGTCGTGGCGCTCGACGCCTTCGGCCCGGTCACCGACAATGCCGGCGGCATCGCCGAGATGGCCGGGCTGCCCAAGGAGGTCCGCCACTCCACCGACGCGCTCGACGCCGTCGGCAACACCACCAAGGCGATCACCAAGGGCTACGCGATCGGCTCGGCCGGTCTCGGCGCGCTGGTGCTCTTCGCCGCCTACACCTCGGACCTCAATTTCTTCGTCGCCGAGGCCAACAAGGCGGGCTCGACGACCTTCCAGTACTTCAAGGGCGTCGTCGTCGATTTCTCGCTGTCGAACCCCTATGTCGTCGTCGGCCTGCTGCTCGGCGGCCTCATCCCCTTCCTCTTCGCCGGCATGGGCATGACTGCGGTCGGCCGCGCCGCCGGCTCGGTGGTCGAGGAAGTCCGCCGCCAGTTCAAGGAGAAGCCCGGCATCATGGAAGGCACGGACCGGCCCGATTATGGCCGCGCCGTCGATATGCTGACCAAGGCGGCGATCAAGGAGATGATCGTTCCCTCGTTGCTGCCGGTCCTGGCGCCGTTCGCCACCTTCTTCGTCATCAACGCCATTGCCGGCAAGAACCAGGCCTTTGCCGCAGTCGGCGCCATGCTGATGGGCGTGATCGTCACGGGCATCTTCGTCGCGATCTCGATGACCTCGGGCGGCGGCGCCTGGGACAACGCCAAGAAGAGCTTCGAGGACGGCTTCGTCGACAAGGACGGCGTGCGCCATCTCAAGGGTTCCGAGGCGCACAAGGCTTCGGTCACCGGCGACACCGTCGGCGACCCCTACAAGGACACGGCGGGCCCCGCCGTGAATCCCGCGATCAAGATCACCAACATCATTGCGCTGCTGCTGCTCGCCATCCTGGCGCATAGCTGAGCGGCAGATCGCCTGACCAACGCCTGGCCCCGCGGAGCGATCCGCGGGGTTTTTCGTTGTGGTGCAATGGACTGCGCCCGGCAGTGGAATCAGATTGCCAGCTGGTTGAATCGCTCTGCGAGCCTACGGTCGGGGCCGTAGCGTTCCGGCACGACGGAGCAGCCTTCGCCTGTCATGGTCCGGCCACTCCAGGAGGACCCGATGACCACCCCAACCGCTTCAGCCGCCGCACGATCCGGCCACCTGACCGATCTGGCCTCTCTGCTCTTGCTGGCGACGCTCTGGGGCGGCTCCTACAGCTTCATCAAGCTCGGTGTGGAGACGATTCCGCCGCTGACGCTGATCGCGCTGCGTACGCTGATCGCCGGCGCGATCCTGCTCGTCGTCATCCGTTGGCGCGGCCTTGCCCTGCCGCGCGATCCCGTCATCTGGCGGCGCTTCCTGATCCAGGCCTGCCTCAACAGCGCCGTGCCGTTCACCCTGATCGCCTGGGCCGAGACCAGCGTCGATGCCGGCCTCGCGGCGATCCTCAATGCCGGCTCGCCGATCTTCGCCTTCCTGCTCAGCCTGCTGTTCTTCCGTACCGAGGCTGCTGCGGGCAGGAAGCTGTTCGGCGTCGCGGCCGGCATGCTCGGCGTCTGCCTGATCATCGGCATGGAGGCGCTGTCGGGCTTCGGCCGCGAGCTCTGGGCCCAGCTCGCCCTCGTCGCGGCGGCGGCCTGCTATGGCGGCGCGGCGCTGTTCGGACGCAATTTCAAGGGGCTCGACCCGATCATGCCGGCCGCAGGCTCTTTGATCTGCGGCACCGTGATCCTGATCCCATTCAGCCTCATCATCGACCGGCCCTGGACGATCACGCCCTCGACCACATCGACCCAGGCGCTGCTGGCGCTGTCGGTGTTCTCGACGGCGCTGGCCTTCATCCTCTATTTCCGGCTGATCGACCGGCTCGGTACGGTCGGGACGACCTCGGTCGCCTATCTGCGTGTGCCTACCGGGGTCGCCCTGGGCGTCATCTTCCTCGGCGAGCGCCTGAGCGCGACGGCCTGGATCGGGCTCGCCATGGTCATTGTCGGGGTGTTCGCGATGACGCTGCCGGAACGGAAGCCGAAGGGCGGCTAGGGCACTGGCTCGGCGAACTTAGGCCACTGCCAGGATGACATGGGCCTGGATCTTCGCGGCCACCTCGCCGCTGCCATGCCGGTCGGCGAGCACGGAGGTCGCGTAGTCGGTCGCAGCAGCGAGTCCCCCCGGCTCCCTGGCCTCGATCTCGGTGCGCAGGACCGTTCCCTGACAATAGGCGACGGCCGGAAGGCGCGGCGAGGGGGCGCGGCTCATCTCGGCTCTCGTCTCGATCGCGACATCGGTAAAGCCTGCGCTCGCCAGGTCGCTGCGGATCAGTATCTTGTCGTGATAGCCGTGCGGCGTGCGTGCCAGGAAGCGTGGCGGGTCGTTGGGGAACAGCTTTGCCAGCGCGTTCGTCACGTCGTCGGCGAAGACGTTGTCCTCGATGCGGTCCCAGACGCTGAAGAGAAAATGCCCGCCGGGCTTGAGAACCCGCCTGGCCTCGCGATGGGCCGCCGGACGATCCGGGAAGAACATCGCGCCGAACTGGCAGCAGACGAGATCGAAGGCCGCATCGTCGAACGGCAATGCCATCGCATCTGCCTGGCGCCAGCTGATGCGGCCATCCGGCGGCTGCTGCGAAGCCGCATAGTCGAGCATGGGTTGGTTGAGGTCGGTAACGACATAGCGCGCGCCGGAAGGCAGCTTCGGCGCCAGGGCGCGGGTGACCGCTCCTGTGCCCGCAGCGATCTCCAGAACGGCCATTGGCGACAGGGCGGCGACGCGCCTTGCAAGATCCGCGGCGTATTGCGCGAAGATCAGCGGCACCATGTAGCGGTCGTAATTTTCCGGGATCGAGCCGGAGAACAGCTTGTCGGAGTCCAACATCGTGACCCCCTGCCAACAGCATGAGGGACAACATAGCGGAGGCGGCGGGCCGACGATAGCGGCCGCCGCATCGCCCGGGGCGCTCGAGTCGGCGGCTCGAATCGTCCACCGCATCGATGAACGCGGCGGCCTTGTGCCAAGAAAAAGCCCCGCGGCGATACCGCAGGGCTCTTGCATCGCGTGCGTGGCGAGACGCCGCTCAGGCGCCGAACGGCGTGAACTTGGTGACGCCCTTGAACAGGTTGCGCAGGAAGCTCTGCTCTTCACCGCCCGTCGAGGTGGTGCGGCTGATGAAGTCGAAGATCACGCCGTCCTGCAGGCCGTAATTGGCGATGCGCTCGACCTTGAAGCCCTTGTTGAAATAGACCACCAGCACCTTCTGGTCGATGACGGCGAAGTCCTGGAACTGGAAGCGGCGGCGCACTGTCTGGCTGATATAGTAGAAGGTGCGGTTGCCGACGGTCGAGGTGGTCGATGGCGTGCCGAGCGTGGTCAGCACAGTCTGCACGTCCATGCCGACCTTCACCTTGGCGATCAGTTCGTCGTCCATGACGAAGCCGCGGGTGAACTCCTCGTTGAGGCCGGCGGAGGTCGGGGTACGAAAGCCGAGGCTGGTGGCAGTGCCGCAGCCGGCCAGCGGCAGCGCGGCGGCCAGCGAGCCGATCAGGACGGTACGGCGGGTCGGAGCGGTCATGCTTGGCGGATCCGGGGGAAGGCGCGCGGAGCTACCGCGCTTGTCAGGGTGGGTGCGCTTGGCGTAACGCCCGAGCATGGCTTTGGCAAGGCAAGTCACTTTTTAGCTAAGGTCTTCGGGAAAGGCGGGGTAGGGGCTGTGATCTTCGGCCTGTTCGGCAGGAAGCGGGCGCGCATGGCGCCGGTCAACACGTTGCTGGAGCGCATCGTCGGCGCCTCGCGTGAGCCGGCCCTGTATGTGCAAGGCCGCGTGCCCGATGATTTCGAGGGGCGGTTCGAGGCGCTGACGCTGTATCTCTTCCTGGTGCTGCGGCGGCTGCGCGACTTGCCGGCCCCGGCGGCCGATGTGGCGCAGGACCTGATCGACGCTAGCTTCGCCTATCTCGAGCTCGGTTTCCGCCAGGGCGGCATCAGCGACGTCGCCGTGCCGAAGCGGATGAAGAAGATCGGCCGCAGTTTCTATGGCCGTCTCGGCGGCTACGAGGAGGCGCTCGCCGCCGGGGAGCCTGGAGCCTTCGAAGTTGCGCTCGCCCGCAACATCGCCCCGCAGATCGATGCAGCGGCGCTCGCCCGCCATGCCAGGGCGGGGGCCGCCGTCTTGGCCACGCGCTCGCTCGACGATATCCTTGCAGCCGATCCGTTGTTCCCGCCTTTCTCAGGCAGTATCGAAGCATGACCGTTTCACCTCAGCACAAATTGCCCCTTCACCACCCGATTCGCGTCGAGAGCATCACCTTGCGGCCGGTTCCGGTCGAGGTTGCGCCGGAGCAGGGCGATCTTGCCGCGACCGCGACCTATCTCGGCGTCGTCTCGGTCGAGGCGCTGAAGGCGAGCTACTCGCTCTCGCGCAATGGCGAACGGCTCAAGCTCGAGGGCATGATCAAGGCGAGGCTGCACCAGAACTGCGTCGTCACGCTCGAACCCTTCCCGGTCGAGCTCAAAGTGCCGGTCAAGCTCGATTTCGCGCCGGAGGCCGAGATCGCCGCCATGGCGAAGCCATCTGAGGACGACGAAATCGACATCGAGGTGCTGCTCAACGAAGAGGAGCCGCCGGAGCCGATCGTCGACGGCACGATCGATCTGGGTGTGGTCACGCTCGAATTCCTGGCGCTGTCGCTCGATCCCTATCCGCGCAAGCCTGGCGTGGCGTTCAGCGAGCCGGCTCCCGAGACGCCGGCCGAATCGCCTTTCGCTGCCCTGTTGCAGCTGAAGCGCGAGCAATGACCGGCGGAAACCTCCGCGCTTTCCCTTGCGGCGAGCGGCCAACCCGCTATTGTCCGCCGCCGCCCGGCCGCCCCCGGCAGGGGGCGCAGGCCCTGGAATCGATCACCACCGCATGACACGCCCGGTTACAATCGCGCTTGACGCCATGGGCGGGGACCACGGTCCGTCCGTGGTCATCCCGGGCGCTGCCCTCACGCTCGAACGTCGCCCGGACGCGAAATTCGTGATCTTCGGCAACGAGGCCGAGGTCATGCCGCTGCTCGATGCGCATCCGCAGCTCAAGGCCGTCACCACCTTCCATCACACCGAAGTCTCGGTGAAGATGGACGACAAGCCGAGCCAGGCCTTGCGCTATGGCCGCTACAAGTCGTCGATGTGGCGCGCCATCGACGCCACCAAGATCGGCGAGGCCGACGTCACCATCTCGGCCGGCAATACCGGCGCGCTGATGGCGATGTCGAAATTCTGCCTGAAGTCGATGCCGCAGGTCGATCGCCCGGCGATCGCCTGCCTGTGGCCGACGGTTCGCGGCGAGAGCGTCGTGCTCGATGTCGGCGCGACCATCGGCGCCGATGCCCAGCATCTGGTCGATCTTGCCGTGATGGGCGCGGCCATGGCGCGCGTGGTCCTCGACATCGACCGGCCGAGCGTCGGCCTGCTCAATGTCGGCGTCGAGGAGATCAAGGGCGTCGAGGCGGTGAAGGAAGCTGGCCGCATCCTGCGCGAGAGCAACCTGCCGCATCTGGCTTATCACGGCTTCGTCGAAGGCGACGATCTCGGCAAGGGCACGGTCGACGTCGTCGTGACCGAGGGTTTCACCGGCAACATCGCCCTGAAGACAGCCGAAGGCACCGCCAAGCAGATCGGCGAATACCTGCGCGCCGCAATGGGGCGTTCATTGATGTCGAAAATCGGCTATCTTTTCGCCCGAGGCGCCTTTGCGGCGCTGAAGGACAAGATGGACCCGCGCAAGGTCAATGGCGGCGTCTTTCTTGGCCTGGAAGGCATCGTGATCAAGAGCCATGGCGGCACGGATGCCGTCGGGTTCGCCAGCGCGACCGAACTCGGCTACGAGATGGCGCGCGAGAATCTGATGGCGAAGGTGCGCGAGATGGTCGCTGCGACGGCGCGGCCCAGCGCGGCACCGGCAAGCCCGCAAGTCGCCGCCGGCGAGTAGGGAAGAAACGTCCTTGTCCAGAATGCGATCCGTCCTGCGCGGCTGCGGCTCCTATCTGCCGGCGCGCATCATGACCAACGCCGAATTGGCGGCGAAGGTCGACACCAGTGACGAGTGGATCGTCCAGCGCACCGGCATCCATGCTCGCCACATCGCGGCTGACGACGAGCCCACCAGCACGCTCGGCCTGAAGGCTGCGCAGGCCGCGCTTGCCGACGCCGGCATCCCGGCGAGCGAGGTCGACCTCATCATCGTCGCGACTGCGACGCCCGACCACACCTTCCCGGCGACCGCGACCCAGATCCAGGCCGCGCTCGGCATCACGCAAGGCGCCGCCTTCGACCTGCAGGCCGTCTGCTCCGGCTTCGTCTTCGCGCTCGCCACCGCCGACAAGTTCCTGACCAGCGGTGCGGCCAAAACCGCGATCGTCATTGGCGCCGAGACCTTCTCGCGCATTCTCGACTGGGAAGACCGTGCCACCTGCGTGCTGTTCGGCGACGGTGCCGGCGCCGTCGTGCTGCGGGCGGAGGAGGGCGCCGGCACGCTCGCCGATCGCGGCGTGCTGACGACCCATGTCCGCTCCGACGGCCGCTATATGAACAAGCTCTATGTCGATGGCGGGCCCGGCTCGACCAAGACCGTGGGCTTCCTGCGCATGGAAGGCCGCGAGGTCTTCAAGCACGCCGTGGTCAACCTCGCCGACACGGTGCGCCACACTTTCGAGGAGACGGGGCTCACCGGCGCCGACATCGACTGGTTCGTGCCGCACCAGGCCAACCGTCGCATCATCGACGCCACCGCCCACAAGCTCGGCATCAGCGAGGACCGGGTCGTCGTCACCGTCGGGCAGCACGGCAACACGTCGGCGGCCTCGATTCCGCTCGCTTTGGCGCAGGCCCATATGGACGGGCGCATCAAGCCCGGCCAGCTCGTCCTGATCGAAGCGATGGGTGGCGGCTTCACCTGGGGGTCGGCGCTGATCCGCTGGTAGCGGCCCAGTTTGGCCGCCCAGGCTAAGCACTTTGGATTTATGACATTTTCTTAGCGGTCGTCAGCGCGGATTTCCGCGTTTTTCAACCTGTGCGGGTGTGTCGAGGATTGACCGTAGTCGCCTCGCCGCCTAGCGTCCGCCTCCGGTGGGGCGATGGTTGATTAGGGACGCCGCTGTTTGAAGAAACGCCTTGGAGGAGCTGATGGCGGGGCAAACGATTACGCGGGCTGATCTGTGCGAGGCCGTCTATCAGAAGATCGGTCTGTCGCGGACGGAGTCGTCCAAGTTGGTCGAGGCGGTGCTGGACGAGATCTGCGACGCGGTGGCACGTGGGGAAAACGTCAAATTGTCCTCGTTCGGCTCGTTCGTTGTGCGCGACAAAGGCGAGCGAATCGGGCGTAATCCGAAAACCGGCGTCGAAGTCCCGATCGAGCCGCGTCGCGTGATGGTGTTCAAGCCGTCCAATGTGATGAAGGCGCGGATCAACGGATTGAACGGCGTGGGTGAGGAAGAGTGACTCTGGAGTTCCACGGCAGCGGATTCGAGGCCGAATTGGATAACAAGAGCCCAGACGCATTCAGAACGATCAGCGAGGTCGCCGAAGACCTCGACATTCCCCAGCACGTCCTGCGTTTCTGGGAAACGCGCTTCTCCCAGATCAAGCCGCTGAAGCGTGGCGGCGGCCGGCGCTATTACCGGCCCGACGATGTCGCCCTGCTCAAGGGTATCCGTCGCCTGCTCTACGGCGAGGGCTACACGATCAAGGGCCTGCAGCGCATCCTGAAGGAGCAGGGGCCGCGTTACGTCCAGGCGATCGGCCGCGGCGGCGAGATCGTCGGTGGCACCGCGCCTGCCCAGTCGCCTGCGCCCGTCCACATGGCACCGCCGCGGGGCGAAGCGATGCCGGCGGCCCAGCCGGTGCAGCATCATCAGCCTGCCCCTGCCATGGAGCCGGGTTTCGCGGCGAAGGCGCTTCTGTCCTCCTTGCCGCGCGCGGCCCAGCCGATGGTCGACGCCGACGACCTCGCTTTCCTGAAGGCGACACTCTCCGAGCTGATCGAATGCCGTCGTCTGCTGCACGGTGCCTTGGCCGGCGCGACCGTTGGCGAGGACGGTTGAGCGCGCCTGCGCTTGAATCGTCGCATTCGGCTCGCTAGATCAGCGGGCGAGGACGACCTCCGCGACGCTTTGAGCGCGCGTTTCCCAATAGGCGTGGACGACCCCGCCCTTCCCAGAGGAGGGCCGCCATGGCCTGGACTTATCTCTTCTTCGCCGGCCTGTTTGAAATCGGCTGGGCCATCGGGCTGAAATACACGCACGGCTTCACCCGCCTCGTCCCGACCGTGCTGACGGTCGCCAGCATGGCAGTGAGCCTCGGCCTGCTTGGTCTGGCGCTGAAGAGCCTGCCGCTCGGCACGGCCTATGCGATCTGGACCGGCATCGGCACGATCGGCACCGCGATCCTCGGCATCATCCTGTTCGGCGAACCGGCGACGGCGCTGCGCCTCGTCTGCGTCGGCCTGATCGTCGCCGGCATCGTCGGCCTCAAGCTCGTCTCCTGAGAGCAGACTCCCAGCCGGCGGCGTCTCAGCGCCGGATAATTTCAGATGGAATCGCAAAGCGATGCCATCTGAAATCTGAATCCGTCTCTCATCAAAGAGTTAGAGCAGGATCTATGCGAAAAACCGGTTCCCACTTTTCGCATCCCGCTCTAGCGCCGCCGGAAGGCCTCGGGCCAGAGGCCGTTGCGCTCGAGCAGGACGACCGCGACGATGACGGCGAGCGTGACGACGACCGTCACCAGCTTGGCGTCCCAGGGCACGCCGCGGCCGATCAGCCAGATCAGCGCGAGGCCCGCGATCAGGGGGATGAGAAGCTCCATGGCGTTATCCTAGCGCCTGATCTGCTCTGCCTTCAACGCTGGCGCCTGCCTCGGATTGCAGGCCTGCACCGCCTTCCATCAAGGGGCGCAGCTTAGCCAACTCGGCTGCCATGAAATCAAGGAAAAGACGGACCCGCGGCGAGTGGCGCAAATCGGGGTGGGTCAGCAGCCAGAGATCGGCGGCATAACCCGTCTGCGGCGGCGCGAGCCGCACGAGAGCTGGGCGCTTGTCGGCGATGAAGCAGGGCAGGAAGCCGATGCCGATGCCGGCCTCGACCGCTTCGGCGAGACCGAGCACGGTGTTGAGCTTGTAGACGGTCTGGTCGGCCGGAATGTGCTTCTGCCGGTACAGTACCACCTTGAAGTTGCTGAACTGATCGCCAAGCGAAATCCAGCGCTGCTGGGTGAGTTCGGCAGGCGCCCCTTCCGGGAAGTCGATTGCACGTCCATAGAGCGCCCAGCCGATCTGGGCGACCCGGCGGCCGATTAGGTTTTCGGGAGGATTGTCGGTGGCGCGGATCGCGACATCGGCGTCGCGTTTGCTCAGGTTGAGCGCTTGGTTGCCGAGCAGCACGTCGAGCTTGATGTCCGGGCACTGCCGCATGAAGGCGGCGAAAAGCGGCGTCAGCAATTCGACCAGAAGCGAGTCGTTGGTGGTGACGCGCAACTCGCCCGCCGGCAGGATCTCGCGGCCGGCGAGGCGCCGGGTGAAGCCGGCGATGTCGGTCTCCAGCCGCTCGGCGAGGACAGCCATCTCCTCGCCGGCCGGCGTCGGCACATAGCCGGAGCGATGCCGCTCGAACAGGCGCGTGCCCAGGCTTTCCTCGATCTGGCCGAGGCGGCGGAAGACGGTCGAATGGTTGAGCCCGATCAACTCGGCGGCGGCAGGCAGGCTGCGCGCTTCGGCGATGGCCTTGATCAGCCGGAAATCGTCCCAGGCGACAGAGGAGGTGGGGGTCGGCAAGCGGGCGGCTCCGGGCGAGTCAGCTACCCCTGATACATGGTACGGGCGACAGGTTGCAGCAACCTGTCGCCCGTTCTGTCGCGATGGTCGCCGAGGCTCAGGCCAGAGCGGGCTTGGCTGAGACCGGGAGCCCGGCCGAGCGCAGCGCCAGCGCGCCGTCGCCGATCAGGGCGTGGGCGAACGCGGTCAGAGCGAGGAAGGCGGGATATTCCCAGCCGCCGTTCGGTGCGTTGAAGACCCAGCCATTGGGGGCGTGGATGGAAAGCGCGCCGAGCAGGATCGGCAGCAGCAGGATCGAGACATAGCGGCCATAGAAGCCGGTCAGGATGACGAGGCCGCCGAGCACTTCCGCCAGAATGATCGGCCAGGCGAGGAAGCCGGGCAGGCCGACCTGGCCGAGGAAACCGGCGAAGCCGGGAACGGTGAAGACGGCGAACTTCAGATAGGCGTGGGCGATGAACATGACGCCGAGCGCGACGCGCAATACGAGGGCGCCATAGGGGGCAAAACGAGTGTCGATCATGGTCTTTCTCCGAAGGACCGGTTGGGTCTGCGGCAGAGAATGTCGATTTCGATATCGCAATTCAAATTGGCATTTCAAGATAATGACATTGCTTGTGTGCAATGAATGGAGTCTGGCAATTTGGCGAGGCGCGATCATCTTGGCGTCAACGAGGGCCGCTTCTCGCAGCCCGGAGGACGACATCATGCAGATCAACGGCATCCACCACGTCACCGCCATCGCCGGCCCGGCGCGCCGCAATCTCGACTTCTACAGCCGCGTCCTCGGCCTGCGCCTCGTCAAGAAGACGGTGAACTTCGACGACCCGACCACCTGGCATCTCTATTTCGGCGATGCCGATGGCAATCCGGGCACGATCCTGACCTTCTTCCCCTGGGAGCATGTCGCGCCCGGCCGGCTCGGCGTCGGCGAGACGGAAGTGACCGCCTTCCGCATCCCCGCGGCGGCGGTCGGCTACTGGACGCATCGGCTCATCGCCAACGGCGTCGCCCATGATGTCCCGCAGAAGCGCTTCGGTGAGACCGTGCTGAGCTTCCGCGATCCCGACGGCATGCGGCTTGCGCTGGTCGCAGTGCCTGGCAGCGAGGATGAGCTGGCCTTCGACAATGGCGAGGTGCCGGCTGAATCCGCGATCCGCGGCTTCCACGGCGTCACGCTGCTGCTCGACAAGACGGAGACGACCGCCGCGATCCTGCGCGACGTGTTCGGCTTCGTCGAGGCCGGTCGCGAGGGCAACACCGTCCGCATGCGGGCTGAAGGCGCCGCTCATGGCGGCGTCGTCGACTTGCGTGCCGCCGGCGGCTTCCTGCCGGCAAGGATGGGCGCGGGCTCGGTACATCACATCGCCTTCCGCGCCGGCGACGACGCGGAGCAGGCCCGCATGGTGAAGACGCTGGTCGAGACCTTCGGCCTGCGCCCCACCGAGCAGAGGGACCGGTTCTATTTCCGCTCCGTCTACTTCCGCGAGCCCGGCGGGGTGCTGTTCGAGATCGCCACCGACGCGCCCGGCTTCGCCATCGACGAGTCGGCCGACGAGCTTGGCGGCGCGCTCAAGCTGCCGGCGCAGTACGAGACGCGTCGCGCCGAGATCGAGGCCGTCCTGCCGGCCCTGGTCTGATCCATGAATGCGCTCCGCCTTCGGGCGGGGCGCCCCTCACCGAACACCATCATGAAAGGAGGCCGCGCCATGACACTTCCTCTATCGACCAACGCGCCAGAGCCCTTCATCCATCGCTTCGAGCCGGCGAGTGCACCCGGCCAGGCGCCGCTCCTGCTGCTGCACGGCACCGGCGGCGACGAGAACGACCTTTTGCCGCTCGGGCGCACCGTCGCGCCAGGTGCGGCGCTGCTCTCGCCGCGCGGGCGGACGCTGGAAGCCGGCATGCCGCGCTTCTTCCGCCGTCTGGCCGAGGGCGTCTTCGACGAGGATGATCTGCGTCGGCGTACCCACGAGCTCGCTGATTTCGTCGAGCAGGCGCGGGCGGAGTACGGGCTGCCGGCGCCGATCGCGCTCGGCTTCTCGAACGGCGCCAACATCGCCGCCGCGATGCTGCTGCTGCGGCCGGAGGTGTTGTCTGGAGCGGTGCTGCTGCGGGCGATGTCGCCCTTCGCCAAGCCGCCTGCGGTGACGCTGGCGGCCAAGCCGGTGCTGATCGTCTCCGGCAGCTTCGATCCGATCATTCCGGAGGAGAATGCGGCGCGGCTGTCGGAGACGCTCTCCGGGGCAGGGGCTTTTGTCGAGCATCGCAGCCTGCCGACCGGCCATGGCCTGTCACAGGCGGATCTGGGACTGGTGCGGGATTGGTTCGCGCGGCGTCAGGCGCTCGCAGCCTGAATGAGCCTCAGGCTTCAGGCCTGATGTGCTTCGAGAGATAGCACGTCAGGCCGAGCCCGCCGAGCATCACCGAGATCATATAGGGGCCGAACAGGCAGGCGACGAACACGGCCGCGATGAAGCCGAGCATCAGGCTGTTGCGCCAGTCCAGGGTCATGACGGGGCCTCCACGAATCGGTGCCTATATCATGAAGATAACGTTCACCCTGTGAACCGCATTTGAACAGAATACGTTAACAAAATCTTGCCGTTACAGGCCCTGGTTCATGCGGCTGGCAGCCGTATTCGTCATTGTCTTGCCTCGCCGCTCAGCCGCAGTCCGTCAGGAAGCGGCGTGCGACATGGCCCTCGCTAAAGCCCTCATAGCCCTTCGCCAGCCTGGTATCGCCGGGCCAATGCCTGACCTTGCTCCAGCCACCGCGGCCGCCTTCGACGATCTGGACCTCGTCGCCGGCCCTCATGCGCAGGATCAGCCGGCTTTTCGCGTCCGGCGCGGCGCGCAGGGCGACGAAGCCGTCGGCCGTCTCCGGGACGAGGCAGAACAGCGAGGCGCTGGCGTCGCCGGCATGGAGCAGAAGGCCGGACAGGGCGAGCAGGGCCGGGCGGATCATCGCGTTTCCCCTGGTTTGAGACGCCTCAGCATGCCGCAAGACACCGGGCAAGATACCGAGACTATCGCGGCGCGGTGGCACCTGTGCCGCTCTCGCGCGTTGTCTCTGCGACGCCGCGTTGCGGCACGGAGGCGAAAGCGATGATGTTCCAGTTGTTCGAGGCGATCGCTGACAGGGTTCGCGACCAAGCTGCCGACTATGCCAGCGCGCAGGCGCGGATCGTCGCGCGGACCGTGATGCAGGCCGCAAGTCCATTGGGATTTGCGTTGGTCGGCGTTGCGGCATCGCCCCTGCCGGTGGCAGTTGGCGAGCCCAAGGCGCGTCCACTGCAGTCCCGAAGCGAGCAGCGCGTCCGGCGCAGCCCACAGGCCAAGGCTGGGCGCTCTCCGCGCCGGCGGCCTGTTCTGAACGTGGCTTGACGCTGGCGCGATCCGCTCGGAAAGTCCCGAGCATGTTTGGCCGGCTGACGAGTGGATTGGCCACAATGCGAAGCTCATCTTCGCCGGAGGAGCAGTCGAGCAGGCCGCAGCGGCAGTCCTGGGCCGGATTGGACACGGCATGACCAACATTCTCCTCGTCGTCGCGGCGATTGCGACGCTGGCAGCGTCGATCTGGCTCGCGCTGGAGGGCAGCGCGGTGATGGCCTTGCCGCTGGTGGTCGTTTTCGCCGGGCTCGTGCGCACCCTGGTCCGTCGTGCGGGACGCAGGGGCATCACGCCGGCCGAGATCGCACCGCCGCCGCATGACGACAGGCAGCTGTGAATCCAGCGTTCGGATCCGGCAATTGCCGCGTTGCATCGCGGCGTCGTGCGCTCTATAAGCCGACCCGTCGGAGCGTAGCGCAGCCCGGTTAGCGCACTTGTCTGGGGGACAAGGGGTCGGAGGTTCGAATCCTCTCGCTCCGACCATTTTCTTCTTTGATCTGAGTTTTACGAGAGGCGGCCTTGCCGCCCGCATTGGCGCGTCCTGAACGAAACCGGCTCAGGCACCGCCAACTGGCGGACATCTCCGCCAGCCAGCCGCGCGCTCCCATGCTGTTCCTTCCAGTGAGAATCATCGTCGCCTTGTCGCTCCTCGCTTTCGCGCTTTCCGCTTGCGCGCGGGAGCGGGCAGGCCCGGCGACATGCCAGATCCACAAGACCGGGAATGGCGATTTGACCGAGTGCGATTGAAGGCCGGCGGCCTCAGTCTGGCGTTGTCCCGTTTCGGAGCGCTCGGCTCCTTTGCTTGTTAACCTTTCCTTAAGGCTTCGATTGCGCGGCCTCCGCGGCAGGCGCAGGGTCGGCGCCTCACAGCAGGAAATGGGACATATCGTCATGTCGATGGCGTTGAGCGATCGTCGGCCGCTGCGGCCGCAGGAGGTCGCTGCGGCGGGCAGGGGCTCGCTGGAGAGCTTCTTTGCCGGGCTCCAGCCCGACTGGCACTCCAACTGGGCCTGGGACCACTATGAGGCGACGATCCTGGCGCTGATGCACCAGTTCGGCCTGACGCGACTCTGCGAGATCGGTGGCGGCCGTGATCCGCTCTTCTCGGCCGAGGACGCGCGCCGTCATGGGCTCGACCTCATTGTCAACGACATCGATGCGGGGGAGCTCGCGCTGACGCCCAAAGGGCTGCGCACTGCCCGTTTCGATATCGCCGGCGACCTGTCCGAGCCGGATGTCGCCCGCGGCGGCTACGACATGATGATCTCGCGCATGGTGTTCGAGCATGTCCATGACGTCGAGCGCGCCTGGGCCAACATCCATGCCTTGCTGGCGCCGGGCGGTATCGGGCTCGCCTTCATGCCGACGCTCTGGGCGCCGGTCTTCGCGCTCAATCACATCCTGCCGAAGGCGGCTTCGCGCGCCATCATGCATGCGCTTTTCCCGGCGCGGCGGCAGGACGGCGACGACCCGGTCTTCCCGGCCTTCTACGACCAGTGCCGCGGCAGCCGCGCGACGTTGGCACCGATGCTTCAGCGCGCCGGTTTCCGAGATGTCCACGTCCAGCCCTTCTGGGGCAGCGGCTATTTCGAGCGGATGCCGGGTCTGCGTACCCTCGATGCAGCCTTCAACCAGCTCGCCGCCAAGGTCGATTGGCGCCTGGTGACGACCTATGCCTATGTGGTGGTGCGCAAGGAACGCTGATCCGCCAGGGGCGAGGGCACTTCGCGCTCGCCGGCTCCGTCCCGCCGCCGGCCGCGCATGGCGCGCAGCAAAGGCTGCTCCGCATAGCGATAGAGCAGCAGCGCGGTGAGGCAGGAGGCGGCCGTCGCGACCACGACATAGGCGGTGAGCGGAAGCGCGCCGCCGACGATCTGCGTCCAGAGATTGCGCAGCGGGCGCAGTACGAACGGGTGCACCAGATAGAGGCTGTAGGAGGCGTTGCCGAGCAACACCGCTAGGCCGAGCAGGCGCGACGGTGCTCCGCGCTCCGTGCTGGCACCCCGATACAGCGCCGCGGCACAGACGATCATCAGGGCAGGCACGCCCCAGCGCAGCGCGTCCGGCAACTGCAGATCCGCCAAAGTCGACCATTGCACCAGGCCCGCCATGCCGGCGCAGGCCAATATGAGCGCCACCGGTGCGCCGAGCCGCAGGCCGCCGAGATAGGCGAGCGCCAGCAGGCAGCCGAAGGCGAATTCGAGGATGATCGACTGGGTCCAGAAGGCGAGTTGGACCTGCGTCGGCTCGAGCGCGAGACCGATCCCGGCGAGCACAGCAAGGATCGCCGTCAGCACCAGCACAGCCCAGCGCATCGGCAAAGCGAGGGTGCAGGCGAACAGCACGTAGAAGAACATTTCGAGGTTCAGCGTCCAGCCCAGCGCCATGACCGGGCGGATCTCGCCTGGTGCCCGCAGGGACGGGATGAAGAGATAGGAGGCCAGCACGTGCCGCCAATCGTCGATCGGCACGTTCAGCAGCCGCGGCGCGACGAGGGCGCCGAGCAGCAACGCCGTCGTCAGCAGCCAGTAGAGCGGCACGATGCGCACGAAGCGCCGCCAGAGGAAGCTGCGCCATCCGCCGGGACGCTGGAACAGCTGCGTCGAGCTGTAGACCATGATGAAGCCGGAGATGACGAAGAAGATGTCGACGCCGGTGCTCCAGCGCAGCAGGGAGCCGTCGAGCGGCGCACGCCCGAGGGCGCTGCCCATCGCCTGCGTCTCATGGATGGCATGGCCGATCACGACGAGCAGCGCCGCAAGGCCGCGCAGGACCTGGATGGCCTGGTTCTGCCGGGCTTCCTCTGCT
Organism: Bosea sp. 29B; assembly: GCF_902506165.1. Lineage (NCBI taxonomy): Bacteria > Pseudomonadati > Pseudomonadota > Alphaproteobacteria > Hyphomicrobiales > Alloboseaceae > Allobosea > Allobosea sp. 29B. Next base: position 4,418,581 of record NZ_LR733817.1, read on the forward strand.
TTGCCGGTCATGGCGGGGGCACATCGGCCGGGCGGCGCGCAATGGCGGCCAGGCCCCAGATCAGCCCGAGCATCAGGTAGAAGTGGCGCCAATGGTCGGTGTCGATCTGGAAGCCCTGCAGGATCGTGACGAAGAGCACCGACCAGAGCGCGATCGCCTGGTGCTGCAGCGGGCCGCGCCGGAACACCAGCCACCAGCCGGCCCAGCAGGTCGCCACGGTCAGCGCCAGCCAGCAGAATCCGCCGAGCCAGCCATAGGAGGCGAAGGCGTTGATGTAGACGTTGTGCGGATCCTGCTGGAGGAACAGCCAGCGGAAGCGCAGCGGGCCGAAGCCGTTGGGCTCGGAGAGCAGCATCGGAATCGAGCGCAGCTGCGCGCCGAAGCGGCCGGTGACGCCGAGATCGTAGCTCTGGTCGAGGCTGGCCCGGACCTCGAACATCTCGCGGATGACGTCGAAGGAGAGGGCGATCGCCAGGGTGATGCCGGCGAGCAGCAGGCTGGTCAGGGCCAGCGCGACGATCCGCGCCCGCAATCGGGCCGTGCCCGCCGTCAGGAAGGTCAGGCCCGCCATCAGCAGCACCGCAGCCGCGAGATTGCCCCAGGCGCCGCGCGAGAAGGTCAGGAACAGCGCCGCGAGCGGCACGCTGATGAGAGCGAGGCCGCCGACGAGCCCGCGCCGTCCCACCAGGATGTCCTGCAGCACGAAGGCGATCGGCAGCACCAGGAATGGGCCGAGCACGTTCGGGTCCTTGAACGTGCCGGTCGCGCGGCCCCAGAGCGTGAAATGGTCGCCGAGGCCGGCGATGTCGAAATAACCGACGAGCGCGAGCAGGCCGGTGCACCAGGTCGCGAACAGATAGCCGCGCTTCAGCGCCTCGAGCCGGGCCTGCGTGTCGTCAGCCATGACGGCCGCCAGCACGATCGCCGTGACCATCAGGTAGAAGGAGACGGCGATGAAGCGCACCGCATCGGGATCGTGCATCCAGGGGATCAGCGAGACGGCGCCGCCGAGATTGAAGCCGAGCAGCAGCAGAATCAGCGGCAGCAGCGCCCGCGACAGGCGGATGCCGGTGAGCCCGAACACTGCCAGGACCAGCAGGAAGGCGATCTCATAGGGCGAGGGCTCGATGATCGCGACCCAGCTGGAGGCGGTCAGCAGCCAGAGAGCGCCGCGCTGCAGGGCGGCGTGGGAAATCCGGAGGCGGCGGCCGAGCCCCGGGCTGTGCGCCAGCGAGCTCAATAGGCGTTCTCGTTCTTGGTCATCAGCGAGAACGGCGTCTTGATCAGGATGTAGAGGTCGAGCAGCACCGACCAGTTCTCGATGTAATAGAGGTCATGCTCGACGCGGCGCTGGATCTTGTCCTCGGTGTCGGTCTCGCCGCGCCAGCCATGGACCTGCGCCCAGCCGGTGATGCCGGGCTTGACCTTGTGGCGGGCAAAATAGCCGTCGACGACCTGCTCATAGGCGCGGTTCGAGGCGGTGGCGTGGATGGCGTGCGGGCGCGGGCCGACCAGCGAGAGATTGCCCTTGAACACGACGTTGAGCAGCTGCGGCAGCTCGTCGATCGAGGTCTTACGGATGAAGCGGCCGACGCGGGTGACGCGGGGGTCGTCCTTGGTGACCTGCTTGGCGGCGGCGAAGTCGCTCATCTCGTGATAGAGCGAGCGGAACTTCAGCACCTCGATCATCTCGTTGTTGAAGCCATAGCGCTTCTGGCGGAACAGGATCGGGCCCTTCGAGCCGAGCTTCACCGCGATCGCGGTCGCGATCATCAGCGGCGAAAGGGCGATCAGGGCCAATGTGCCGACGACCTTGTCGAACACCCACTTGACGACGATGTCCCAATCGGCGATCGGCCGGTCGAACACATCGAGCACCGGGACCGCGCCGATATAGGAATAGGAGCGCGGCCGGAAGCGCAGCTTCGACATATGGGCCGAGAGCCGGATATCGATCGGCAGCACCCAGAGCTTGCGCAGCATGGCGAGCAGCCGCGCCTCGGCCGAGATCGGCAGGGTGAAGATGACGAGGTCGAGCTTGGTGCGGCGCGCGAACTCGACGAGATCGTCAATCGTGCCGAGCTTGGGGTAGCCGGCAACAAGATCGGGCGAGCGGTCGTCATTGCGGTCGTCGAAGACGCCGCAGACGCGCAGCCCGGTGTCGCGCTGGGCCTCCAGCGCCTTGATCAGCTCCTCGCCGGCGGGGCCGCCGCCGACGATCGCCGTGCGACGCTCGAGCCGGCCCATCCGGGTGAGCCGCAGGACGATCAGCGAGGCTGTCAGCCGCTCGGCCAGGAGTAACGCGAGGCCGACCGCATAGAAGGCGGCGAGCCAGACGCGCGAGACCTGGTCGCCGACCTTGAGGAAGAAGAAGCCGGCCAGCGCCAGCAGGAACAGGATCGTCCAGCCGGCCGCGACCCGCACCGCGATGCTGATGAAATTGCGCAGCGCGCTGACATGGTAGAGATGCAGCGCCTGGAAGACGGCGAGCGCGCCGATCGCCACCAGCGGCACCGTGACCTGGTAGGGCAGGGCGTAGTCGACCTTGCCGGCGACGTAGAAGGCGAAGACCAGGCCGCCGACGCCGAGGATCACCAGCATGTCGGCGAGGCGCACCAGCCCCTCGATCAGCACCGGCGACAGCGTCTGCTTGACCGGCATCGCGGCGATGCGTTCGGCCAGCGGGTGGAAGGTCCGCGTGCCCTCCGATGCTCCGCCTGCAGATGCGGGGCCGGTAGAATCCGCCTTAATCAGGTCGCGAACGTCGAAAGCGCCCATCTCGTCCAGTCCTCGCGCAGGGTATGCGGGCTCGCCCGCCGCGCTGAAAGCCATCGTGACCTAGCGCAAATTGCTCTCGGAAGACTTAATCGGACTCTGCGGAAGCGATCGGGATTTGAAGTGGTTTCGGCGCAATGCGAGCGGCCGAAGCCGCATCGCGGAAGCATCTTTTTTTGACCTATGGAAAGGTTGATTTTCGCTCGGGCCTTCAAGGTATTAGCTGATGCTTTCGAAGCGAAGAAAATAGTGTTGAAGGCGTTGAAAATCGCGGTTGAGTTGACAAAAAGCATAGATTCAGGCATTTAAGGCCGCGATGAGTGTCTGAGAAGCACATATTTCATTGACCTTGCCCACGGGTATTTCCGGTGATTTGGGTGTGGCGATGTGCTGGCCTTCGGCGAAAGCCTGAGCGCTCCCATCATCTCGAACATCGTCTTTTGAACGCTAACGATGCGCACCCCGCAGACGCCGCACCCGCGCCGCCTGCGCCCTGGGCCAGCGCCCCTGTGTGACTTATGTCTTTTCATTGGTTGATCCTGCTCGCGGCCATTGCCGTGGAGCTGCTTGCGACGTCGGCTCTCAAGGCCTTCGTCGCCGGCCCGGTCCTCGTCGCGGTGCTGCCGCTCGTGCTGATCGGATTGTCCTTCGCCCTGCTCAGCGTTGCCTTGCGGGTCATTCCCATGGCCGTCGCCTATGCGGTCTGGGAAGGTCTCGGCATCGTCGGTATCGCCCTGATCGGCCATGCCTTCTTCGCCGAGCATCTGACGGTGCCGCGCATCCTGGCGCTGGCCCTGATCATCGGCGGCATCGTGCTGCTCGAACGCGGCGTCGGTCATGACGCCGACCATGTGGCCCCAGAGGAGGATGAGCGGAGGCTGGTGTGACCTTCGCTGCCTCCGCCCAGACTTTCGCGCTGGCCTGGCTCGGACTTGCCGTCATCCTCGAGGTGATCGGCACCAGCCTGCTCAAGCTCTCCGACGGGCTGAAGCGCCGGCTCGTCGGCGCCGTCGGCGTGCTCTGCGTTGTCGGCGCCTTCGCCGCCCTGGCGCAGGCGATCCGCGGCATGGATCTCTCGGTCGCCTACGCCGTCTGGGGCGGCGTCGGCCTGGTGCTGACGGCCGTGGTCGGCGCGCTCGCCTTCGGCCAGCGCATCCGCCCGGCCGGCTGGCTCGGCATAGCGCTGGTCGTCGCCGGCGTGGTCGCGCTCAAGCTGTTCTGACCCGAAGGCGTCGCCTCAGTTCAGGAACGGGTTCTTCCACCCGCCCTGCTGGGCCGGCGCCTTGGCCGGAAACACCTCGGCGAGATAGTCCAGCACCTTGCCGCGCTCCTCCGCAGGGAGGGCCGGCATGTTGTGCTTGCTGACCATCCAGTCGAGTGCTTCGCCCCATTTCTCGCGGCTCATCCCCTGCGCCGCGACCAGCTTGAAGTTGTGGCAGGCGACGCAGGCATAGAAGGCCTCGTCGCGGTTCGGCCCGGCCGGGAACATCTCCGGCGTCTCCTCGGACGGGGCAGGGGCCTGCGCCAGCGCCGCCGGCATGGCGAGCAGCAGGCCCGCGCCGAGCATGAGCCCGGCGCGGCGGATACGTGCGATCATGGCGCTCACCCGACCAGCACCGCGACCCGGTGCATCGGGTTGGCGCCGTAGCCCTGCGGGTTCCAGCCGCCGGCGACATGCGGCTGCGCCCGGCCCTTGCTGTCGGTCGCGCGGACCCAGAGCTCGTAATAGCCGTCGGAGGGCAGCTCGACCTCAGCCGTCCAGCGCCGCCAGTCATAGCGGTTCTTCGGCTCGGCCGCCTTGGCCGGCTGCCAGGTCGCGCCGAAATCGATGGACACGTCGACGCGCGAGACGCCCTCATGCCCGTCCCAGGCGGCGCCGCGCAAAGCGAGCTTGCGCGTGCCGGCGGCGAGGCGCGTGCCATTCGCCGGATTGGTGATGATGCCGCGCACCGGCATGTCGGTCATGGTGCGCATGTTGGAATCGTCGGTCTTGCCGCCGGGGATCATCGGCTTGATCGCGACCGAGTAGGAGGTGCCGCCCATGCCCTGGCCGTCATGCACCTTGTCGCGGATGGCGATCCGCTTCAGCCATTTATGCGAGACCGAGGCCGGGAAGCCGGGGATGATCACCCTGAGCGGCCCGCCATGGATGGCGGGGAGCGGCTGTCCGTTCATCGCCCAGACCAGGAGCGCATGCGGCTCCAGCGCCGCCGCGATCGGCACGCCGCGCGAGATCGCGTCCTTCGTCGCATCGCCGGAGAGATGCTGGTCGGCGCCGTAATTGCCGGTGTGGACGGCGGTCGACTTCAGGCCGGCGCTCTGCAGCACGTCGGCGAGCGGCACACCGGTCCATTCGGCGCAGCCGGCGCCGCCATTGGTCCACTGGTTGCCGCGCGCCTGCGGCTGGAAGAAGGAGCGGCCATTGCCGCCGCATTCCAGCACCGTGCGGAAGGTCTTGTGCGTGAATTTCTGCTTGAGCTCGCCGAGCTTGAGCTTCAGCGGCGTGTTGACCTCGCCATCGATCAAGAACTCCCAGGCGTCACCTTCCTTGAATTCGTCCGGCGTCTGGCCGTTGTTGCGGACGAAGAACTTCTCGAACGGCGTGGTGTCGTCGTCGAGCATGTGCTCCGGCGTCTCGGCGACGAGCGGCCGGTCGCCGAGCAGGACGAGGCCCTTGGCCTTGCCGGGGAAGTCGAGGAACTGCGGGCCCTTCGCTGCGGCGGCTGCCGGGGCCGCGGACGGAGCGGGGGAGGCT
>NZ_LR733817.1:6221582-6325261 GCF_902506165.1 Bosea sp. 29B
GGATCGGCTTCAGCAGCGACAATATCGGCGCGATCCATGCTGCCGTCCGCTCCGGCCTGGGGGTGAGCGCCGTCGAGCGCAGCCTCGTCCCGGCGGGCGTGCGGATTCTCGATCAGTCCGAGGGTCTACCCCCACTCGCCCCCGTGCATCTCTGCCTCAAGCTCAACCGGGACAGCGCCTCACCTATCCTCGCTGGGCTCGCCGGCGAGATCCGGATCGGACTCTCGCCAGCGCCATTCCGATACGAGCCGCAAGCCCATCACGTCTGAGGCGCGACCTCGCGCCGTGGCTCGCGCGGCACCACGGCGATCGCGCTCAGGATAATGAGCGCGAGCCCCGCATAAGCCCAGCGATCAGGGACATCGCCGAAGACGAGGTAACCGAGGATCGTGGCGGTGATCACCTCCGCATAGGTGAAGGGTGCGAGCAGGCTCGCTTCAGCCCGCTCAAACGCCTTGACGATCAGCAGATGCGCGAGCGCGGCGACGCAGCCGATAGCGACCAGTTGCAGCCATTGGACAGCGCTCGGCGATTGCCAAACCGGGATGACCGCAAGGCTCGACAGGACGCAGCCGACGAGCCCGGTCTGGTAGACCGAGACGATCGCCGGGATCCGGCTTTCGACGACCCGCGTCAGCAGCAGGAAGACGGCATAGCCCATGCCCGCCGCAAGGCCGATGAGATAGCTCCACTGCCAGGTCTCGGCGCTCGGCCGGATCGCCAGGACGATGCCGAGAAAGCCGACCGCGATCGCCAGCCACTGCGCCGGCACGACTTTCTCCTTGAACACGACCATGGCGAGGATCGTCAGGAGGAAGGGCTCGACGAACCAGAGGGTCAGTGCTGTGGTCAACGGCATATGGCGGAGCGCGGCATAGAACAGCGCAACCGCGAAACAGAGCGCGATGCTCCTTGCCGTCAGCACCCGGGATACGGTCGGCAGCAGGAGATGCGGGCCATGCCGCCAGGCGGTATAGGCGCCGGTCGCCAGGCAATGAAAGAAGAAGCGTGCCCAGATCACCTGAAGCACAGGCAGCGAGGCCGAAAGCGATTTCGCCAACGTATCCGAGATCGGCAGGATCTGCAGCGCGATCACAAGCAGGAGAATTCCGGTCAGTTGTCGCCTGTCCATTCCAAATGCCTCGCATGACATGCGGAAAGGCTCTCAGAACGACGACTGCAGGAGAAATCCCGAATTTGGATGCCAGGATCAGCGGCGCTTATGGGCCGATCTCCGGCACCGCCCTGCGTGCCAGCGTCACCGTATCGACCGCCAGCGGCAGATCGCCGAAATGGCCGGACCAGTGCCCGCCGAGCCGCGTCGCGACGAAGGCGTCGGCGACCGCATGCGGCGCATGGCGGATCAGCAGCGCGCCCTGCAGCATCAACGCCAGCCGCTCGGTCAGCAGGCGCGCCTGGCCTTCATGGCGGATCAGATCGTGCAGGTCGTTGTCGAGCGCCTGGAGCGCCGCGTCATAGCGCCGGTCCTGGCCGGAGACCGCGTGCAGCTCCGCCCGCAGGGCCTGCAGCGAGCCCGGCTCGCGCTCGAGCGAGCGCAGAACGTCCAGGCAGATGACGTTGCCCGAGCCTTCCCAGACCGAGTTCAGCGGCGCCTCGCGATAATGCCGCGCCATCGGGTTCTCCTCGATGAAGCCGTTGCCGCCATGGCATTCCAGCGCCTCGACCACGACGGCTGGCGTGCGCTTTGCCACCCAGTATTTCGCCAGGGGCGCGCCGATGCGCGCCAGCAGCTTCTCGCTCTCCGACCGCTCCTGCCGGTCGACCGCGGCGAAGAGCCGGAAGGCGAGCCAGGCCGCCGCCTCCGCCTCGATCGCGAGGTCGGCGAGGACGTTCTGCATGACCGGCTGGTCGATCAGCAGGCGCTGGAAGGCGGTGCGGTGCTGGGCGTGATGACCAGCGAGCATCACCGCCTGCCGCATCAGCCCTGCCGAGGCGGCCGCGATGTCGAGCCGCGTATTGTGGTTCATCGACAGGCCGGTGCGCAGGCCTCGACCGGGATCGCCGAGCATATGGCCGATCGCGCCGCGGAACTCGACCTCGGAGGAGGCATTCGAGCGATTGCCGCATTTGTCCTTGAGGCGCTGGATCGCGATGCCGTTGCGCTCGCCATCAGGCCGCCAGCCCGGCACGACGAAGCAGGAGATGCCCTCCTCGTTGCGTGCCAGCGTCAGGAAGACGTCGGAATGCGGCACCGAGAAGAACCATTTGCTCCCGTGCAGCGAATAGGTGCCGTCGCGATTGTCATAGGCGATGGTCTGGGTCTGGCGCAGGTCCGAGCCGCCTTGCGTCTCGGTCATCGCCATGCCGACGGTCGCGCCCGTTTTGCCCGCGGCCGGCCCCTGGCTCTTGTCGTAGGTTTTCGAGGAGATCAGCGCCCCCCATTCGGCCCAGCGCGCCCGGTCCTGCCTCAGCACCGGGATCGCCGAATAGGTCATCGAGATCGGGCAGCAGATGCCGCTCTCGCAGCCATACCAGAGATATTGCAGGGCGGCTCGCGCCACCTGCGCCCCCGGCCCCGGCCGGTTCCAGGCGAGAGCATGCGTTTCCTGGCCGATCGCGCGGGCCATCAGCGCGTGCCAGGCCGGGTGGAACTCGATCTGGTCGATCCGATTGCCGAAGCGGTCATGGCTGCGCAATTCCGGCCCGTGCCGGTTGGCGAGCCGCGCCATCTCGATCGTCTCGGCCGCGCCGACCGTCCGCCCGGCCTCGTGCAGCCGCTCATCGGCCCAGCCGGCGTCGAAAGCGGCGATCACCGCCTTCAATACCGGATCGGCGGCATAGGCGTCGTAATCGGCCAGCGGCGGCACCTGATTGGTGACCTGGGGGGCGTGCGATGCCTGGGCCATGGATTTCCCTTCCGATCCGCGAACCGCCCCCCGTCATTAACCAGCAGACTATGCTGATGGCCGGGAATTGCGAACCTGCCCGATTGCCGCCCGAGTTCTCCTCGCACCTCGCACCTCGCCCCGCGCGCCGCCATCGGCGCGGCCCATGGAGAGCCTTCACGTGCTGCGACGCGTCCAGAATATCTTGATCATCGCCCTCATCGCCGGCTTCGGCCTCGCGCATGTACCGGCCGAGGCCCAATCCATTCCGAAGGTGCAGCCCGGCGAAGGCCGCCCCTATGAGATCGCCGACAGTGAGGTCTGGGACGTGCCCGACCCGGTCTCACGCCGCGGCTATCAGGTCTTCGTCACCTTGCCGCCATCTTATGGGAAGGAGCCGCAGCGGACATATCCGGTGCTCTACGCCACCGATGCCGACTACGCCTTCCCGATCCTCCGCCAGATCAGCCGCCGCCTGAATGGCGAGGGTCCAAAGGTCGAGGAGTTCATCCTGGTCGGCCTGTCCTATGCCAAAGGCGAGGACGGCGCGGCCAGCCGCCGGCGCGACTATACCCCGACGCCGAAGGGGACCGGCGACACGGCCCATGGCCAGGCAGCAGCCTATCAGACCTATCTGCGCGATCAGGTGAAGCCGTTCATCGCCCAGCGCTATCGCACCGATCCAGGCCGCAGCGTCTTCCTCGGACATTCCTATGGCGGGTTGCTCGGAGCACAAATCCTCCTCACCGAGCCCACCATGTTCAGCGGCTACATCCTCGGTAGCCCGTCCTTCTGGTTCGCCCGGGCGCATTATCGCGAGCTGGAATCCGGCTATGCCGCTCGCAGCAAGGACTTGCCGGCCAAGGTCTTCCTCTATGTCGGCGAGTACGAGACCGTCCGGAAGGGTGATCCGCGCTTCAACAGGACCGGCGACATGGTCGGCGACAATCGCGCCTTCGAGAAAACGCTGAAGGAGCGGAAATATCCCGGCCTCGGCCTGAAATCGGTGGTCCTCAACGACGAAGACCATCTCTCCGTTGCGCCCCGCGGCTTCACGCAAGGGCTGAAATACCTCCTGCCAGCGCGGTGACTCCGGCCGGTTTATGCTAGCCCGACGTTGTCGCGGAAAACCCTCCGCGACGGCGAGCAATCCGCTACGCCTGCCCCTATATTGACCGTGAACGAATCACGATCACGCCAAGCCGGGCCAAAGCCAAGCCAGTGTCAGACCACACGACCTCCGCCCCCCTGCCCCGCCCCGGCGGCCTCGCATCCCGCGCGGCCGCGCAGCCGGCGGCCGGCTATCTGCAAGGGCTCAACCCGGAGCAGCGCCTGGCGGTGGAGGCGACCGACGGGCCCGTGCTTGTCCTGGCCGGCGCCGGCACCGGCAAGACCCGCGTGCTCACCACCCGCATCGCCCATCTGATTTCGACGGGCCGCGCCTATCCCTCGCAGATCCTCTCGGTGACCTTCACCAACAAGGCGGCGCGCGAGATGAAGGAGCGCGTCGCAAACCTCGTCGGCCCGGTCGCCGAGGGCATGCCCTGGCTCGGCACCTTCCACTCGATCTCGGCCAAGTTGCTGCGCCGCCATGCCGAGCTGGTCGATCTGCGCTCCGATTTCACCATCCTCGACACCGACGACCAGATCCGCCTGATGAAGCAGGTGATCCAGGCGGAAGGCATCGACGAGAAGCGCTGGCCCGGCCGGATGCTGGCCGGCTTCATCGACTCATGGAAGAACCGCGGCCTCGCGCCCAAGGACGTGCCGCCGGGCGAAGCCGGCGTCTTCGCCTCCGGCAAGGGCGGCAAGCTCTACGCCGCCTATCAGGACCGGCTGAAGACGCTGAACGCCGTCGATTTCGGCGACCTCCTGCTGCACTGCCTGACGCTGTTCCGCGAGCATCCGGAGCTGCTGGCGAGCTATCACGAGCGCTTCCGCTACATCCTCGTCGACGAGTATCAGGACACCAACGTCGCCCAGTATCTCTGGCTGCGGCTGCTGGCCCAGGGCCGGCGCAACATCGCCTGCGTCGGCGACGACGACCAGTCGATCTATGGCTGGCGCGGCGCCGAGGTCGACAACATCCTGCGCTTCGAGCACGACTTTCCCGGCGCGACCGTGGTCCGGCTCGAGCGCAACTACCGCTCGACCGGCCATATCCTCGCCACCGCCGCCAAGCTGATCGCCCGCAATGAAGGGCGCCTCGGCAAGACGCTGCGCACCGAGGACGAGGCCGGCGAGAAGGTTACCATCACCGGTGCCTGGGACAGCCAGGAGGAGGCCCGCCTGATCTCGGACGAGATCGAGGCGATGCAGTCCAAGGGCGAGAACCTCTCCGAGGTCGCGATCCTGGTGCGCATCTCCGCACAGATGCGCGAGATGGAGGAGCGGCTCATCCATGTCGGCGTGCCCTATCGGGTGATCGGCGGCCCGCGCTTCTACGAGCGCGCCGAGATCCGCGACGCCATGGCCTATCTGCGCTGCGTGGTGAGCCCCACTGACGACCTCGCCTTCGAGCGCATCGTCAACGTGCCCAAGCGCGGCCTCGGCGACGCCACCATCCAGCTGCTGCACAACCATGCCCGCGCCACCGGCTTCTCGCTGATGCAATCGGCCCGTGCCGTGGTCGAGACCGAGGAACTGAAGCCCAAGGCCCGCACCGCCTTGCGCGAGCTGGTCGAGGCCTTCGCCCGCTGGCGGGGCAAGGCCGAGGCGACGCAGCAAGGCGAACTCGCCGAGCTGGTACTGGAAGAGAGCGGCTACACCGAGATGTGGCAGAAGGACCGCTCGGCCGACGCCGCCGGGCGCCTCGAGAACCTCAAGGAGTTAGTCCGCTCGCTCGACGAATTCCCCGATCTTCCATCCTTCCTCGAGCACGTCTCGCTGGTGATGGATGCCGATAGCGGCGATGGCGGCGCCCGTGTCTCGATCATGACGCTGCACGCAGCCAAGGGGCTGGAGTTCGACACCGTCTTCCTGCCCGGCTGGGAGGAAGGCCTGTTCCCGAGCCAGCGCGCCCTCGACGAGAACGGCCGCGCCGGCCTCGAAGAGGAACGTCGCCTCGCCCATGTCGGCCTGACGCGCGCCCGCAAGCGCCTCAAGCTCTATTTCGCCTCGAACCGCCGCATCCACGGCCTCTGGCAGTCGAGCCTGCCCTCGCGCTTCATCGACGAATTGCCGGAGGACCATGTCGAGGTCGTCCAGGCACCGACCGCCTACAGCCAGGGCGGCTATGGCGCCTCGCGCTTCGAGCGCATGGAGAGCTTCGGCTCCTCCTACCAGACACCGGGCTGGCAGCGCGCGCAGGAGAACAAGGCCAGGTCCAATTCGGGCGGCGGCTCGGGCTTCTCCGACGCCGGCCAGCGTGGCTTCGGTTCGGGTCGCCAGCGCGGCCCGATGCTGATCGAGGGCGAATTGACGGCGAAATCGACGGGAAGCTCCGCCTTCGACACCGGCGCCCGCGTCTTCCACGTCAAGTTCGGCCCCGGCTCGGTCGCCAGCGTCGACGGCAACAAGCTGACGGTCGATTTCGACAAGGCCGGTAGGAAGATGGTGCTGGACTCGTTCGTGCAGAAGGCGGGGTAGACAGCCCCCATCCTCAACACGGGTCATCCCGGACAAGCGGCGCAGCCGCGCCGATCCGGGATCCATTCCTGAACCGTTCCGGAATGGCTCCCGGGTCTCCACTTCGCTCCGCCCGGGACGACAACTGATCAGTGTGACGATAAGGGTCGCCTGTAGTACCTCACAGCGGAGAGGTCGCCATGAACCACAAACGCAAACGCCCGAAGAGTGCCCGCGCCGGCTGCCTGCTCTGCAAGCCTCACAAGGCGAATGGCTGCTGCGCCGATCACAAGAACATGCAGCACGGCAATCGTCGGCGCTACGAAGGCGGCCGCGAACAGTTGCGCTGCGAAGGTCTCGGCGCGCGCTGAAGCCGAGCGCCCGGCGAATTGAAGCCCACCCATGTCATGGCGCTCATTCCGGGGCCGCGCCTCGCCTTCCAGCCGGCGACGGAATAGTCTCGCACCCTCTCCGACCGGCTGAGGACTTCAGCGCATGTCTGACGTGACCGTCAGCCTGACCGACAGCATCGACCCTGCCCTCCAAACCGCGATCTCCGACGGCCTCGGCAGCTACAATGCCGAGATGGGCGGTGCGCGCGACCGCAAGCCGCTCGCCATCGCGATCAACGGCCCGGACGGCACCCCGCTCGGCGGTCTCGTGGGGCGGACCTCGATGGGCCTGTTGTTCATCGACCTGTTCTACCTGCCGAAGGAGCTGCGCCGCACGGGACTCGGCAGCCGCATCCTGACGATGGCCGAGGACGAGGCGCGCGCCCGCGGCTGCGGCGCCGGCGTCCTCTACACCGTCAGCTTCCAGGCGCCGGAGTTCTACAAGCGCCATGGCTGGCAGGTTCTCGGCGAGGTCGCACCCCGCTCCGGCTCGACCCGGATCTTCCTGACCAAAGTTCTGTGAAGCCCGGCGATCTCGCCGTTTCGCGCTGGCTCGCGACGGCGTGATCGCTCCAACTCTCCCGTCATCTTGACGACCCTACTTACTAGTAGGTAGAAAATTGCATGACCAACTCCTCGACAACCTATGATGACATCCTGCGCTGCGCGCGGTCGCTGCTGATCGAGGGCGGCTATAACGGCTTCAGCTATGCCGACATCGCCAAGGTGGTCGGCATCCGCAACGCCAGCATCCATCACCATTTTCCGAGCAAGTCCGAGCTCGTCCGCACGCTCGTTGCTCGCTATCGCGAAGAGGCCGAGGCGGGCATTGCTGCCCTCGAACGCCAGATCGCCGAACCTGCCGATCAGTTGCGCGCCTATATCGGCTATTGGGAAGCCTGCATCGCCGACGCCAGCGCACCATTCTGCGTCTGCGCTTTGCTGGCGAGCCAGATTCCGGTGCTTCCCGAGGAGATCGTCCCCGAGGTGCGGGCTCATTTCAGGACGCTCTCCGCCTGGCTCACCTCGATTCTCAAGCGCGGGGCACGACAAGGTGGCCTGCGTTTCACCGGCACGGCCAAGGCCGAAGCGGAAGCCTTCATGGCCAGCGTCCATGGCGCGATGCTCTCGGCCCGCGCCTATGGCGATCCCAGGATGTTCGGCGTCATCACCCGCCCGCTTCTCGAGCGCCTCACGAACCAGCGCTAGAGAGGCCTCCTCCGCGAGGCAGAACCATCACATCAAAACCTACCAACTAGTAGATAAGTGAAACTACCCAACCTTCCGATGCTGCTTCCCGCAGCCGTCAGGCACTCGATGAAAGGAGACCTCCCATGTTCGGCATCTCAACGCTCGGCTGGGTGCATACGCTCGGCAGCCTGCCCGCCATTCCGGCGGCGGCCTACATGCTCGCGGTCCATGGCCGGATCGTGCCGCGCTCGCATGCGGGCACCCTCTATCTGATCTCCATGGTGGTCGGCGCCGCCACGGTCTTTCTCATCGGGCATCAGCCGGTGAGCTACGTCATCGGCGCGCTGACGCTCCTGCTTCTTGCCATGGGCTATTCCATCGGCCGCCTGCCGGTGCACCGAACCGTAGCCACCTATGTCGAGACGATCACCCTCAGCGTGACAGTGTTCCTGCTGATGTTGCCGACCGCCACGGAAATCCTGCGCCGCGTTCCGGACGGGCATCCGTTCGTCACCGACCTGAAATCCCCGCTGCTTCTCGGCGTGCAGGGCGGCATTCTCGCCGTTCTCGTGGTCGGCGTGACCGCGCAGATCTTCTACCTGCGCAGAAGGGGCAAGACGGCCACCGCTTGAGCCGAGGCGTTCGGCCCGGCGGTCGGCCCTAGCCCTCCTCGCGCTCCCTAAAGGCGCGCCGCGCCGCCGAGACCTCGGCATGATAGGTCTCTGCCCAGGTCCAGACGCCACAGAAGGCCGCACTGAGCTCACGGCCGAGCTCGGTCAGCGTGTAGTCGACATGCGGCGGGATGACCGGGTGGACGGTCCGGATGACCAGCCCGTCTCGCTCCATCTCGCGCAGCGTCTTGGTCAGCATCTTCTGGCTGATGCCACCGACAATCCGCCCGCATTCGGTGAAGCGCAGCGTGCCGTGCTCCTCCAGCGCCTCCAGCACCAGCATCGTCCATTTGTCGGCCACCTGCGCGATCACCTGGCGCACCAGCGACTCGACCACCTTCGAGACTGGCGGGATCTCCTCGCTGCGCTTGTGCATCGCCGCCATCGCCTCACGGATCGCATGCATCGCGACACTCTCCTTTTGGTGCGTATCGAACTTTCGGGAGCCTTCTTACCGTTGAAGAGTATCGACGCCAGCTGATGTCTCGCAACCAGGAAAGGGATTTGCGATGAACATCAGCGGCAACACCATCCTCATCACCGGCGGCGGCTCTGGCATTGGCCGGGCACTGGCCGAGGCCCTGCACAAGGCCGGCAACCAGGTCGTCATCGCCGGCCGGCGCGAGGCGCTGCTTCACGAGGTGACCTCAGCCAATCCGGGCATGGAAGCGCTCCTGCTCGACATCCAGGACAAGGACGATGTCGCGGCCTTCGCCAGGCAGGCGGTCGAGAGCTTCCCGGCGCTCAACGTCGTCATCCACAATGCCGGCATCATGCGCAGCGAGGCGGTCACGGCCGGCGATTTCCTTGATACCGCCGAGGATACGATCGCGACCAACCTGCTCGGCCCGATCCGGCTCACCGCTGCCCTGCTGCCGCATCTCCTGAAGCGGCCGCACGCAGCGATCCTCACCGTCTCCTCCGGGCTCGCTTTCGTGCCGCTGGCGACGACACCGACCTACAGCGCGACCAAAGCCGCGATCCACTCATGGTCGATGGCGCTGCGCGAACAGCTCAAGTCGACCCCGGTCGAGGTGATCGAGATCGCCCCGCCTTACGTTCAGACAGAGCTGCTTGGCCCGCAGCAGGCGGTCGATCCTGCAGCAATGCCGTTGGCCGAGTTCACCAGCGAGGTCATGGCGCTGCTCGCAAGCGCCCCGGCCTCGGGCGAGATCATCGTCGAACGCTGCAAGCCCCTGCGCTTCGCCGCCGAGAACGGCCAGGTCGCCGCGATCTTCGCCCAGCTCAACGCGCAGCACGGCTGACACCTGCCGTCATTGCGAGCGTAAGCGAAGCAATCCAGGAGGCGTAGAGCTCTGTCGCCACTGGATTGCTTCGTCGCTGCGCTCCTCGCAATGACGACCGACGCTACCGAATGACAAGCGGCCCCGCCCCTGCTAAGCCGCGCCCATGCGCGAAGGCCTCCTCCCATCGACGGTCGCGACCGTCCTCGAACTCGAAACCAGCGGCGACAAGGCGCGTGCCTTGACCGAGCTCCTGGGCGAGGTCTTCGACCCGACCGAGACAGCCGTCTCCGCCTTCGAGGTCGAGAGCGGCGTCACCACCCTGTCGCTGAACGCGCCCTGGAAGGTCGAGATCTATTTCGCGACGCATCCGGACGAAGAGGCCGTGCGCGACATGCTGCGCCCGATCGTCGGCGACGGCATCGATGCAACGCCCTTCACCACGGTCAATCAGAAGGATTGGGTCGCGGCCAGCCTCGAAGGCCTGCAGCCGGTGCGCGCCGGCCGGGTTCTCGTCCACGGCTCGCATGATCGCGACGCGGTCAAGGTCAACGACGTCGCCATCGAGATCGCGGCGGCGCTCGCCTTCGGCACCGGCCATCACGGCACCACCGCCGGCTGCCTGCTGGCGCTCGACGCCGAATTGAAGAAGCGTCGGCCGCGCAATGCCATCGATGTCGGCACCGGCACCGGCATCCTGGCGCTCGCGCTCGCAAAGCAGGTCAAACGCAAGGTCGTCGCCGGCGACATCGACGCGATCGCGATCGAGGTCTCCGCCCGCAATGCCAGGATCAATCACGCGCCACAGGCGCTCGACCTCTACGTCGCGCCAGGCCTTCGCCATGCCAAGGCGGACAGGCCGCGTCATTTCGACCTGATCTTCGCCAATATCCTCGCCGGCCCGCTCCGCAAGCTCGCGCCTGCGATCGCCCGCGCCCTCTCCGACGACGGCGCGGTGATCCTCTCAGGGCTGCTGGAGATGGACGTCGCCGGCGTGGTCTCGGCCTATCGCCATCAGGGGCTGGCGCTGGCCAAGCGCTCCTCGCGCGAGGGCTGGGCAACGCTGGTCATGAAAAGAGGCGGCGCAGCCGCCAGGCCGCGCCGCCTCTACTAGGCCTACTGCTTCACACCAACGGCGTGCAGGGATTCGTCGTCAGGCCGAGTCGACTGGCGCGGCACGCGAGAACCGAGGCGGAGCGGACATCAGTCCGTGAGCATCGGAAGCGCAGGACGTCGCGTCAGGCGGCCGGCACGGCGGCGAGGCCCGCCGCCGGCTCAGAAGCCGAGATGGCCGTACTTCCCTTCGGCTTCCGCCTGCATTGCGCGGGCGTCGTGCCAGACCGCGGCCGCGAACTTGGCGGCGTCGACGATCGAGTCATAGGCATGCTTGACGATGGCGATCATGGTCTTGGTTCCTTCGTTTGAAGCGCGCGGCGCGGTTCGCGGCCAGCGGCGCTTGACGGTCAGCGGTTGAAAGGCAGCTCGGCGTCGCTTTTCAGCGTCGTCGCCGGGAAACCGCCGAGCACCAGCTCGCTCTCGCGCACCAGGTAGCTATGGGCGCGCAGCTCACGCAGGGCCGAACGGCGGCGGCTCTCGATCATCGCGGCATAAAGGCGCTGCCAGAAGCCTTGGCCAGCAGTCTTGGTTTCCGTCGCCTCGGCGCGGGTCGCGGCCGGAAGGACGTCGGTGGAATTCAGCACATAGGTCATAGGGTCTCTCCTCGAGATCACGAAGGACAGTCCCGGTCGCTTCCTCGTTCTCTTTATGCGACTAAAGTGGGCCGTCTTCGCACTTGCGAGAAGATATGTTCGCATATGCACAACATGCAAAAAACGCATGACGGAAAAAGAAATCCGTTAACGACTGCGCAAGTCGCATAACCAAGTGGCAGATCGCCCAAATGCGAGCCAGCGCGCGCCTGCTGCGAAAGCAGAGGCGAAACCGCAGTTTTGCACTGGCCTTTCCCGCGCGCGGAGGCGAGTGTGGCCGCAAATCCTGCCTTGCCGAGCCTGACATGACCGATTCCCGCGCCACTTGCCGCTTCCAGTCCTTCTCCGAGCCGAGCGATCCGTCGCAGGTCGCGCCGCGCGTCGCGGCCTTGCGCGCCGCTTTGGCCAAACAGGGCCTCGACGGCTTCATCGTCCCCCGCGCCGACGAGCACCAGGGCGAGTACGTCCCTGCGCATATGGCGCGCCTCGCCTGGCTGACCGGTTTCACCGGCTCGGCCGGCCATGCTGTCGTGCTCGCCGACAAGGCGGCGCTGATCGTCGATGGCCGCTACACCATCCAGTCCGCCGCGCAGACCGACACCAGCGTCGTGACGCCGACAAAGATGGAAGAGACCCCGCTCGACAAATGGGTCGAGATCAATCTGCCGGCCGGCGGCAAGCTCGGCTACGATCCCTGGCTCCACACCGTCGATGGCGTCGCCAAGCTGGAGAAGGCGGTCTCGGTGGCCGGTGGCATGCTCGTGCCGGTGACGCCGAACCCGATCGACGCGCTCTGGAGCGACCGCCCGGCCCCGCCGACCGCTCCGGTCAAGGCGCATCCGGCCGCCTATGCCGGCGAAAGCAGCGCCGACAAGCTCGCTCGCATCCAGCAGGAGCTCGCCAAGGCCAAGGTCGACGCGCTCGTCCTCTCCGATCCGCATGCGCTGGCCTGGACCTTCAACATCCGCGGCGGCGATGTCGAGCACACGCCGCTGCCACTCGGCTACGCCATTGTGCCGCGCGAGGGCCGGCCGACCGTCTTCCTCGCCCCGGAGAAGATCACCAACGAGGCCGGCGACGCCATCGGCGCACTCGGCGAGATCGCCCCGCCCCAGGCACTGGAGCAGCAGCTCACGGCACTCGGCGCCGCCAAGGCCAAGGTCCGGCTCGATTCAACCACGGCGGCCTCGGCGCTGGCCACGCTGATCCGCGATGCCGGCGGCACGCCCGAAGCCGGCACCGACCCGATCGCGCTGATGAAGGCGAAGAAGAATGCAGCCGAGCTCGACGGCAGCCGCCGGGCGCACCTGCGCGACGGCGCGGCGATCGTCCGCTTCCTGTCCTGGCTGGCGCGCGAGGCGCCCAAGGGCGGCCTGACCGAGATCGACGCTGTCGCGGCGCTGGAAGCCGAGCGGCTGAAGACCGGCGAACTGCGCGACGTCTCCTTCACGACCATCGCCGGCGCCGGCCCCAATGCGGCGCTGCCTCATTATCGCGTCACCGAGTCGAGCAACCGCAGGATCGAGCCGGGCATCTTCCTAGTCGATTCCGGCGGGCAGTACGAGGACGGCACCACCGACATCACCCGCACCATGGCGGTTGGCGAGCCCAGTGCCGAGATGCGCGACCGCTATACCCGCGTGCTCAAGGGCCATCTCGCCATCTCGCGCGCGGTCTTCCCGAAAGGGACGTCGGGCGCCCAGCTCGACGCCTTCGCCCGCGCCCCGCTCTGGCAGGCCGGGCTCGACTTCGACCACGGCACCGGCCACGGCGTCGGCAGCTATCTCTCGGTCCACGAAGGGCCGCAGCGCCTGTCCAAGCTCGGCACCACCCCGCTCGAACCCGGCATGATCCTCTCGAACGAGCCCGGCTACTACAAGGAAGGCGCCTACGGCATCCGCATCGAGAACCTGATCATCGTCGAGGAGCGCCAGATCCCCGGCGGCGACCGCACCATGTACGGCTTCGAGACAGTGACCTGGTGCCCCTATGAGCGCGCGCTGATCGACCTCTCGCTGCTCGACGAGGGCGAACTCGCCTGGATCAACGCCTATCATGCTGAGGTCTGGAGCAACCTCGCGCCGTTGGTCGAAGGCGAGGCGAAGGCCTGGCTGGAGCAGGCGTGTTTGCCGTTGTAACGGTTTGCTCCCTTCTCCCCTCGGGGGAGAAGGTCCCGGCAGGGGGATGAGGGCGATTCGACCGGGTGAGAGACGACGACAGGCTGAGCCTGGCCTTCCCTCATCCGTCAGCGCTCCGCGCTGCCACCTTCTCCCCCGAGGGGAGAAGGAAGGGCCCGTCACCCCCACAAATCAGTCGACAGATACTTCAGCCCGGAATCGCAGACGATGACCGCAATCGTCTTCCCCACCTCGCGTCCGCGCAGCAGCTGAACCGCCGCCGCGACATTCGCCCCGGCCGAGAACCCGCCGAAAATCCCCTCAAGCCGCGCCAGCAGGCGCGTCGTCTCGCGCGCCTCTTCGCCGGTGACCTGCAGATAGCCATCCGCCGGCACATCCTTGAGGAAAGCGAGATCGGCCATCGCGTAGCCACCGCCCTGGATCGGATGATCAGGCCGGGTCACCGCCTCGCCCGCTGCGGCTGCAGCCCCGGCCGGCTCGACCACATAGCAGCGCACAGCCGGGCTGCGCTCCTTCAGCGCCCTGGTCACTCCGACATAGCTGCCGCCCGAGCCGATGAAATCGACGAAGGCGTCGATCGTCCCGCCGCTCTGCTCCCAGAGTTCCGGGCCGGTCGTCTGGTAATGCGCCAGCCAGTTGCCGTCGCGGTTGAACTGGTCGGCGCGGAAGGCGCCGCGCTCCCTTGTGATCCGCTTCGCCTCGTGGTCGACGAGTTCGAGATCGCCGCCCGAGACCTGCCCCGGCACCGAGCCGGGTAGCTGGTCGACCAGCACGACCTCGGCCCCGAGCGCTCGCATCATCCGGGCGCGCTCTTCCGAATTGCCCTTCGACATCACGGCGATGAAGGGGTAGCCCCTGATCCCGCAGACGATCGCCAGGCCGGTGCCCATATTGCCGGAGGTGAGCTCGACCACGGTCTGGCCGGGCTTCAGCGCGCCCGACGCTTCCGCCTCCTCGATGATGCCGAGCGCGGCCCGGTCCTTCTTCGAGAAGCCGGGATTGAGATAGTCGAGCTTGGCGAGGATGGGCCCGCTCACGCCGAGATGCCGCGTCAGGCGGTCGAGCCGGACGAGCGGCGTGTCGCCGATCGCCTCGACGACGGAATCCATCACTGGGCGCATGCGTGTCCTCCCGGCCGGCTTCAGGCCACCATGCGCAAGGCAACCACGGTCGCGACGCCGACGGCAACCACGCCGAGCAGCGGCAACCGCGTCGCAGCCAGCCCACACACCAATGCTGCGACCGTCTCGGGCCAGCCGGTCGCCAATGCACTCGGCGCGATCACCGCGATCAGCACGGCCGGTGGGATCGCGTCGAAGGCCGCCTGCGCCCGCGGCGACAGGTTGAGCCGACCGACGAGGGCGAGACCGGCGATGCGGGTGAGATAGGTCACCAGCGCCATGCCGAGGAAAGCGGCGAGGTTGATCGGATCGAGTGTCATTCGGCCAGGCTTTCGACGGGTTTCTCGGCGAGATCGCCCGCGGCGATCCAGGCGGCGGCGAGGCCGCAGAGTGCGCCCGCCAGCACATGCCAGGGCGGCCCGGCGAGCTTGTAGGCCAGTGCCGAGGCGATGCCTGCAGCCGCCACCGTCCAAGCGGTGACACGTCCTTTCCAGAAGGCAGCAGTCAGCGCGATGAACAGCGCGGTGAAGGCGAAATCGGCGCCGTAGCGCTTGGGGTCGCCGAGCGCGGCGCCGATGATCGCGCCGGTAGTCGAGGTCGTCAGCCAGCCGAGCACGAAGGGCACGACCATGGCGAACCAGTAGGCCGGCGTGACCGGATGGCTGCGCGCCCGCTTCTCGGCCAGCGCCCAGTTCTCGTCGGCCATGTAATAGAGCCCGCCGAAAATCTGCGCGTTGGAGAAGCCCTTGAGCTTCGGGGCGATCGAGGCGCTCATCAGGATGTGACGGGCATTGATCAACGCCGTCGAGAACACCAGCGCGAAGATCGGCGCCGGGCTCGTCCAGAGCTCGACCGCGGCGAATTGCGCTCCGCCGGCGAAGACGAGCACGCTCATCAGGAAGACCTCGAACGGCGAGAGGCCCTTGCCGGCAGCGAGCGCGCCGAAGAGCAGGCCAATCGGCACCGCCGCCAGCGCCGCCGGCCAGATGTCATTGAGCCCTGCACGGGCTTCGTCTTTCCAGGACATGGAGTTTCCTGATGTCGTCAGCCGTGATGGGCGGCGCGGAAGACGCCCGGCGTCACGCCGAGCCTCGCCTTGAAGGCGCGAGTCAGATGCGCCTGGTCGCAGAACCCGGTGGCGGCCGCGACCGCGCCGGGGGATTCGCCGCGCCGCAGCCGCTCGCGGGCGCGGCGGACGCGGACATCGACGAGATAGGCATGCGGCGTCAGCCCGGTCTCGCGCCGGAAGGCCCGGATCAGGTGATGCCGCGGCAGGCCGGAGCGCTGCGTCAGGTCCGCCAGCGACAGGTCCTCGTCATAGCGCTGCTCGAGCAGCTCTTTCGCCTGCGCGATCGGCCCGCGCTCGCGCCCGACATCGCGGATCGAGAGATCGGCATGGCGCGACAGGCACCAGCCATAGGCACGCAGCAGGCCTTCCTCGCCGGCGAGACCGTCGCCGCCCTCCTCCAGCGCGCGATGCGCTTCCGAGAACAGGGCCGAGCCCTCCGGGTCCTGCACGGTCGGTTCAGGGAAGAAAGGGGTTCCGATCGTCTCGTCGCCGGTCAGCGAGATCGCGACCTCGCGCATCAGCTCGATCGTTGGATAGGTCATCCGGTAGCGATAGCCGCCCTCGCTCGGCGCGCCGTCATGGACATCGAGCGGGTGGTTGAAGACGAGATCGCCAGTGCGGGCGAAGAGCGTGCGGCCACGGGCATGCCAGAGCTCGCAGCCCGACAGGATCGTGCCGACTGCATAGGTCTCATGGGCGTGCGGCGAATAAGTGTGGGTCGAGAACTGCGCCGACAGGCATTCCAGCCCGGAGAAGCGCGCCGCCGTGAACAGGCGGGCGTGCTCGCCCTCCCGGAGCGGCATCTCCTGCAATGCGTCGCCTTGGCTGATCAGATCCATGGCGCAAGATAGAGCGGAACGGCGGCCTCATGTCTTGAAGAAAAGTGATGGCGACGATCACGCGACCGTCGCCATCTGTCAGGAGTCAGGGACGCGGCGGCTCCTTGCCGGCGACGAGCACCAGCAGCGCGCCGGCAAGCGTCGCCACCGCCATGTAGCCGATCGGGCCGAGGCCGCCGACATGGTTGACCAGCAGGCCGCCCAGCACCGCGCCGCTGGCGATCGCGACCAGGAAGGCCGCCGTCACGAGCCCGCTCGCCGATTCGGCATGGTCGGCCGCGACGCGCACCATCCAGGTCTGGAAGCCGACCGGCGCGAAGCCGAAGGCGAAGCCCCAGAGCGCCACCGTGATCCCCGCCACGATCGGCGAGGCGCCGAACTGGAGCATGACCAGCGCCAGCACGCCGATCGCCAGCGCGAACGAGACGATGGCGAGCTTGACGCCGCGCCCCGCCACCGCGCCGCCGGCAAAATTGCCGACGACATTGCCGAGACCGTAGCCGAGCAGCACGACAGTGATCGCCGTGACGCCGAGCTGCGGCGCATGCTCGAGGAAGGGCCGGATATAGGTGAAACCGGTGAACTGCCCGGAGATAATGACGAGCACCGAGATCAGCATCAGCCGGATGCTCGGGCGCGAGAGCAGAACTCCCAGCGTGCCCAGCCGCGGCGCCGCCTGCGGCGGCAGGGCCGGCATCGTCGCCAGCAGCGCCAGCAGGGCGACGCCAGCGAGCGCAGCCGAGAGCCCGAACACCATGCGCCAGCCGATCAGGGAATCGAGATAGGCCCCGAGCGGCCCGCCGCCGATGAAGGCGGCCGAGACCCCGGCCGAGATCAGCGCCAGCGCCCGCGGCACCGACTGCGCCGGCACGAGCCGCAGCGTCAGGGCCGGCGCCATCGACCAGAAGCCGCCGAGCGCAAGGCCGAGCAGGAAGCGCGCCGCCAGCAGCATGACGAAGCCGTTGGCCAGCGCCGTGACCAGGCTCGACAGAGCGAGCAGCGACAGCAGCGACCAGAGCACCAGGCGCCGGTCGAAGCGGCTGGTGACGATCGGCGTGAAGATCGCCGCGGCGACGCCGACCAGCGAGGTCACTGTGACAGTCTGTCCGGCGGCGCCGACGCTGATCGAGAGATCGGCGGCGATCGAGGTCAGGACGCTGGCGGGCAGGAATTCGGCACTGACCAGTGCGAATACACCCATGGAGAGGGCGAAGACCGCCGGCCAGGCGGCCGTGCGCTCTTCGGGCACGATGCCGACAAGTTCGGCATCGGCTGTGGCTGACAAGGAATCCGACATAGGTCGCTCCAGGAAGATCGGACACCGGAGTTAGGCGTGACCGCCTGGAGCTTCCATGCTAAAAAACCCGGCATGCTTGACCAATCGTCCAGAAGATCGGGACCCGACCCGCTCACGGAGATGCTCCGAGGGCTCCGGCTCGAAGGCGTAGACTACGCCCGCTACGAGATGACGACGCCCTGGTGCCTGCTGTTTCCGGCCCAACCGGCGGCGCGTCTTCACTTCATGGCCGAGCGGGGCTGCTGGCTGCGCACGCCCGAGGGCGAGTGGTGCCGGCTCGAACAGGGCGATGCCGTGCTGATGCCCCGCGGCGTCGAGCATGCTCTTGCCAGCGAGCCCGGCCTCTCGGCGAAGCCCAACGGCAACTGCGCCTTCCAGCACTGCTGCGGCGAGATCGCCGAGGCGCGCGGCGGGGCGGGAGAAGGCGACGCGACCTTGTTCTTCAGCGCCAGCCTCTGCTTCAACGTCGATGCCCAGCACCCGATGCTGCGGATGATGCCGGAGCTGATGTGGGTGCATGAGATGGCGGTGGCCGAGCCGGCCATCCCCGCCTTGCTGACCACCATGGCCTGCGAACTCGCGCTCGATCGCGTCGGCGCCGGTGGCATCCTCACCCGCCTGGCGGACGTGGTCGCCGCCGCCCTGATCCGCTCCTGGGTCGAGCGCGGCTGCGGCAGCGCCAGCGGCTGGGTCGCCGCCGCCCGCGATCCCGATATCGGCCGCGTGCTCGCCGCGATCCATCTCAACCCGAGCGAGGACTGGACGGTCGATGCGCTCGCCAAGGTGATGCACGCCTCGCGCTCCGCCTTCGCCGAGCGCTTCGCCAGCGTCGTCGGCGAGACGCCGGCCCGCTATGTCCTGCAGGTCCAGATGCAACAGGCCAGGCAATGGCTGGAGCGCGACCGGATGCGGATCTCGGCCGTGGCGCGCCGCCTCGGCTACGATTCGGAGGCTTCGTTCAGCCGCGCCTTCAAGCGCGTGATCGGCAAGCCGCCGAGTCATTTCCGCAATGCCGAGCCGCCGATCCGCGCGACGCGGCCGGTCGACGCCTCCCCTGCCGGCAGCGCCTCGGGGCGCCTCGCCGACCACAGACCGCCAAGCCTTCGACGGGACGACCATGAGCATCCGCCAGCAATTGATTGAGCGCTTCTTCCGCTATGTCGCGGTCACCAGCCAGAGCGACATCAAGGCGACGACGCTGCCGAGCACGCCGGGCCAGCAGCGCCTCGCCGAACTCCTGGCCGACGAACTGCGCGCGCTCGGCCTCGACGACGTCGTCATCGACGACCGCGCCACCGTCACGGCGCTGAAGCGGGGCACTGTGGCGGGCGCGCCCAGGATCGGCTTCATCGCCCATCTCGACACCTTCGACGCCGGCCTCTCGCCTGATATCCGTCCGCAGCTCCTGCGCTTCGAGGGTGAGGACCTCTGCCTCAACCGCGACCGGGACATCTGGTTGCGCGTCGCCGAGCATCCGCAACTGCGCGACTGGCAGGGCGCTGAGATCATCGCCAGCGACGGCACCAGCGTGCTCGGCGCCGACAACAAGGCGGCGGTCACCGTGGTCATGACCCTGCTCGCCAACCTCGGCCCGCAGGATCGCCATGGCGACATCGCCGTCGCCTTCGTGCCGGATGAGGAGATCGGCCTGCGCGGCGCCAAGGTCATCGACCTCGCCCGCTTCCCTTGCGACTTCGCCTACACGATCGACTGCTGCGAGCTTGGCGAAGTAGTGATCGAGAACTTCAACGCCGCCGCCGTGGAGATCACCCTCTCCGGCGTCAGTACCCACCCGATGTCGGCCAAGGGCGTGCTGGTGAACCCGGTGCTGATGGCGCAGGATTTCATCAGCCGCTTCGACCGGGCAGAGACGCCGGAGAACACCGAAGGTCGCGAGGGCTATGTCTGGTTCAACGCCATCACCGCCAATGCCAGCGAAGCCAGGTTGGGCGCGCTGATCCGCGATTTCGACAAGGAACGCTTCGAAGCGCGTAAGCGCCGTTTCAGCGAGGTCACCACGGAGATCGCCGCGCTCTACCCGACCGGCCGCGTCGAGTGCGTGGTGAGCGACACCTATGGCAACATCCATGACAGCCTGGGCGACGACGAACGCCCGGTCGAGTTGCTGTTCGGCGCGCTTGAAGCGCTGCAGATCAGGAAGAAGCAGATCCCGATGCGTGGCGGCACCGACGGCGCTGCCCTCTCGGCGCGCGGCCTGCCGACGCCGAACTTCTTCACCGGCGCCTATAACTTCCACTCGCGCTACGAATTCCTGCCCGTCCCGGCCTTCGAGAAATCCTATGAGGTGGCGCGGATGATCTGCACGCTGGCGGCGGGGCGGGGGTAGAAGCGGCCGTTTTCCGTCATGGTCGGGCTTGTCCCGACCATCCACGTCTTCCTTCGGGCAGCGCGGTGTTCAAGACGTGGATGCTCGCCACAAGGGCGAGCATGACGGTGCTGCTACCCTCCGACCAGCTCGAACCAGCCGGCTTCGTCGATCACCTTGACCCCGTGCTTGGCGGCATCCTTGAGCTTCGAGCCGGCACCCGGCCCCGCCACCAGCAGATCGGTCTTCGACGAGACCGAGCCGGCGACCTTGGCACCGAGTCGCTCGGCCATCGCCTTGGCCTCGTCGCGGGTCATGCGTTCGAGCGCGCCGGTGAAGACGACGATCTGGCCCGCGACCGGGCTGGAGGACGCCACCGCCTCCAGCGGCTGCGGCGTCACCTCTCCCAGCAACCGGGCGAGCATCTGCTGGTTGTGCTCCTCGGCGAAGAATTGCAGCAGCGCCTCGACCACGGTCGGGCCGACGCCGTCGATCGCGTCGAGCGCCGCGCGCTCCTCGCTTTCGGGGTTCTCGGCGGCGAGGCAGGCTGCCTGCAGCGCCTCGAACGAGCCGTAATGGCGCGCCAACAGGCGTGCATTGGTTTCGCCGATATGGCGGATGCCGAGCCCGAAGATGAAGCGGTTGAGTGGGGGCTTGCGCCGGTCGTCGATCGCCTCGAACAGCTTCTTGGTGCTGGTCGCGCCGAAGCCTTCCTTGTCTTTGAGCTTCTTCAGGCTGGCGGCATCGCGCTCAGCCAGCGTGAAGATGTCGGCCGGCTGCTTCACCGGCAGGTCGGGATCGTCGTGGAAGAACTCGATCTGCTTGTCGCCGAGCCCGTCGATGTCGAGAGCGTCGCGCGAGACGAAGTGCTTCAGACGCTCGACCGCCTGCGCCTCGCAGATCAACCCGCCGGTGCAGCGGCGCACCGCATCCTCCTTGCCCGAGCGCGGATTATGCTCGCGAACCGCATCCGAACCGCAGACCGGGCAGGTCGTCGGGAAGACGTAAGGCTGCGCGTCGGCAGGGCGCTTGGCGAGGTCGACCGCCTCGACGCGCGGGATCACGTCACCGGCGCGCTTCACCGTGACGGTGTCGCCGATGCGGATGTCGCTGCCGTCACGGATCGGCAGGCCCTTCGAATCGAAGCCGCGGATATAGTCCTCGTTGTGCAGCGTCGCATTGGTGACCACGACGCCGCCGACCGTCACAGGCTTCAGCCGCGCCACCGGCGAGAGCGCCCCGGTGCGGCCGACCTGGATGTCGATCGCCTCCAGCACGGTGGTCGCAAGCTCGGCCGGGAACTTGTGCGCGATCGCCCAGCGCGGCGCCCGCGCGACGAAGCCGAGCCTGGCCTGCAGCGAAAGATCGTCGACCTTGTAGACCACGCCGTCGATGTCGTAGCCGAGCGTGGCGCGCTGCGCCTCGATCGACCGGTAATGCGCCAGCAGCGCCTCGACGCTCTCGCAGCGCGCCATGAGCGGATTGGTCCTGAAGCCCCAGCGCGCAAAGGCTTCGACCACGCCGAACTGCGTCGGCGCCGGCAGGACCGGCATCTCGCCCCAGGCATAGGCGAAGAAGCGCAGGGGCCGGCTCGCGGTGATCGAGACGTCGAGCTGGCGCAGCGAGCCGGCGGCGGCGTTGCGCGGATTGGCGAATTCGCGCTCTTCCTTCTCGCGCTGGCGCTGGTTGATCGCGGCGAAGTCGGCATGGCCGAGATAGATCTCGCCGCGCACCTCGGCGATCTCAGGCACGTCCTTGCCCTTCAGCCGGTGCGGGATCTCGGAGATGGTGCGGGCATTGGCGGTGACGTCCTCGCCCTCCTCGCCGTCGCCACGCGTCGCGGCGCTGACCAGCTCGCCCTTCTCGTAGCGCAGCGACAGCGAGAGCCCGTCGATCTTCGGCTCCGCGGTGAAGGCGATCGGCTGATCGTCCTTGCGGCCGAGGAAGGTCCTGACGCGCGTGACGAAATCGGCGATGTCCTCGTCGGCGAAGGCGTTGTTGAGCGAAAGCATCGGCACGCGATGCCGGATCTTGGCGAACTTGCCCGAGGGCTTCGCGCCGACCTTCTCGGACAGCGCCTCAGCCCCCTTGAGCTCCGGAAAGGCGCTTTCCAGCGCGGTCAGCCGGCGGAACTTCGCGTCGAAGGTCGCGTCGTCCATGATCGGCGCACTGTCGCTGTGATAAGCGGCATTCGCGGCGGCAATCTCCGGCCCGAGCATTTCATGCTCGGCGCGGGCGGCTTCGGGCGTCAAATCTTCGACGGGTGTGGGAACAGTCTGAGGCATGGCGCAGTTCTAGTTCAGGGGAAGTATCCTGCGAAGCTCCTGTTTCACGATTTGGGTACGCCGATTTGTGGCAGGAGCGCGCCGGGTGTAAGCTACCCCCGCTGAAATGGATGCTCGACGCCTCGCAGGTCTTGACCGGAGGATCGCGTCAGGACCGCCAAGGCGAACCGGGCCGCAACCGGGAAGAACGCCATGGCCGATACCCATATCCATCATCCCCCGATGGCGGCGAACGATGCTGCGCCTGCCGATGCTCTGCCGGTCAGCGAAATCCGCGTCGCCGACATCAAGGACGCGCTCAAGCAGGGTTATTCCGATTTCATGGCCCAGCCGAGCCATCTGCTCTTCATCGCGCTGATCTATCCGATCGCCGGCATCCTGCTCGCCCGATTGACGGTGAGCTACAACATCTTCCCGCTGCTGTTCCCGCTGGCTTCGGGCTTTGCCCTGCTCGGCCCGTTCGCGGCGATCGGCCTCTACGAGATCAGCCGCCGTCGCGAGCTCGGCATGGACACCTCCTGGAAGCATGCGCTCGATGTCGTGCATTCGCCCGGCATCGGCCAGATCGCGCTGCTCGGCGCAGTGCTGACGGGCGTCTTCCTCACCTGGCTGTTCAGCGCCTGGGTGATCTATCGCTGGCTGATGGGCGATGTGCCGCTCGAATCCTTCGAGGGCTTCATGATGCCGCTGCTGACCACGGTGAATGGCTGGACGATGGTCATCCTCGGCAATGCGCTCGGCCTGCTCTTCGCCATCCTGGTGTTCTCGATGACGGTCGTCTCCTTCCCGCTGATGCTCGACCGGCATGTCAGCATGGCGACCGCGGTGAAGACCTCGATGGCCGCTGTCGAGAAGAACCCGCGGGTGATGCTGTACTGGGCGCTGACGATCACGGCGCTGCTGGTGCTCGGCTCGCTGCCGGTGCTGGTCGGCCTGATCCTGGTCATGCCGATCCTCGGCCATGCCAGCTGGCACTTCTACCGCAAGGTCGTGCCGCGGTAGGCGCGTTGCGCTTTGCCGTCATGCTCGGGCTGGCCCCGAGCATCTCAGGCCGGATGGGGCGCTGACTGGCGCCTCATCGTCATGAGATTCTCGGGTCTGCGCTTCGCTCCGCCCGAGAATGACGATCCTCGTTAATGCTGATCCACCGAGACCTCGCGCGTCAGCCCGCGCCGGACCAGCCCGACCGCGAGCAGCACCGGCAGCGAGGCGATCAGCCCCATCGCCGAGAGCCTGCCCCACAAGGTCTCATCCTCGTTGATCAGCGTCGCGATGAAGGCCGGCAAGGTGAATTTCGACGGCGTCTGGATGAAGAGCAGCGCGAACAGGAACTCGTTCCAGCTCATGATCGCGACGAAGACCGCGGTCGCGATCAGCCCGGGCATCAGCAGCGGCACCACGATCTGAAGCAGCCGCTTCACGAAGCCGGCGCCGTCGAGCATCGCCGCCTCCTCGAAGGAATAGGGCACGTCGCGGACGAAGCCGAGCAGCATCCAGATCGCGAAGGGCAGCGCCAGGATCTGGTTGGCGAGGATCAGCCCGAGATGGGTGTCCAGCAGGCCAAGCGCCCGCAGCACCTGATAGAGCGGGATGGCGAGCGCGATCGGTGGCGCCAGCTTGATCACCAAGACGAAGCCGAGGAAGACGATGTCGAAGCGCCTGGGCAGCTCGAAGCGCGCCAGCGCATAGGCGGCCGGCAGGCCGGCCAGCAGCGCCAAGGCCACCGTGCCGAGCGCCACCACGACGCTGTTGAGCCCGAGGCGCCACATCCCACCGTCGAGCAGCACGCGGTAATGCGTCAGCGTCGGATCCTGCGGCCAGAGCGCGATCGAGGTCGAGACATATTCGGCCGGCGGCTTGAACGAGGTCGCGACCATCCAGACGAGCGGGATCAGCGAGAGCGCGCAAAGGCCGAAGGCTGCGATGATCCGGATCATCGGCCCGCCCCCTTGAGCAGCGAGGCCGCATAGATCACCGCGAGCAGGCCGGCGACGACGATCATCACGACCGCCGCGGCCGAGGCCAGCCCGATGTCGAAGAAGCGAAAGCCCTGCCGGTAGACGAACATCGAGACCGTCTCGGTCGACTGCCCCGGCCCGCCGCCGGTCATGGCGTAGACCTTGTCGAACAGCTTGAAGCTGTCCACCGAGCGCAGCAGCGCCGCGACGAAGAGATAGGGCGCAAGCAGCGGCAGCGTCATGTCGCGGAAGCGCCGCCACGGCCCGGCGCCGTCGACGCGGGCTGCCTCGTAGACGTCCTGCGGGATCAGGCGCAGCCCGGCGAAGATGATCAGGAAGGCGAAGGGCGCGGTCTGCCAGAGATCGACGAGCACGATCGACCAGAGCGCGAGGTTCGGGTCGAACAGCCAAGGTACGCCGGGCAGGCCGACGGTACGCAGCAGGTTGTTCAGGAAGCCGAGGTCGAAATGGAACCAGGCCCGCCAGATCGCCGTGACCACCATGGTCGAGAGCACGAAGGGCGCGAGCAGCAGCGTCATCACCAGCGTGCGGCCGGGAAAGGCACGGTTGAGCAGCAGCGCGAGCCCCAGGCCCGCCGCGACTTCGAGTACCGTCGCCACCACCGTGAACAGCACGGTATTGGTCACCGCCTGCCGGAAGAAGCGGCTGTCCCAGAGCTCCTGGAAATTCTCGAGCCCGACGAACTTGGCGTTCTCGAAGCCGTAATCGGTGGCGAACAAGGAGAGCGCCAGCGTCCGCCCGAGCGGATAGAGCGTCAGCCCGGCGAAGATGATGAGTGCCGGCGTCAGCAGGAGCCAGGGCAGCAGGCGGCGGGAAGCGGTCATTACGTCCAGACGAAAAGCGGGCCGCCTCGCGAGGAGGCGGCCCCCGTTAAGGTCAACGCGTCAGGGCGCGGGCGATCTGGGCGTTGGCCTCGGCCAGCGCCTGCTTGGGCTGCAGCTGACCGATCAGGGCAAGCTGGAGGTAGTCGCCCAGAATGGTCTCGACGCGGGCCCACTGGCTGATGCGCGGACGGGCCTGGGCAACGTTCAGCGCCTCGAGCTGCGCCGGGTACCAGCGATACTTGGCGACGAGGTCCTTGTCGTTGAACAGCGCGGTGAGCGTCGGCGGGTTGCCGGTCTCGAGCGCGATCAGCTTCTGGTTCTCCGGCGAGGTGACGAAGCGGATGAAGTCGGCGGCGCGCGCCTTGTTCGGCGAATCCGCGGGAATGCCGAGCAACCAGGCGCCCAGCATCGGCGCCGGCCCCTTGACCTCGCCCGGTGTGGCGACGACTTCGACCTGACCGGCAACCTTCGAGGCGTTGCCGTCGAGCGTGCCGGCCCAGGACGACCACATCTCGACCGCGATCGCGGCGCGGCCCTGCTGGATCGCATCACGCAATTCAGTCGCGTTGTAGGTCTCGACGCCCTTCGGCGCGAGCGCCTTGAACGAGAGGAACTGGGTCAGCGCCTTCTCGGCCGCCGGCGTGTCGAGCACGGCCTTGCCGTCGGCGCTCACCACGTCGCCACCATGCGCCCACAGCACCGGCAGGAAGGAGGTGACGATCGGGTTGCCCTTGATGCCGCGGAAGACGAGGCCGGAGACACCCTGCTCCTTGTCCTGGATCACCTGCGCCGCCTTGACGACGTCGCTCCAGGTTTTCGGCCGCTCGAAGCCGTGCTTGGCGAGCAGGTCCTTGCGATAGGCGAACATCGCGATGTTGCCGACGAAGGGCGCGGCATAGAGCTTGCCGTTGTGCTTGGAGACATCGATCGCCGACTTGACGAACTCGCCCGGCAGGCCGCCGACGGTGTCGAGGTCGGTAAGCCAGCCACGCGCCATGAACTCCGGCGCCCAGATATCGTCGAGCATGGCGACATCGGTCGCCGCCGTCTTCTCGCGCGCGCCGACCGCGAGGCGCTCATAGAGGGGGCCGCCACCGAGCTCGAGCCGCTCGATCTTCACAGCCGGATTCTTGGCCTGGTAGAGCTCGACCATCTTGGCGAGCGCCGGCGCGAAGCCGGCATCACGCCCGGCGATCACCAGCCGGTCCTGCGCGGCGGCGGGCAAAACGAGCCCGGCCAACATCAACACGGCGCCGAGCGCCTTACCCATCGTCCTCATCGCGATCCCCCGTCCGGGTCTCTGCCCGGGCGGGCATTGTGGGAGCGGATGGCTGGGGAGTGCAACAGCTATGCGACGATTTTGGAACAATCCCGCACGGCAGCGCGTTCGGATGGTGCTGCGGCGCTGCTGCACCGATCATCAGCCGTTGCGCTGCGACGGCAACGCAACCGGAGGGGGCTCCACCATGAACAACATCATCTACATCGTCGGTCTGGTCGTCGTCGTCCTGGCGATTCTGTCTTTCCTGGGGTTGCGCTAAGCGGCCGGCTCAGGTCCCAGCGCGACGCTGCTCCAGCGCGTCATGCTCGCCCTTGTGGCGAGCATCCATGCCTCGAACACCGCCCTGCCCGAAGGAAGACGTGGATGGTCGGGACGAGCCCGACCATGACGGTAAGCCCGAGATCAGCCTGCGCTAGCGATCGTCGCGGCGCGGCTTCTTCGCTCCGAAAGGCTTCTTGCCAGTGAAGGGCTTCTTGGCCCCGAACGGCTTTTTATCGCCGAAGCTCTTGCCCGCCGGCCGTGCGTCGCCGGCGCCCGGGCGCTCGCCGCCATGCGGCGCGCCGAATGGCTTCTTGCCACCCTCGAACTTGCCGCCCTTGAACTTGCCAGCAAACGGCTTGCCGCCGGGCTCGTTCTTTTTGTCGAAGGGCCGCTCGGGCCGCAGGATCGCGGTCTCCTCATAGGCCGGCTCGCGGTCACGCCGCGTCGGATCATAGGGCTTGGCGCCGAACGGCTTGCCCTTGCCTTCATAGGGTTTGCGCGCCGGCGCCGTCGAACGCTCGTCGCGCTGCTCGCGCGCCGGATGAGCGCCGCGCGGCGCATGGCTCGCCTTTTCGGCGAAGGGCTTGGCCGGACGGCGCTCGTCTTCACCCGTCACCGGCTCAATGATGATCTTGTCGCGGTCGACCGCCTTGGCGAGTTGCGCGAAGCGCTCGGCCACCTCGGCATCGATCTCGACCTTGGTCTCCTTGTCGAAGATGCGGATCGCGCCGACCTCGTCGCGCGTGATCTTGCCGCGCCGGCACAGCATCGGCAGGAGCTGGCGCGGGTCGGCGCCGTCCTTGCGGCCGATGTTCAGGCGGAACCAGACGGTATCGCCGCGCGGACCCGACCTCTCGCGGCGCTCCGGCCGCTCGGCGCCACCATGCTCGCGCGGCCTTGCGTAATCCTCGGCGCTGCGCACGGGACGGCGTTCATCACGACCGAAGTTGGGATCGCCGACCTCTTCGGCCGCGGGCAGGCGCGAGCGATAGACACGCACCAGCGCCGCCGCGATCTCCTCCGTCGAGCGCCCCGCAAGCAAGGCCGCGACCATCGGCGCATCGTCCTCGCTCGCCTCGCCGGAGAGCAGGGGATCGCTCAGCAGGCGCTGCTCGTCGAGCACGCGGATCTCGTCCTGCGTTGGCGGGCCGGCCCAGCTCACCTCGATCTTGGCCTCGGAGATCAGCATCTCGGCCTTGCGCCGGCGCGAGGCCGGCACCAGCAGCACGCTGGTGCCCTTGTTACCGGCGCGGCCGGTGCGGCCCGAGCGATGCTGCATCACCTCGGGATCGTTCGGCAGCTCGGCATGGATGACCAGTGTCAGGCCCGGCAGGTCGATGCCGCGCGCCGCGACGTCGGTCGCGACGCAGACGCGGGCCCTGCCGTCGCGCAAGGCCTGCAACGCCGAATTGCGCTCGCTCTGGCTGAGCTCGCCCGAGAGCGCCACAGCCGAGAAGCCGCGCTCCAGCAAGATCGCCTCGAGATGGCGCACCGCGTTGCGGGTGTTGCAGAACACCAGCGCCGTCGGCGAGTCATGGAAGCGCAGCAGGTTGACGACCGCGAGCTCGGCCTCTTTCGGGAAGACGCGGATGGCGCGGTATTCGATATCGGCATGGCCGCGCTCGCCGCCAGCCACCTCGATGCGCAGGGCATCGCGCTGATAGCTGCGCGCCAGGGCGATAATCGCCTTCGGCAGCGTCGCCGAGAACAGAAGGCTGCGGCGCTCTGCCGGCGCCGACTTCAGGATGAATTCGAGATCGTCGCGAAAGCCGAGATCGAGCATCTCGTCGGCCTCGTCGAGCACGACCGCCCGCAGGCCCGAAACGTCGAGGCGGCGGCGTTCGATATGGTCGCGCAGACGGCCGGGCGTGCCGACGACGATGTGCGCACCCTCGTCGAGCAGAGCCGCCTCGCGGCGCGGGTCCATGCCGCCGACACAGGAGATCACGCGGGCATTGGTCTGCTTGTAGAGCCAGCTGAGCTCGCGCTGGACCTGGAGGGCGAGTTCGCGCGTCGGCGCGACGATCAGCGCCAGCGGCCGTTCGGCCCGCGGCAGGGCCTCGGCGTCGCCGAGCAGGTCGGCGCCGATGGCGAGGCCATAGGCCACCGTCTTGCCCGAGCCGGTCTGCGAGGAGACCAGCAGGTCGCGGCCGGCGGCCGCCTCTTCCAGCACTGCGGCCTGGACGGGGGTCGGCTCGCTGTAATTACGGTCGGCGAGCGCCCGCGCCAGCGGCGCACTCGTGGAGATGAAGGACATCGATGTCAGGCCTTAGATTGCAGCTGGCAGGTCGGCAGCACGCAGAACGAGGGGCGGCGCCGGACGCGGCACCGCGATATTGCGCTGCACATAGAGGAAATCGCAGGAAAAGGGAATGCAGCATCGATCCATCCCGTATGCGGCAGCGGATGCCGGCCATGCCGCCCGCTCCGTTGTCGGCGCAGAGAGCTGCATGGTCTAAGCATATCACACCGGAGCGGGGACTTGACGAGATGAGCGAGACTTGGCGACGCGTCGGCGCTT
This sequence comes from Bosea sp. 29B, assembly GCF_902506165.1. Classification (NCBI taxonomy): domain Bacteria; kingdom Pseudomonadati; phylum Pseudomonadota; class Alphaproteobacteria; order Hyphomicrobiales; family Alloboseaceae; genus Allobosea; species Allobosea sp. 29B. The sequence goes on from NZ_LR733817.1 coordinate 6,251,145, forward strand.
ACGACGTGCTCACGCTCCACGATGGGATCTTCGAGGCGTCGCTCGACGTCCTGATCCATGCCGATGGCGAGGCCGCGCGCGACGAGGCCGTGGTGCGCTGGGGCAAGCCGAAGGTCAGCATTCCCGTCAACTGCTTCGCTCTGAAGGGCGCCAGCGGGATCACCCTCGTCGACGCCGGCACCGGCCCCTCCTGGGGCTCGGCGATGGGCCATGCCCCCGCCGCCATGGCTGGCGCCGGCATTGCACCCGAGCAGGTCGAGCGTGTCCTGATCACGCATCTTCATGGTGACCATGCACTCGGGCTGCTTGACAGCGAGAACGCCCGCTTCCCGAATGCCGAGATCGTCGTGCCCGAAGCCGATTTCGGCTTCTTCGGAAACGAGACCAACCGCGCAAAGACGCCGCAGAACCGGCAAGGTGGCTTCGCCGTCACGGCAGCGGTGAAGAAGCATTATGCTGGCCGCATCCACCCTGCCCCGGCCGGCATCGTGCGGCCCGGCATCACATTGATCCCTCTCCCCGGCCATACCGCCGGCCATAGCGGCTACCTGATCGAAGGCGAGCAGAGCCTGCTGCTCTGGGGCGATGCGCTGCATCTCTCTGATCTGCAGGCCACCGATCCGGGAATCGGCTTCGTCTATGATTTCGACGCCGCCACCGCCCTCGCCTCCCGCCGCGCCATCCTTGCTCGCGCAGCGGATGAAGGCTGGCTCGTCTCGGGCGGCCATATCGAAGGTTTCAGACGCGTCGTCGCGAACGGCTCGGGGTACGAACTGATCCCGGCCTGACCCGACTAGCCGCGCATCCCGGCCGCATCGAGCAGCTTGCCGGCGGCCGCCCTCGCCTCCTCGGTGATCGAGGCCCCGGCGAGCATGCGGGCGATCTCCTCGCGCCGCGTACCATCCTGCAAGGGCGAGACCCGGGTGACGGTGCGCTCGTCGACGCCCTCCCCGCCATCAGCCGACTTGGCGATCAGGAAATGCTGGCCGGCCTTGGCCGCGACCTGCGGCGCATGCGTCACCGAGATCACCTGCACCCGCGCCGCCAATCGGGCCAACCGCTCGCCGATCGCATCCGCCACCGCGCCACCGACGCCGGTGTCGATCTCGTCGAAGACCAGGGTCGGCGCCGAGCCACGCTCGGCCAGCACCACCTTCAGCGCCAGCATGAAGCGCGAGAGTTCGCCGCCCGAGGCGACCTTCATCATCGGCCCCGGCCGCGTCCCCGGATTGGTCTCGACCCAGAACTCGACGCGGTCGAGCCCTTCCGGCCCGCGCGCATCGGGATCGCTGTCGATCTGCGTGATGAAACGCGCCCGCTCCAGCTTGAGCGGCGGCAATTCCGCCTTCACCGCCGCATCGAGCGCCGAAGCAGCCCGGATGCGCCCTGCGGACAATACCGTCGCGAGCGCGACATAAGCCGCCTCGGCTTCGGCGAGCTCCGCCTCCAGGCGCTTCAGCGAGCCTTCGCTCTCATCGAGCGCAGCCAGATCGGCCGCCATGGTCTCGGCCAACGCCGCCAGCGCATCGACCGGGACATCGAATTTGCGCGCCGCCGCGCGCAGAGCAAACAGCCGCTCCTCAACACGCTCCAGCACGCGCGGATCGAATTCGGCAGCGCGTACCGCAGCCTGCAGCGTCTCCCCCGCCTCCTCCAGCGCGACCACCGCCGTGGTCAGCGCCGCGATCGAGGGATCGACAAGCTCCGGCGCTTGGACGGCACGTCGCTCCAGCCGGCGCAGCACACCCGACAGGGCGGAAACAGGCGAAGCGGTGCCGCCGACCGCCTCATAGGCTTCGATGATGTCGCGGGCGACCTTCTCGGCAGCCATCATGCCCTGGCGCCGCGCTGCCAGCGCCTCTTCCTCACCCGGCTCGGGCGCGAGCTTGCCGAGCTCGGCCACGGCATGGCGCAGGAAATCGGCCTCCTTGCGGGCCGTCTCGACCCGGATGCGCTGGCTCTGCAGGGCCTGGCGCGCCTTTTTTAGCGTCTCGCTGGCGCGGGCGACCTCGACCGCCTGCGCGGCCAGCTCGCCGAAGCTGTCGAGGATGGTGCGGTGCTGGGCCGGGTCGGTGAGGGCGCGGTCGTCATGCTGACCGTGGATCTCGACGAGCGCCGCGCCGATCATGCGCAGGATCTGGACGCTGACCGGCTGGTCGTTGACGAAGGCGCGGGTGCGCCCGTCGGCATATTGCACGCGCCGCAGGATCAGGTCGCCGTCGGTGTCGATCTCCTGCGCTTGGGCGAGAGCCCGCGCCGGATGCGCCATCGGCAGGTCGAACACGGCGCTGACCTGGCCTTGCGTCTCGCCATGGCGCACCAGGCCGCCGTCACCGCGTGCGCCCAGCGCCAGCGCGAAGCCATCGAGCAGGATCGACTTGCCGGCGCCGGTCTCGCCGGTCAGCACGCTGAGCCCGTCCTCGAAGCCCAGGTCGAGCCGGTCGATCAGAACGATGTCGCGGATCGAGAGCTGAGCGAGCATGGTGACTCAGCTCCCTTGTGCCGGCCGGAGATGGCCTCGCCGGGACACCAGCAGACCGACTTAGAGGCGACCGAGACCGGTTATCCCGACGACAGCGCGGGTGAAGCCGTTGAAGGTCCGGCTGATATAGGAGCCGCGATCCTCACGTGGCTGCAGGCCGCCGCTCTCGAGGAGCGTATAGGCGTCCTTGTACCAGGGGCTGTCAGGGAAGTTGTGGCCGAGCACCGCCGCGGCGGTCTGCGCCTCGTTGGTGATGCCGAGCGCCATATAGGCCTCGGTCAGGCGCATCAGCGCCTCCTCGACATGGCGCGTGGTCTGGTACTTGGTGATGACGTCGCGGAAGCGGCCGACGGCGCCGGTGTAGTTGCGCTTCTCGAGGTAGAAGCGCCCGACATTCATCTCCTTGCCGGCGAGCTGGTCGCGCGCGACCAGCATCTTCTCGCGCACGTCGATGACGTATTCCGACTTCGGATAGCGGTCGAGCAGTTCCTGCATCGCGCGCAGCGCCAGGTCGGTACGCTCCTGGTCGCGCGTCGCGTCTGGAATCTGGTTGTAATAGGACATCGCCAGGATGTACTGCGCATAGGCCGCATCCGGGCTCGCCGGGTTCTGCGCCAGGAAGCGCTTCGAGGCGGTGATCGCGTCGTCGTATTTCTGCGCCTCGTAATTCGAGTAAGCGGCCATGATCAGGCCCTTCTTCGAATAGGGCGAAAATGGCGCCTGCTTGTCGATCTCGTCGAACTTCTTGTTCGCGCCTTCGGTGTCACCGTTCTGGAGACGGGCGAGGCCTTCATTGTAGAGCTTGTCGGCCGGAACCTCAGCCACCACCTCGGGCTTGTAGGTCTCGGGGCGATCGAAGGGGTTGAGCGAGCTCATCGTGTCGCAGCCGCCGAGCGTGGCCGCAAGGGCAAAGGCCAGCACAAGACGCTTGCCGCCGCTGGTCGATTCGCCGGAGTTGATTGTCTTCAGCCGCATGACGCTCACTTCATCCGTCCTTGTGACGCCCTTCGGTAAGAGCGCGCGAAATGGCTTTAGCTCAGAAGCAGCCTTTTCGCCAAGCGTGACGGGCGCTTCATGCAGTGCGTTCGCCGTTTCCAACAGGAAACGGGCGAATGCAAGGCGTGGCGTCGCGTAATACCCTGCTCAGTGCAGGTCGGGCGCAAGCGCGGCAGGCACCGGGCCGGCCGCCATCTGCACCGCATGGTGGGCGAAGGCCGGCTGGGCCTCGACGATCGCGTAATTGGCGCGGTCGGCGAACAGGGCCTCGAGGATCCGGACGTTCATGCGATGACCGCCGCAATAGGAACGGAACTCGCCGAGGATCGGGTAGCCGGCGAGCGCAAGGTCGCCCACCGCGTCGAGGACCTTGTGGCGCACGAATTCGTCGGCGTAGCGCAGGCCTTCGGGATTGATCACCTTGTCGTCGCCGATCGCGACGGTGTTGTCGAGCGAGGCGCCGAGCGCGAAGCCGGCCTTCCAGAGCTGCTCGACATCGCGCATGAAGCCGAAGGTGCGGGCGCGGGAGATCTCGCGAGCATAAGCCTCGGGGTCGAGATCGAAGATCTTGCGCTGGCGGCCGATCGCCTTGGTGTCGAAGTCGATCTCGACATCGAGGCGGAAGCCGCTCTCCGACGGCGAGAGCTCGGCGAAGGCGCGACCCTGCTCGATGCGGACCGGGCGCAGGACCTTGAGGTAGCGGCGGGTCGCGCCGAGGGCGACGAGGCCGGTCGCCTCGATGGCGTTGACGAACTCGGCGGCGCTGCCGTCCATGATCGGCATCTCGGGACCGTCGATCTCGATCAGCACATTGTCGAGGCCGAGGCCGGCACAGGCCGACATCAGATGCTCGATCGTGGCGACGGAACCGGAGACCTGGTCACCGATCACGGTGCACAGCTCGGTGGCACTGACCTTGTTGTGGCGGGCGTGGATCAGCTGCTCATGGCCGCCTTCGAGGCCCTTGCGCAGGAAGACGACGCCGGAATTGGCAGTGGAGGGCCGCAAGGTCAGGCAGGCGGGAGCCCCGGAATGAACGCCGATGCCTTGGAGGGTCACGGGCGAGCGTAGGGTCGTCTGCCGTTCAGCCATCATACTCAGTATCCGATCTTAAGCGCGACGATCTCTGGGCCGGCGCCTCGCGGCGCAACCTCTTCGACGATCGATGCGGTTCCCTGATGTGCAGTGAACTCGGGACTAATCCCGAATCCCCTTACCCGGTGATGCGCTGCAAGATACGCGCAGGCGCATTGGCTTCAAAATCACGCTTTCTTTCGCTCTGTAACAGAGGTTACAAAGCCAGAAAATCTTAACCATCTGCTTGATGTATATGGTTTTTCAGACGTTAAAAAAGGCCCGGCGGACAGTGCCGCCGGGCCTTTTGTTAAACCGGTTGAACCGGCCGGGAAAGCTCGGTTCGAAAGCTCAGTTCGACTGGCGGCGCAGGAAGGCCGGGATCTCGAGCTGGTCCTCTTCCGTATTGCGGGCCGGAGCTGCGCGGCCGAGCTGGTCGAGCTGGCCCTGGGCCGGCCGGGTGGCAGGCGCCGGCGGGCGGCGCATGAACTCGGCATGGGCGGCGCTGGGGCCGGCAGCCGGAGCTGGAGGCGCCTGGCGCGGGGCGGGAGCCGGCGGCGCCATCGGCACCTCGGCATACTCGTCCTCCTTGCGGCCGAAGCCCACCGAGGCGAGGCGCTGCATCAGCGACATGCGCTTCTGCTCGACCGAGGCCGGTGCGGGAGCCGGCACCGCGCCGCGGCTCTGCGCGATCTGGTGCTGGGCCGGCAGCGGCAGATCCTCGACGCGCGGCATGCGGGTCGGGCGGATCACAGCGCGCTCGGGCATCGGCGGGATGAAACTGTCCTCATGATGCGGCACGAAGGCTTCGGCGACAGGCGCCTCGGCGACCGGCGGAGCGACCATCGCCGGACGCGGCTGGGCCGGCTCGATGCGGACATCGGCAGCGAAGCTGACCGGGGCCGGCGCGGGAGCGCGGACCGGCTCCGGCGTCATGGTCTCGGTGACGGGAGCCGGCATGGGCGCGGGAGCAGGCGCTGAGGCGGAGGTGCGGATGTTCGGGACGGCCGAACGCAGCCGGGCCTCGGCCTTCAGCCGCTCTGCGACCTCGGCGATACGGGCTTCGGTCGGGTCGAGCTCGCCCTGGGCAGTCATCGGCTTGTCGATGCCGGTGGCGACCACCGAAACGCGCATTGTGCCTTCGAGCGCCTCGTCGAAGGTGGCGCCGACGATGATGTTGGCCTCGGAGTCGACCTCCTCGCGGATGCGGGTGGCGGCCTCGTCGACCTCGTAGAGCTTCATGTCGCGCCCGCCGGTGATCGAGATCAGCAGGCCGCGCGCGCCCTTCATCGAGACGTCGTCGAGCAGCGGGTTGTTGATCGCGGCCTGGGCGGCCGAGAGCGCGCGCTTCTCGCCCTGAGCTTCGCCGGTGCCCATCATCGCCTTGCCCATGCCGCGCATCACGGCGCGCACGTCGGCGAAGTCGAGGTTGATCAGGCCGGGACGGACCATCAGGTCGGTGATGCAGGCGACGCCCGAATAGAGCACCTGGTCGGCCATGCCGAAGGCGTCGGCGAAGCCGGTGTTCTCGTTGGCGACGCGGAACAGGTTCTGGTTCGGGATGACGATCAGCGTGTCGACGGCCTCGTTGAGTTCGCCGATGCCGGCCTCGGCCATGCGCATGCGGCGCTGACCCTCGAACTGGAACGGCTTGGTCACGACGCCGACGGTGAGGATGCCCATGTCGCGGGCGACGCGGGCGATCGCCGGGGCAGCGCCCGTGCCGGTGCCACCGCCCATGCCGGCAGTGATGAAGACCATGTGCGCGCCGGCGAGATGATCGCGGATCTCGTCGATCACCTCTTCGGCGGCCGCACGGCCGACTTCAGGCTGCGAGCCGGCGCCCAGGCCCTCGGTGACCTGGAGGCCCATCTGGATGATGCGCGGGGCGCGGGCGAGTGCGAGCGCCTGCGCGTCGGTGTTGGCGCAGACGAAATCGACGCCGTCGAGACCGGCCTCGATCATGTTGTTCACGGCATTGCCGCCGGCGCCACCGACACCGAACACGGTGATCCGGGGCTTCAGTTCCCGGATGTCCGGGGCTTGCAGGTTCATCGCCATGATTGCCTCTTTCACTGTCTTGTCCGGCTCCTGGCGGGCCGTCCCGTCTTCCACGCCAGGGGCCTTAAGCCCCGCTCTGCTCGTACTCACCCCGGTCCGCGCCGGCCTTTCGGCCGTGCGGGCCGCAACTCTAGAAGCTCTCGCGCAGCCAGCGGCCGACGCGGGAGAAGTAGCCATCGGTCGCATGGGCGAAGAACGACGCCCCCGCCCGCGGTTCGAAATGTTCGACATGCGCGACCTGCGGATAGACCAGCAGGCCGACCGCCGCCGCGAAGGACGGGCCCTTGCCCGCTTCCGGCAAACCCTTGATCCCGAGCGGGCGGCCGGTGCGGACCTGGCCGCCGAGCACGCGCCGCGCCACTTCCGGCATGCCGGTGAGCTGGCAGGCACCGCCGGTCAGGACGACGCGCCGCCCGGCCTCGGCCGAGAAGCCGGACGCCTTCAGCCGATCACGCACCAGTTCGAGGATCTCCTCGACGCGCGGCTTGATGATCCGGACCAGATGCGACTTCGACAGGTGGTTCGGCGTGTCCCGCTCGTCGTCGTCGACCTGCGGCACCGCGATCATGTCGCGCTCGTCGGACGGGCTGGCGATCGCCGAGCCGTGCAGCGTCTTCAGCCGCTCGGCGGCGGAGACACGGGTCGAGAGCCCGCGCGCCACGTCCATCGTGATGTGGTTGCCGCCGACGGCGATCGCGTCGGCATGGGTCAGGTGCCCGCCGGAGAAGACGCCGAGCGAGGTGGTGCCGCCGCCCATGTCGACCACGACGACGCCCATCTCGGCCTCGTCGTCGACCAGGACGGAGAGGCCAGCCGCATAGGGGCTCGCCACCACCGCCTCGACCTCGAGATGGCAGCGCTCGACCGCGAGCATGACATTGCGCGCCGCCGCCGCTTCCGCCGCGACGACATGCATGTCGACCGAGAGCGCCCCGCCGATCAGTCCGCGCGGATCGAGCACGCCGGGCGAGCCGTCGAGGGCATAGCCGGTCGGCAACGCATGCAGCACCGCCTTGCCCGGCCGGATCGCATGGGTCGCCGCCGCTGCGAGCACGCGCTTCACGTCGGAATCACCCACCGAGCCGCCGCGCAGGTCGACGCTGGCCTGGTAGTGCTGCGAGTTCAGCCGGCCGCCGGTCAGGTTGACGATGACCGACTGGACCTCGACCTTGGCCATGCGCTCGGCCGCGTCGACCGCGGCACGGATAGCGCGCTCGGCACTTTCCAGATCGATGATCGCGCCACCCTTCAGGCCGAGCGAGCGCTGGTGGCCGATGCCGATGATGCGCGCAACATGGGTGCGCCCACGCAGCCGCTCGTTCGCCTCAGCCGGGTTCAATTCGGCGATCAGGCAGACGACCTTGCTCGTGCCGATGTCCAGAATCGACAAGGTCGCGCTCTTGCGCGACGACAACGGACGCATCCGCGGGGTCAGGCCTTGCGAGGTCAAGCTCATGCCTCGCCGCCCTTCTTCTTGGTCTTGCTCTTGAGCTGCTCGAACCGCGTCGTCGCGGCCTCTTCGGTCAGGCGCATGGTCACCCGGTCAGGCTGGCGCATGTCGATGGCGATCAAGTCCTTCTCGCTGATTCGGAAGTCCTGTTCGAGGCTGGCCAGGCGCTTCAGCGCGGCGCCGGCGCCCTGCTCCGGCAGCCGGACGTCGGCACCGGTGTCGAGCTTCAGGTTCCAGCGCCGGCCGGCGACAAGGCTGCCGGCGCGGATGCGCGAGCCGAAAGAACCGGCATCGCCGAGCAGCGTGATGTACTCCTTCGCCCGCTTGTTGGCGTCGGGACCGACGACCAGCGGCAGGTAGGCGAAGCGACCATCATCCATCTTGTCGATCACCGTGCCGTCCTGAGCGATCAGGAAGAGGTCGCCCTTGACCTGCCAGAGCGCATAGGGCTCGCGCTCGGTCAGGCTGATCGAGATCTCGCCGGGATAGAGCTTGCGGACCGAGGCCTCGCGGATCATCGGCGTCGCCTCCAGGCGCTTGCGCGCCTCGTCGGCGTCGAAGAAGGCGAGCGAGATCTTGGGATCGATGCCGGCGGCGACCAGCACCTCGATCTCGGACAGTCCGTTCAGGCCCGAGATGGTGATGCGATCGATGCCGAGGCCGACGAGCCGGGCCAGCGCATGCTTGGGCTCGCCGTAGTTCTCGCGGAAGGTCTCGTAATGGCCGCCCAGGATCGCGCCGCTCACGCCCGTGAGCACGAGGAAGCCGATCGCCAGGAAGGAGCCGAGACCGCCCGGCAGCCGCTCGGCCAGCGGCACCGCGACGGCGCTGCGGCGCGAGCCGCGGAACCAGCGGCGCGAGCGCTCGCCGACGAGGAGCTGCGGCCCCGTCACGCGCATCGGCAGGTTGGCGCCGGCGAACACCGGTTCCACCTTCACCGATTCAAGGAGGCGTCCTCGACGATCCATTTAACGAGCTCACCGAAGTTCATGCCCGCATGGGCGGCTAATTCAGGCACAAGGCTGGTTTCGGTCATGCCGGGCTGCGTGTTGACCTCCAGCCAGACGAGCGTGTCGCTCTCGTCGTCGTAGCGGAAGTCTGAACGGCTGACGCCGCGGCACCCGATTGCTTGATGCGCCGTTAACGCACACTCTTCGATTTGGCGGTAAAGATTCGGTAAAATTTGCGCCGGGCAGATGTGGATTGAACCGCCTTTGGCATATTTGGCGTCGTAGTCGTAGAACTCGCCCGTCGCCGCCCGAATCTCCGTTACCCCCAAGGACTTGCCGTCCATCACCGCGCAGGTCAGTTCGCGCCCGGCGATGAAGGTTTCGGCCAGCATGGTCTCGCCACAAGGCCAGTCCGGCCGGGCGATCTCCTGGGGCGGGTGCTCGCGGCCTTTCTTAACGATCACCACCCCGACGGAGGAGCCTTCGTCGATCGGCTTGATCACATAAGGCGGCGGCAGGGGATGCCGTTTCGCAGCCTCGAAGCGCGACACGGTCACGCCCTTCGCCACCGGCACGCCGGCGGCCGCCACGACCATCTTGGCCTTGTCCTTGCGGATGGCGAGCGAGGACGCGAGCACGCCGGAATGGGTATAGGGGATGCCGAGGATCTCGAGCACGCCCTGGATGGTGCCGTCCTCGCCGTAGCGGCCGTGCAGGGCGTTGAAAGCGACGTCGGGCTTCAGCTTCGCCAGCACCTCAGCAACGTCGCGGTTAACCTCGACACGCGTGACGCGATAGCCGACGCCTTCCAGCGCCCGAGCACAGGCCGCGCCGCTGCTGAGGCTGACCTCACGCTCGACGGACCACCCGCCCATCAGCACTGCGACATGCTTGCTCATCAAGGTTCCTGACACCGAACTCCTGGGTCCGAACCTGATCCGAGATGGTTAACGGCGCGTTAACGATGAGCCCTGCCGGTTAATGACGAGCCGGCTGTTGCACGCCGGACTCACTCCCCTTCCCCGGCCGCGACCTTGGCCAGCAGGGCCTTGAGCTGCGCGCGCTCGGCCGGATCGAGTGCCGAAATCAGCGCTTCTTCCGTCGCCACATGCGAAACCACGAGCCGCTCGATCAGCGCGAACCCCTCAGGCGTCAGCACGATGCGCAGGCTGCGCCGATCCTGAGGATCGGCCTGCCGCGCGATCAGCCGACGCTTCTCCAGCCGGTCGAGTCGATTCGTCATCGCCGAGGTCGACAGCATCATGTCCTTGGCGAGTTCGGACGGGGTCAGCGAGCCACCCTGCTCGCCCTGGCGGCGCAGCGTCATCAGTACGTCGAAGCCGGCGAAGTCGAGATCCTCGCCGACGAGATTGCGCCCGACGCCGAGGCGAACCCGCTCGGCCGCCCGCCAGATCGCGCCGCAGATCGCCATCGGGCCGGGATCGATGTCGGGTCGCGCCCGGCGCCATTGCCTGAGGATCGAATCGAGCGGTCCGCCTTGCCCGGCCTCGTCAGCTTGACTCATGGAAATCCCGCACCTAATTATCCCGTATCAAATAATTCGATGTCGAATTATATGTCGTCGAACAATCCTACGCAGACACGCTCTTCGATGCAAAGGGAGGCCATCATGGCCGACAGCAAGACCCGCATCCTGTTCGCAACGATCCTGGCGCCCATACTCTGGGGTTCGACCTATGTCGTCTTCACCCAGACGCTTCCCGTCGAGCATCCCCTGCTGGTCGGGGCGCTGCGCGCTCTGCCCGCCGGCATCCTCCTGATGCTGCTCGGTCCCGGCCTGCCGCCGCGCGACAAGCTCCTGCCGCTCGCCATCATCGGCTTCGCCAATATCGGCCTGTTCTTCGGCATGCTATTTCTCAGCGCCTCGCGCCTGCCGGGCGGGCTCGCCGCGACGCTCGGCTCGATGCAGCCGCTGCTCGTCGCCTTCCTCGCCTGGCCGTTGTTGTTGCGTAGGCCCGGTCTTGGCCAAGTGCTCGCCGCCCTCGCCGGCACGATCGGCGTTGGCCTGCTGGTGATCGACGATACCGTGAAGCTCGACGCGATCGGCGTCATCGCCGCACTGATCGGCGCCGCCTCGATGGCGACCGGCACCGTGCTGATCGAGCGCTGGGGCAAGGTCGGGACGCCGCTCGCGCTCGCCGCCTGGCAGCTCACATTGGGCGGGTTGCTGCTCCTGCCGGTCGCACTCCTGGTCGAGGGCCTGCCGCCCATGCCGACCCTGCTCAATCTCACCGGCCTGAGCTATCTCGTCGTGATCGGCACCGCTTTCGCCTACTGGCTCTGGGTCCGCGGCATCGCCGCGATCGGAACGGGCGTCGCCTTCTTGAGCCTGCTCAGCCCGCTGGTCGCGACCTTCCTCGGCGCCGCCCTGCTGGGCGAGTGGTTCCACGCCCAGCAATGGCTCGGCATCGCCATCATCTTCGGCTCGACCATCGCCGGAATCACGCTGTCACGGCGCAAGCCTACCGCGGCAGCTACGCCGACTCAGGCCGCGACGCCGAACCGCTTGATCTCCCAGTGCAGCTCGTAGCCTGAATTGTCCTTGACCCGGCGGCGGACCTCTTCGCCCAGCCCCTCGATATCGGCGGCGCTCGCGCCGCCGGTGTTGATCAGGAAGTTGCAGTGCATCTCGGAGACCTGCGCCCCGCCGATGCGCAGCCCGCGGCAACCGGCGGCATCGATCAGTTGCCAGGCTTTGCCGCCGTCCGGGTTCTTGAAGGTCGAGCCGCCGGTGCGCTCCTTGATCGGCTGCGCCGCTTCGCGTGCCGAGGTCACCCGCTCCATCTCGGCGAGGATCTCGGCCTGGTCGCCCGGCCGGCCCTGGAACAGCGCCGAGGTGAAGACGATGTCGGTGGACGCCGTCGAGTTGCGATAGGTGAAGCCCATCTGCGCATGCGACAGGGTCACGATCTCGCCCTTGCGGGTGACGCCGCGCGCCTCGACCAGCACGTCGGTGGTCTCGCCGCCATGCGCGCCGGCGTTCATGCGCAGAGCCCCACCGATGCAGCCGGGAATGCCGCGATAGAAGGCGAGCCCGTCGAGCGAGGCATCGGCTGCGGCGCGCGCCACCTTCACATCCGGGACGGCGGTGCCGGCACGCAGCCGGTCGCCATCCTCGCGGGTGATCTCACCGAACGCCTTGCCCGCCAGGCGGATGACCACGCCGGGAATACCGCCATCGCGCACGATCAGGTTCGAGCCGAGCCCAACCACAGTGACCGGGATCTCCGCCGGCAGCTTGCCGAGCAGATAAGCGAGATCGGCCTCGTCGGCCGGGGTGAACAGCACCTGCGCCGGCCCGCCGACACGAAACCAGGTCAGCCCCGCCATCTCCTGGTTGGCGAGCAGCCGCCCACGCAATTCGGGCGCAGCGGCGCGGATATCGGGGGTGATGTCTTGGAAAGGCATGAGCTTACCCGCGCGTCTCCTTCTCCCCTCGGGGGAGAAGGTGGCCCGGCGAAGCCGGGTCGGATGAGGGCCGTCCGGCGAGGCCGACATATTCGGCGATCTCGCGCAGGACGAATTCGAGGTTTCCTAGAACCCGCTCGTTCGAAAAGCGCAAGACCCGATAGCCCTCATGCCTGAGAAACGCGTCGCGACGCGCATCACGCTTCTGCGCTTCATCGGTCTCGTGAGGCTCGCCGTCGAGCTCGACAACAAGCCGATGCTCGAAACAGCAGAAATCCGCGACAAAGGGACCGATCGCCATCTGGCGCTTGAACTTGAGACCGGCGAAGCGGCGGCCGCGGACCGCCTGCCAGAAGATGGTTTCAGCGCGCGTTGGCTCCTGTCGCTGACCGCGGGCGAAGGAGAGCGTGTCGGTCGTGTTCTTGCGCTCCACGACCGGCCCTCATCCGTCAGCGCTTCGCGCTGCCACCTTCTCCCCCGAGGGGAGAAGGAAGAGAGGCAAGCTCACTCGGCAGGGCATACGCCCACTGTGTGATATTCCCAGCCCCCAAGCAGACCACGTAATCCCCCGGCCCGGCCAGCTCGGCGACCATGCCGGCGAGCTTGTCCGGGGATTCCAGCGGCAGCGTGTGACGATGGCCGCGCGCCTTGATCGCCGCCACCAGAGAATCGCGGTCGATGCCCGGGATAGGCTGCTCGCCGGCCGCGTAGACATCCGCGATGATCACTGAATCGGCATCGTTGAAGCAGGCGGCGAAGTCGGCGAACAGGCTCGACAGGCGGCTGTAGCGATGCGGCTGCATCACCGCGATGACCTTGCCCTTGGTCGAGGCGCGCGCGGCCTTGAGCACGGCGGCGATCTCGACCGGGTGGTGGCCGTAGTCGTCGAAGATCAGCGCGCCGTTCCACTCGCCGGTCTTGGTGAAGCGGCGCTTGACCCCGCCAAAGCCGGCGAGCCCGGCCCGGATCTGCTCGACCGGCACGCCCAGATCATAGGCGACGGCGATCGCGGCGGTGGCGTTGAGGGCATTGTGATGGCCCGGCATCGGCATGATGAGATCGCGCACCACCTCCTCGCGGCCGCGCTTGCGGTCGCGGATGAGCAACGTGAACTTCGACTGGCCGCCAGAGAGGTCGATGTCGAGCAGGCGGAAATCGGCCTGCGGGTTCTCGCCATAGGTGATGACCCGGCGATCCTCGATCTGTCCGACCTGCTCCTGCACGGTCGGATGGTCGATGCACATCACCGCAAAACCATAGAAGGGCAGGTTCTCGACGAAAGCGCGGAACGCCGCCTTGATCGCATCGAACGAGCCGAAATGGTCGAGATGCTCCGGGTCGATATTGGTGATGATCGCGACATCGGCCGGCAGCTTCAGGAAGGTGCCGTCGGATTCGTCGGCCTCGACCACCATCCAGTCGCTCTCGCCCATGCGGGCATTGGTGCCGTAGGCGTTGATGATGCCGCCATTGATCACGGTCGGATCAAGCCCGCCCTTTTCGAGCAGGGTCGCGACCAGCGAGGTCGTCGTCGTCTTGCCGTGCGTACCGGCGATGGCGACGCAGGATTTCAGCCGCATCAGCTCGGCCAGCATCTCCGCGCGGCGCACCACCGGCAGGCGCTGCTCGCGCGCCGCCATCAGTTCGGGGTTGTCGCGCTTGATCGCGGTCGAGACCACGACGACCTCGGCCTCGCCGATATTCTCGGCCTTGTGGCCGACGAAGGTCTTGATGCCCTTCTCGGCCAGGCGCTTGACGTTGGCGCCGTCGGAGGCATCCGAACCCTGCACCTTGTAGCCGAGATTGTGCAGGACTTCGGCGATGCCGGACATGCCGATGCCGCCGATACCGACGAAATGGATGGAGCCGAGCTTCGGCGGCAGCTTCATGATGGATACGTCCTGAAAGGTTCAGCCTTGGGCGGTCTGCAGCACGAGCCGCGCCAGGCGGTCGGCCGCATCCGGTATGCCCGCGCTCTTGGCCGCCTGAGCCATCGCCGTCAAGCGCTGCGGCTCGGCGAGCAGCGTGGAAAGCTCGGCGGCGAGGCGCCGCGGCGAGAAATCATTCTGCAGGATCATCATCGCCCCGCCTGCCCTGGCGAGCACGCCGGCATTGGCGGCCTGGTCCTGATCGAGCGAGCCCGGCAGCGGCACCAGGAGCGAGGGCCGGCCGATCACCGTGAGCTCGGCAATGGTCGAGGCGCCGGAGCGCGCGACCACCAGATGCGATGCCGCCATCCGGGCCGGCAGGTCCTTGAAGAAGGGCGCGAGCTCGAATTTGATGCCGAGCGAGGAATAGATCTTCCTGACACGCTCATCGTCCTCGGCCCGCGCCTGCTGGACAATCGACAGGCGGCTGCGCTCCTCCGCCGAGAGCAGCTGGATCGCCGGCGGCACGATGTCGGCCATCACCCGCGCGCCCTGGCTGCCGCCGAAGACGAGGAGGTTCAGCCGCATGTCCGACTCGGCATAGGGCGAGGCCGCCTCGATCACCGCCGGCCTGACCGGGTTGCCGACCTGCGTGCATTTCTTCGCCTGGTCCGGCGTCAGCCCGCCGACCTCGGCAAAGCCGGTGGCGATCGCCTTGACCCGGCTGGCAAGGAAGCGATTGGCTCGGCCGATCACGGCGTTCTGCTCGTGCAGAAGTGTCGGCACGCCCATCAGCGCCGCAGCGAACACCGGCGGCACCGTCGGGTAGCCCCCAAAGCCGACGACGATGGAGGGCCTGAGTTGCTTGATCGCTTGCCGCGCGGCCAGCCCACCCTTCAGCAACACCAGCGCCGCCTTCGCCATCGCGACCGGCGACTTGCCCGAGGGCGTCGCTGCCGGCACGGCGTGGATCGATTCGGCCGGGAAATTGCCGGCGTATTCGGCGGCGCGCGTGTCGGTGATCAGCGCGACCCGGGCCCCGGCGCGATGCAGGGCATGGCTCAGCGCCTCGGCCGGGAAGAGATGCCCGCCCGTGCCGCCAGCGGCGAGCACGACGAGCGGCGCCTGTCCTGCTGCGCTCACGAGCGCCGCCCCGGCTCGCCGAAGCTCTCGGCGCGCGGTCGCTTGCGGGTCAATGCCAGCAGGAAGCCGGTGCCGAGCGCCAGCGAGATCAGCGAGGAGCCGCCATAGGAGATGAACGGCAAGGTCATGCCCTTGGCCGGCATCATGTGCAGGTTCACCATCATGTTGATCGCAGCCTGGATGCCGAACAGCAGGGCAAGGCCGGTGACGCCGAGGCGCACGAAAGGATCCTCGGCGCGCTGCGCCACGAACAGCGCCCGCAGCACGATGACCGCGAAGAGCAGCACCAGTGCCATGCAGACGACGATGCCGAATTCCTCGGCCGTCACCGCGAAGATAAAGTCGGTATGGGCGTCCGGCAGGATGCGCTTTACCGTGCCCTCGCCCGGGCCTTTGCCGAACCAGCCGCCCTGCGCGAAGCTCTCCAGCGCCGTGTCGACCTGGAAGGTGTCGCCCGAGCCCTTGTCCATGAAGCGCTCGATGCGGGCGCGCACGTGCGGCACGAGCTCATAGGCGATGAACAGGCCGACAGCGCCGATACCGCCGAGCCCCAGAACCCAGAACCAGTGCAGGCCGGCGACGAAGAACAGCCCGGCCCAGACCAGGGTGATCAGGATGGTCTGGCCGAAATCGGGCTGCAGCACGAGCGGCACGATGGTGATCGGCAGCAGCAGGAAGGCGATGATCGTGCCCGGCAGCTCGGGCCGGCGATGGCCCTCGGCGAAGGCCCAAGCGGCCAGCACGACGAAGGCCGGCTTGACGAATTCGGAAGGCTGGATCGAGCCGAGCGGCCCGAGCGTCAGCCAGCGCTTGGCGCCCTTGACCTCGACGCCGAAGAACAGCGTGCCGACGACGCCGGCGAGCGAGAACAGGAAGATGATCAGCGCGATGCGGCGCACCTGCCGCGGCGCCAGCAGCGAGGTCGAGAGGAAGATCGCCAGCGCGACCAGCAGATAGACCACCTGGCGGTTGACGAAATGGAAGGTCGAGAGACCGAGGCGTTCGGCGACCGGCGGGCCGCCTGCCATCAGCAGCACGACGCCGGAGACCATCAGAGCCACCAGCGTCGTCAGGATGATACGGTCGATCGACCACCACCAGCGGCCGCTCAGGCTCGGTTCTGCGCGCGAGACCATCGTTTACAAGGCTCCGTCGACGAGCAGGCAAATCGAGGGCGCCCGCTCCGGCGAATCACTCTGTCAATGAATGGTTAACCGATTGATTCCGATGCCGGTGATCGCGCCTTCACGCCTGCGATCGCTGCGGCTTGTCCACTGGGGCCTCACCGCGATCCGCCAGATAGGCACAAATCAGCCTGACGAGCTCGCGGCGCAACGCCGGCTCGTGCAGCCTGCCACGGCGCGCTGCATTGTGGATCACCCCGTCGATGGCATCCGAGATGACAAGGCCAACGGTCGAAGCGGGGGTGCCTTGGCCCTGCGATCCATGGATCGTCGCCGCCTGGGTGAAGAGCGCCAGGTATTGCGCCTCGATCTCGCTGTTCTGGTCACGATAGGCCTCGAGGCCCGGCGCCTCGTCCAATAGCACCCGATGCAGTCCGGGATGGATGCTGTGCGCCGCGATGAGGTTGGCCACCAGGGCTTCGACGAACTCCGCGAGCGATTGCGTGCCCGCAAGCGCACGCCTGACAGCGTCGAGGCTGTCGTCGATATGCCGCCGCCTGATCGCGTCCACCAGCGACAGCTTGTCGGGGAAATACTGATAGAGCGAGCCGATGCTGACGCCGGCGGCATCCGCGACCTTGTTGGTGGTGAAGCCGCCCCAGCCCTGCTCGCTGAGAATGCGAGCACCGGCCTCGACCACCGCCTCGACCGTCGCCCGCGAGCGCGCCTGACGCGGCTCCTTGCGCATCGAGAGCTGCCCCTTGGCAATGCGAGTAGACAAACCGGCTGCCCTATCCTCGAATATGAGGACATTACTCACATTCTCTGGGTAGGGCCAACGACCATGAGCGAGATGCTGCAGACCCTCTACGGCTACCAGGCCTGGGCGAACCATGACCTGCTCGATAAGCTCGCCCTGCTCGACGCAGCGTCACAGGCCACCGAGCGCGAAACCGCGCTGAGACTCGTCAGTCACCACCATGTCGTGGCCCGGATCTTTGCCGCGCATTTGACCGGCACGGACCATGGCTACGCCTCCGACAACACGGTCGAGACTCCGTCCCTCGACGAGCTTCGGACAGCGGTCGCGGCGACGGACCGCTGGTACCAGGACTATGTCCGGACAGCCACACCGACGATGCTGTCCGAAGCGGTGGCGTTCAGCTTCACCGATGGCGACAAGGGCTGCATGACGCGGCAGGAGATGCTGCTGCACGTCACTCTGCACTCGGCAGTCCATCGCGGCGAAGTCTGCCGCATCCTGTGGCAGCTCAAGATCACGCCGCCCTGGGACACGCTCGCCGTCTACCTGCACCAGTCGGAGCCGATGCGGCGCGAGCAGAGCGCGGCGGCTTAAGCCTCGGGATAGGGCGTGCCGTCCTTGTGCAGGAAGCGGCCGTCGCTGCTTGGGCTCATCATGTCGATGTCGGAGCAGGTGATGACGTCGTCGGGAGAGCGGCTGCCGACTTCGAGATAGACCGCGACTTTGTCGGAGCGGTTGATCATGTGGTGGCCGTTGCCGCTGTTCTTGGCGAAGGCAGCGCAATCGCCGGCGCGCAGCACGGTCTCGCCCTGATCCTCGACCAGCACCAGTTCGCCTTCGAGCAGATAGACGAACTCGTCCTCATGCGAATGCCAGTGCCGCTGGCTCGACCAGCCGCCCGGCGGCAGCCGCATCAGGTTGACGCCGAAATCGCTGAGGCGGCCGGCATTGCCGAGCCGCTTGCGGATACGGTTCGCGCAAGGCGCGTCAAAGGGCTTCGGATAGCCGGAGCCCTTGCGCTCCGGCACGGCTGCGACATCGATCTTGGGCATAGGACGGGCACCTTCGGATGGCGGCTGCCCGCAAACCTATCACGCCGCTAGCGTGCCGCGACCGCCTCGAACCCCGGCAGCGCCCTGACCAGCGCCCGGAAAGCATCGCCCCGCACCTCGAAATTCGGGAACTGGTCGTAGGACGCGCAGGCCGGCGAGAGCAGAACAGCGATCTCGCCGCTCCCCTGCTGCGCCAGCGCCGCCTTGGCCGCGGTGGTGACGGCGACATCGAGCGTACCGCTGCGCTCGTAAGCGACGCGGCCGTCATCGTCGAAGGTCGCGGCGAAGAGATCGCTCGCCGCGCCGATCAGATAGGCGTGGGCGATGTTGGGGAAATAGCGCCTGAGCGACTCGATCCCGCCTTCCTTGGCCTTGCCACCAAGGATCCAGAAGATCTCGCGGAAGGAGGTCAGCGCCTTCTCGGTCGAGTCGGCATTGGTCGCCTTGGAGTCGTTGATGAAGACGACACGGCCAATCCGGCCGAGTTCCTCCATCCGGTGCTTCAGCCCGGGATAGCTCCTGAAGCCGGCGGCGATCTCCTCGGCGGACAGCCCAAGCGCGGCGCAGGCGGCGAAGGCAGCCGCCGCATTCTGGGCGTTGTGGCTGCCGCGCAAGGAACCGATACCGGCGAGATTGGCAACGACCCTCGGCTTGCCGTCTTTGACCTCGACGATCCGGGTGTCGAGCTGGCCGGCATTGGCGGTGACGCCGGCGAAGACGCCCTCGTCGAGCGGCTGCTCGCCGCTGATCTTCACCAGAGGCTTGCCGGAGGCGGCACGCCGGCGCGCCATCTGCTTTGACGGCTCGTCGTCGACGCCGATCACGGCGATATCGGAGGCGGCGACCAGCCGCTCCTTGATCGCGCCATAGGCCTCGAAGGTGCCATGCCGGTCGAGATGATCCGGCGTCAGGTTCATCTGGATGCCGACTGTCGGCTTGATGGAAGGCGCCAGATCGATCTGGAAGGTCGAGCACTCCACCACATGGATGCGATCCAGAGCCGGCGGCTCCAGAGCCAGCACGGCGGTGCCGATATTGCCGCCCATCTGCACGTCGCGGCCGGCGGCCTCGAGCACATGTGCGATCAGAGCCGTGGTGGTCGATTTGCCATTGGTGCCGGTGATGCAGATCACCGGCGCGGCGGGCGCGATCTTCGCCCGCTCCAGGAAGAACAGTTCGATATCGCCGATCACCGGGACATTCGCGGCCTTCGCCTTCTCGACCGTCCAGTGCGGCGCGGGATGGGTCAGCGGCACGCCGGGCGAGAGCACGAAGGCGGCAAAGCCCGACCAGTCGGCGCTGGCAAGATCGACGACGTCGAGCCCCTCGGCCGCCGCCTTGTCGCGGCTTGCCTGATTATCGTCCCAGCACGCGACCTTGGCCCCACCGGCGACGAGCGAGCGCGCAGTTACCAGGCCCGAGCCGCCAAGGCCGAACAAAGCGAGCGTCTTACCCGCAAAGACTGTGACCGGTGTCATCAACGCAGCTTCAGCGTGGCGAGGCCGACCAGCGCCAGCACCACCGAGATGATCCAGAAGCGGATCACCACCTGCGGCTCGGTCCAGCCTAGCTTCTCGAAATGGTGGTGGATCGGCGCCATCAGGAAGACGCGCTTGCCGGTGCGCTTGAAGACCGCGACCTGGATGATTACCGAGAGCGCCTCGACCACGAACAAGCCGCCGACGATGGCCAGCACGATCTCGTGCTTGATCGCGACCGCGATGGTGCCGAGCATGCCCCCTAACCCGAGCGAGCCGGTGTCGCCCATGAAGATCTGCGCGGGCGGCGCATTGAACCAGAGGAAGCCGAGCCCCGCCCCCATCATCGCGCCGCAGATCACGGCGAGCTCGCCGACGCCCGGCACATGGTGGATCTGCAGGTAGTTGGCGAAGATGGCATTACCCGCGAGATAGGCGATGAAGCCGAAGGTGCCGGCCGCGATCATCACCGGCACGATGGCGAGGCCGTCGAGCCCGTCGGTCAGGTTCACCGAGTTGCCGGCGCCGACCACGACGAAGGCGGTGACGACCGGGAACAGGATGCCGAGCGGGATCATCAGCTCCTTGAGGAAAGGCGTGGCGAAGCCGCTCGCGATCGCTGGCGGGCTGACCTGCATGATCGCCGTGCAGGCGGCGAGCGCGATGACGATCTCGAGGCCGAGGCGCGCCTTGCTGGAGAAGCCCTTATGCGACTGCTTCGTCACCTTGAGGAAGTCGTCATAGAAGCCGATCGCGCCATAGGTCGCGGTGACGCCGAGCACGATCCAGACGTATGGGTTGCGTAGGTTGCCCCAGAGCAGCGTCGCGACGAACAGCCCGGTCAGGATCATCAGGCCGCCCATGGTCGGCGTGCCGCGCTTGGCGAGATGCGATTCCGGCCCGTCGGTGCGGATCGGCTGGCCCTTGCCCTGCTTGATCCTGAGCCAGGAGATCGCCGCGGGCCCGAAGAAGAACACGAAGAGCAGCGCCGTCGCGGTCGCCCCGCCGGCGCGGAAGGTGATGTAGCGGAAGACGTTGAGGATCGGGAACGATCCCGCGAACTCGGCAAGCCAGACCAGCATCGAACCTTGTTCCTTACTCAGTCGTCGGCCTGGACGACCGGGAAGCGAGCCGTCATCGCCTTGACGATCGGCCCCATGCGCGTACCCAGCGAGCCCTTGACCGTGACGACGTCGCCGGCGCGGACCGCATCGAGCACATAGGGCTCAAGGCTGCTCGCCTGTGCGGCATAAGCGCCGCGGCGGTGCGAAGGCAAGGCGTCGTACAGGGTTCTCATCAGGGGACCGCAGGCGAAAACGAGGTCGATGCCGTTGCCGGTGACCGCGTCGGCGAGCCCCTTGTGCAGCTCCGGCGCGGTTTCGCCGAGCTCCAGCATGTCACCGAGCACGGCGATGCGTCGCCCCCGACCCGCAACCGGCATGCGGCCGAGATTCTCGATCGCCGCCCGCATCGAGGCCGGGTTGCCGTTATAGCTCTCGTCGATCAGCGTGAACGGGCCGGCCGGCGCATGCAGCACCTGCCGCGCGCCGCGGCCGGAGGGCGGAGTCAGGTCGGCCAGCGCCAGCGCGGCCAGAGCGAGATCGGCGCCGAGCGCCTCGGCCGCCGCCAGCACGGCGAGCGAATTCAGGACGATATGCTTGCCGGGGCTGCCGAGCTTGTAGGTCACCGCCCGCCCCATGACGCTGGCATTGGCAGTCGAGACGTCGGGTTTCAGCGCGCAGCCGAGCAGTCGCACATCGGCAGCCTCGCTCTCGCCGAACGAGATGACGCGCCCTGCTCCGGCGGCCAGCGCCAATTCGCGCAAGAGGCCGGTCTGCTGGATATCGGCATTGATGATCGCGGTGCCGCCCGCCTTCAACCCATTGAAGATCGCCGCCTTCTCGCGGGCGATCCCTTCCAGCGACTCGAAGGCGGCGAGGTGCACCGGCTGGATCGTGGTGATCACGGCGACATCGGGCTGGACCATCTTGGCCAGCGGCAGGATCTCGCCGGGCGCGTTCATGCCGATCTCGTAGACGCCGTAGCGCACGTCGCGCGGCGTCCGGGTCAGGGTCAGCGGCACGCCCCAGTGGTTGTTGTAGGAGGCGACCGGCGCATGCGTCTTGCCCTGGCGCGACAGCACGAGGCGCAGCGCCTCCTTGGTGCCGGTCTTGCCGACCGAACCGGTGACGGCGACGACCTTGGCGGAGAGCTCCGCCCGGCGCGCCATGCCGGCCTTTTCCATGCCCCGCAGTACGTCGGGAACGATGGCGAGCGGCACATCCGCCGGGAAGGCGCCGGCATGCGCCTCGTCGACCACGGCGAGCGCCGCGCCCTTGTCGAGCGCTGCCGCGACGAAATCATGCCCGTTGCGGGCCTCGCCGGTGATCGCGAAGAAGGCGTCGCCCGGCTCGAGTGTGCGGGTGTCGATCGAGGCGCCGGTCACGGCCGCCGGCACAGGCCCTTGCGAACGGGCGCCCATCGCCTCGATCAGGCGCGCGCCGGTCCACAGCGGTTCGGTGGTCATCCCAGTCTTCCCCCAGCCAAGGCCGCGATCGCCTCGCGGACCACCTCATGGTCCGAGAATGGCAGCGTCCGATCGCCGATGATCTGGCCGCTTTCATGGCCTTTTCCGGCGACAACAAGGACATCCCCAGGCTGCAGCATGGTGACACCGGCCTTGATCGCCTCGGCCCGGTCGCCGATTTCCCGCAGGCGCTCCGGCGCCGCCGCCAGCACCTCGGCGCGGATCGCGGCGGGATCCTCGCTGCGCGGATTATCGTCGGTGACGATCGCGATATTAGCACCATCAGCGGCGATGCCGCCCATCAGCGGGCGCTTGCCGCGATCGCGGTCGCCGCCGCAACCGAAAACGCAGATCAGCCGGCCGCTGGCATAGGGCCGCAAGGTCTTGAGCACGGCAGCGAGCGCATCGGGCTTGTGGGCATAGTCGACCACGACGAGCCCGCCATTGTGTTCAGCCACGCGATCGAGCCGGCCGGGAACGCCCTTGAGGCCGGCAATAGCCTGAACGCTGGCTACCGGGTCCTCGCCGGTCGCGATCGCCAGCCCGGCGGCGACCAACGCGTTGCCGGCCATGTAGTCGCCCACCATTGGCAGCACGACCGACACCCTCATTTCATCGACCTCGACCGTCAGGCGCTGCGAGAAGCCCTCGCGGGCCACGTCGAGCAGCTTCAGGCGATCGCCGCCCCGGCCGATGCCGATCACGGGATGCCCGCCCGCCTTCGCCGCCGCTTCGGCCTTGTCGGCATAGGGCTCGTCGCGATTGATCACCACCGGCGCACCGGCCGGCAGCAGCTCCCAGAGCCGCAGCTTGGCCGCAAGATAGTCCTCGACGCTCGGATGGTAGTCGAGGTGGTCGCGGCCGAGATTGAGGAAGGCTCCGGCGGCGAGCCTGACGCCGTCGAGGCGATGCTGGTCGAGCCCGTGCGAGGAGGCTTCCATCGCCAGATGTGTGACGCCGTCGCCCGCCAGCTGGTCGAGCGAAGCGTGCAGCGAGAGCGGGTCCGGCGTGGTCAGCGAGCCATAATCGGCCCCGGCCTCGGTGACGATGCCGATCGTGCCGACACTCGCCGCCTTGCGGCCGAGCGCCTTGAAGATCTGGCGGGTGAACTCGGCGACTGAGGATTTGCCGCTGGTGCCGGTGACGGCGACGACCGTGCCGGGCTGGCGCGGATGCACCTTGGCGGCAGCCAGCGAGAGGGCGAGGCGCGGATCCTCAACCTGTGCATAGAGGACATCGCCGGGCAGGTCGGCCGGACGCGGCCCGCTAGCGACAACCGCGGCCGCTCCGCGCTGGACAGCGTCGGTGATGAAGCGGGCGCCGTCGGCTTTGGCGCCGGCAAGCGCGACGAAGGCATCGCCGGGTACGACCTTGCGGCTGTCGAAGGCGACGCCGCTGACGCGGCGCTCGTCCGTTTCGACGAAGGCCCCGGGGAAGAGCTGGTCGAGGCTGAAGCCGGTGTCAGTCACAAGCGCATATCCTTGCCGGGCGCGGAACCCCGCGCGTCATTCTCGGGCGAAGCGGAACGTAGACCCGAGAAGCTCATGCAGGATCAAGCTCCCTTCCGTCCAGAGAGCCCGGGCCAGGCCCGAGCACAGCTCTCGCTTACCTGGCCCCCCAGGCGCCGAGCTTGGCCATCAGCGGGAACGGCGACAGCGGCGGCTCGAAGCGCGGCGCCATGCCGAGGATCGGCGCTGCCCGCTCGATCAGCTTGCCGGTGGTCTTGCCCGCGTTCCAGGCCGCGGTCGAGTAGCCGCCGCTCTCGGCATAGCCCTTCGGCTCGTCATAGATGGCGAGGAAGACATAACGCGGCTTGTCCGAGGGCGTGATCGCCGTGAAGGTGGTGAAGTTCTTGTTCTTGGCGTAGCGGCCGTTGATGACCTTCTCGGCCGTGCCGGTCTTGCCGCCGACGAAGTAGCCAGGAATGTCGGCGAATCGGGCCGAGCCCTTCTCGCCGTTGATACGCATGATGAAGCGCATCGCCTCGGAGGTCTCCGGCTTGATCACCCGGATCGCGTCCTTCTTGGCCTCCTCCTCGGAGCGCTTCAGGAAGGTCGGCCTGATCAGGTAGCCGCCGTTGACCAGCGCCCCGACCGCCGCCAGCGCCTGGATCGGCGCAACCGCGAGGCCGTGGCCGAAGGCGATCGTCGCCGTATTGATCTCGCCCCAGCGCTGCGGGACGATCGGCGAGGCGCTTTCCGGCAGCTCGGTCGTCATGCGGTCGAGCTGCATCATCTTCCTGAGGAAGGCCTTGTGGCCCTCGACGCCGACCGAGAGCGCCATCTTGATCGAGCCCATGTTCGACGAGTGCAGGAACACTTCCGGCACGGTCAGGGTGCGGCCGGTGCCGTGGTATTCCTTGATGACCTGCCGGCCGAAACGCATCATGCCGCCGGCGGTCGAATAGCTCGAATTGATGTTGGCCTTGCCGGAATCGAGCGCCATCGCGATGGTCAGCGCCTTGAAGGTCGAGCCCATCTCGTAGACGCCGACATTCATCCGGTTGATCCGGTCCTTCTCCAGCGCGTCGACCGGGTTGCCGGGATCGAAATCGGGCAGCGAGACCAGCGCGATCATCTCGCCGGTGTTGACGTCCATGACGGCACCGGCCGCCGCGATCGCCCGGTACTTCTCGATGCCCTTGACCAATTCGTCGCGCAGCAGGTGCTGGACGCGCATGTCGATCGAGAGCTGCACCGGCTTGAGGTCGGAGGCCTGGACCGCGAAGCCCGCGCCGTTCAGGTCCTGGAGGCCTTGCGAGTCGATATACTTCTCGATGCCGGCGATGCCGATATTGTCGACATTGGCGAAGCCGAGCACATGCGCGGCGACATTGCCGTTCGGATAGACGCGCTTGTTCTCGGGCACGAAACCGACGCCGGGGATGCCGAGCCGGTGCACCTCGGCCTGCTGGCGCGGCGTGATCTCGCGCTTGACCCAGACGAAGCCCTTCTTGGTGCCGAGCTTGTCGCGCAGCTCCTTCGCGTTGAGATCTGGAAGGACCGCGGTCAGGAGCTCGGTCGCCTCATCCTTGTCGAGGATGTTGCGCGGCTCGGCGAAGACCGAGACGGTGCGGATGTCAGTGGCGAGCTGGATGCCGTTGCGGTCGAGGATGTCGGGCCGCGCCGCCGAGATCGCATTCGAGGTCGCCCGGCGCAGGCCGACCTGGTCGCTCGGGAAGGCGCCGAGCATGACGAGCCGGCCAACGATCGCGAGGAACAGGCCGCTGAAGCCGAGGATGACGAGGCCGACGCGCGGCTCGCTCTTCTCGCCGCTCATCCGGAAGATGTCGCGCAGCCACTCCGTGCGGAAGCGCCATTTGCGCTTCACGGCTTCGGGCTTGGCGACTGCTGCGGCGGCGATCTCGGGCGCTGCGCCCTGCTGGTCGAGCTCCTGGCTCATGGACGGGCTCCCGGCGTCGTCGCGGTATTGCTCTTGCGGTCCCTGGGGGTCTCGGTCGGCAGTCCGAGGCCGAGGTCCTCGAGCTTGCGGCCGATCGAATCGACCTTCGGCCCGCGATTGGGGATGTCGGACAGCCGCACGATCTGGGTGATCTGCAGCGTCTGCAGGTCGAGATGCTTGTCGGCCAGGGCCTGCAGCCGCTCCGGACGGTTGAGGAACTGCCACTCGGCCTTCAGCACCGCGATCGCCTCGCGCTCGCGCTGGGCCTTGGCCTTCAGCTTCTGCAGCTGCTCGGCCTGCAGCGTCGTCTCGTATTTGATCGAGTAGGCATAGAGCGCCGAGGAGACCAGCGCACCGATGGCGATGATGTGCAAGAGCTTGATCACGCTCAGCTCCTCCGGCGAGTTTGCGGCGCAGGGACGACGGCGAGGCCGACGAGATCGGGATCGGGCGCGCGCGGCGGAATGCCGGTACGCTCCGCGGCGCGCAGCTTGGCCGAGCGAGCCCGCGGATTGGCCCTGCTCTCGGCCTCGGACGGCGCCACCGGCCCCTTGGTGACGAGGCTGAACGTCGCCTGCGGCTGGGCCACGGCCGGGGCATGGCGCGAGCCGGTCGGCGCCTTGCCCGAACGCTCGGCGAAGAACTGCTTGACGATGCGGTCTTCGAGCGAATGGAAGGTGACGACGGACAGCCGCCCACCCGGCGCGAGCACGGCCTCGGCGCCGTGCAGCGCCCGGACCAGCTCGCAGAGCTCGTCGTTCACCGCGATACGCAACGCCTGGAAGGTCCGCGTCGCCGGATGGGCTCCTCCCGGCTCGCCGCGGACGATGCCGGCAACGAGATCGGCGAGCTGCTTGGTCGTCGTGATCGGCGCCTTGCGCCTGGCCTCGACGATGGCGCGCGCCACGGCGCGCGAACGCCGTTCTTCGCCATAATGATAGATGATGTTGGCGAGCACGCCCTCATCGGCCTCGTTGACGAGTTCGGCGGCGCTCTGGCCGCTCGCCGCCATGCGCATGTCGAGTGGCCCGTCGAAACGGAAGGAAAAGCCGCGCTCGGCCTGATCCAGCTGCATGGAGGAGACGCCGATATCGAGCACGACGCCGTCGAGCGGCGCCATATTGAAGCGCTCGGCCTCTTCCGCCAGCGCGCCGAAGCGCGCTTCGGCCAAGGTCAGCCGCCCGCTCATTGCAGCGACGAGGCCAGCGCCGCCGGCGATCGCGCTCGGGTCGCGGTCGAGCGCCAGCAGCATCGCCTTGGGCTCGCGTTCCAGCAGCGCGCGCGAATAGCCGCCGGCCCCGAAGGTGCCGTCGAGATAGCGGCCTCCGGGTTTCAGGGCGAGCGCATCGAGCGCTTCTTCCATCAGTACGGGGATATGCGGCTCGCTGGTCATGCCGGCCTCGCGCCCAATGTCCGCCGGACGTCGCGCAGCTTCGCCCTGGCCTCCTCGAGATGCGCCTTGAAGCGCTCCGGCTCCCAGATCTGGAACTTGTGTCCCTGGCCGACGAAAGTGACGGTATCGCCGATGCCGGCATGCGCCTTCAGCGTCTCGCTCAGCATGATCCGCCCTTCCGGATCGACCTTCAACACCTCCGAGGTGCCATTCAGCGCCGTCGAGAGCGACTCCCATTCCTCGGAGAAGGGCGAGAAGCGCGACAGGATCTCGTCGATCGTCGCGCGGAGTGCATGGCCGCCGCAATCGAGACTGAACTGATCGAGCGCCGGATAGACGTAAAGCCCCTCGTAGCCGTCCTTCGCCAGCACGGCCCGGAACGGAGCCGGGATCGAGACCCGCCCCTTGGCATCGAGCTTGTTGGTGAAATGGGAGACGAAGCGGTCCGTCAACGCCGCCTCCTGGTCGGACTTCCAACCGCGCCGCGATGGCGCGAAGCGAGCCGGCACGCGCCGGCAATCGATACTCCCGCCGAGCCCGACATGGCGGCGCCGTCAGCCAGAATCCGCGCGGCACACGGGCTCCGACCTGATGCTTGCCTGTCGGTCTCGACGGGATGATTTGGGATAGCATGGGACAATATGGGCGTCAACGGATCCAGCGCTGTGGACACGGGTCTACCCGAGCCTGCGGACATCACAGCCCGTTAAGGTTAACTATCCGTAAAGACGAGGATTTTTGGCACACGAACGCCAGCTCACGGCAGCGCCTCGGCCAGCTGCCGGAACATGCTACGCAGAAATATTTTTGGAGCTACCGCCCTGCCCCGCCGGGCCTTAGCCCTCGTCCATGGCCCGGCGCAGGAGTGCCTCGCGCAGAGCCTGGACATCACCGAGCAGACGAGCCGGTGGGACACCGCTGTCCTCGACCGCGCACGGCACCGGATTGGGCATGCTGCCTGCCTTCTCGCGCAAGGCGCGGCCTGCCTCGGTCAACTCGACCAGCACCTGGCGCTCATCCGCGCGGCCGCGCTTGCGCAGGATCAGGCCATTGCCTTCAAGGCGCTTCAGCAGCGGCGTCAGCGTGCCGGAATCGAGCATCAACCTGTCGCCGATCGCCTTCACGCTCTGGCCGTCCTGCTCCCACAGCACCAGCATGACCAGATATTGCGGATAGGTCAGCCCGAGCCCGGCCAGGAACGGCCGATAGGCCCGGTTGAAGGCATGGGCGGCCGAATAGACTGCAAAGCAGATCTGCTCGTCGAGCCCGCGTACCAATGGAGCCTTCGCATTTTTCGTCATGGCCCTGCCGTCAGTTGAGCGCATCCTGACTCGTCAGGAAGGGGAAGCGATCCGATCGGATTGGAACAACTCGCCGATGGGATAGTCTTCCCTCCAACGAACCCAAGATACTCTTTCATCGCATCACGTGCCGCCCTGTTCACGGACATGTGAATTGCAGACAATTCAATTGTGCACAATCTAAATCACATCGACCGCGGCGGATGGACCGCCCAGCAAGGAGAGCAGCGATGAAGATCCTTTACACCGCCCATGGTTCCGCCACCGGTGGCCGCGAAGGCCAGGCCGCGACCGACACCGGCAACGTCAAGCTCGTGCTGAACACGCCAAAGGAGCTCGGCGGCGGCGGTGGCGAGGGCACCAATCCCGAGCAGCTCTTCGCCATGGGCTATTCCGCCTGCTTCCTCGGCGCGCTCAAGTTCGCCGCCGGCAAGGAGAGCGTGAAGATCCCGGACGACGCCCGCGTCAGCGCCGATGTCGGCATCGGCCCGCGCGACGACGGCAAGGGCTTCGGCATCGCCGTCAAGCTGACGATCTCGGCGCCCGGCATCGACAAGGCCAAGCTCGAGGACCTCGTTCAGAAGGCCCATATCGTCTGCCCCTATTCCGATGCGACGCGGGGCAACATCGACGTCCAGCTGACGGTTGCAGCCTGACCCTACGCCACCCATCTGATCCTCACGGCCGGACATCCCTCCGGTCGTGAGACGATTTGGCCTGCCTTGAGCAGGCATCGTTTCCGGAGCCGCAATTTCAGCTTCTGGAACACTCCCATGATCGATCGCCGCCATTTCCTCGCAGCGGCCGCGGCCACTGCGCTCGCGCCCGCCCTCCCCGTTTCAGCCCGCGCGCCCCTGACCGGCAACCAGGTGCCGGGCATCTATCGCCGCAAGCTCGGCGACCTCGAGATCACCGCGATCCTCGACGGTTATATTCCCTTCGATACCAAGGTCTTCGGTGGCAGCGACCCCGCCGCGATCCGCCAGAGCCTCGCCAATGCCGGCCAGGGCGAACGCCTGCCCACGGCGGTCAACACCTTCGTCATCAACACCAGGGACAAGACCTATCTGCTCGACACCGGCGCCGGAGCGTGGAACGCGATGGGCGACACCATGGGCCGGGCCGAGAGCAATCTGCGCACCGCCGGCATCACGCCGGAGCAGATCGACGCGATCATCCTGACGCACGCCCATCCCGACCATCACGAGGGCCTGCTCACCGCGCAGAAGACGGCGCGCTTCGCCAATGCCGAACTGGTCATCAACGAGACCGAACATGCCTTCTGGCACGATGACGGCATCCTCAACCAGGCTCCGGCCGAGGTGAAACCCTTCTTCGCCTCGGCCCGGAACGCGCTCGCGCCCTATGCGAGCCGGACCCGAAAGGTGAAGGCAGGCGAGGTCGCCCCTGGCCTTACGCTGGAGCATGCGCCTGGGCATACGCCCGGCCACAGCATCCTGCGCGTCGCATCGGGCAATGAGCAGCTCCTGCTCGTCGGCGACAGCATCCACAACGTCGTGATCCAGACAGCGCAGCCCGAGGTGACCTTCGTCTTCGACGCCGACGGCAAGCAGGCGGCAACCTCGCGCCGGCGCGTGCTCGACATGGCCGCCACCGACGGGTTGCTGATCAGCGGGGCGCACATGCCCTTCCCCGGCTTTGGCAAGGTGCTGAAGGACGGCCCGGCCTTCCGCTTCGTTCCCGCCGATTGGAGCTACGCACTCTGATCGCAGCCGCTGCGAACAGGAAAGGGCCGGGATCGCTCCCGGCCCTTTTCGCTGCGATGAGGGTGCCAGCCGGCCTGTAAGCCGGGTTTTGGATGGCCGGGAACAGGCTCCCGCAGGAACTTGCCCCCGACGTGACGGCCATTCCTCTGGGACGCGCATTGCTGCGCGCCTCGAGCAACCAACCCGGACGACTGGACCTGGAAACCGGCCCCTCCTCCCTTGCGGGCGAGCATCGTCCCTATTCGGTTTTGCTCCCGGTGGGGCTTGCCATGCCGTCCCCGTTGCCGGGTCCGCGGTGCGCTCTTACCGCACCTTTTCACCCTTACCGCATGCCGAAGCATGCGGCGGTTCGATCTCTGTGGCGCTTTCCCTGGGGTCGCCCCCGCCGGACGTTATCCGGCACCGTGTTTCCGTGGAGCCCGGACTTTCCTCCCCCGCCGAAGCAGGAGCGGCCGTCCGGCCGACTGGCGGGCTCCCTCTGCGCTGGAAAGGCCTGAGCCGTCAAGCGCATGCATAATCGCGTCAGGGGATTGCGCATTCCGCCCATTGGAAATCACGCAAGCGCCTGATTTTCAACGATGGCTGAATCCGGCATCGCAAGGCGACCTGCCGGACCACGGGATCAGTTGCTGGCGGAGATGGTGTGCGCGCTGCCGGAGATGCTGCGCACCTTGGCGCAATAGGTGCGGTTGGCGCCGTTCATGCGGTTGGCCATATGGCCGCTCTGATACTTCATCACGGTGCGGCAGGTGTCGCCACCGGCGAGGCGATAGGCCTGGCCGAGATATTTCATGCCGTAGCGGGCATTGGTCTCGGCATCGAGCAGCCCGGAAGCGCCGCCGGCATAGCCGACGCCGCGCGCCGTCTGGTGGCGGATCTGCATCAGGCCGAAATTGCCGGCATGGGCCGCACGCGGATTGTAACGGCTCTCGACGCGGATCACCGCGTCAGCCAGCGCGAACGGCACGCCATTGGCGGCGGCATGGCGGGCGACCATGGCGCGAAGCCCTTCCGAACCGGCCGGCGCCGCGAGCGGCTTGCGCCCTTCGGAGCTCGCCTTGGCGATCTTGGCGCGCGCCTTGCGCTCGCCCTTGGTCTCGGCGGCTTCGGGAGCCGCCTGGCGCGAATCCTGGCCCTGCTCGGCGGCGGCAGCCTGGCGCTTGATTTCAGCCTCTCGCACGATGAAGGCGCGGGCGTCGGTCTCGGCGTTCACCTGGGCAAAAGCGGGTTGAAGAAAGGCCAGGCAAATCGCGAAGGCGGCGCAGCCGCTACCAGAGATTTTCATCATGCAGAAGGAGCCTCATCTATCGACAGGAGCCAAGAACGGTGCGGCGAAATGATAGATGAATGTGACGACAATCCGGACGATACGAACAAATTTCGACCGACTCCAAGGGAAGAGTGATTACTTTAGCCTCGATTCGAAAGCAGTAATCATCATGTATTGAGCGTTGGAACGATTCATCCTCACCGGCGTTGACGCAGTCATGGCAACGGGTCAAATCATCGCCGCATTGCCACCGCAATTGCCGGTCGCAATGCAAAAAGACGGCTCCGGCCGAAACCGTTCTGCTGGATACGACCCGAGAAGGGGGAACGAGATGAGGAAGTTGATCGCAATGGCGGCCGTCGCGCTGGCGCTGGGCGCCTGCACGCCGCATGAGGAACGCGTCGGCGGCGGCGCCCTGGTCGGTGCCGCGACTGGTGCCGTGATCGGCGGGCTCGCGACCGGCCGCGCGGGCGGTGCGCTCGCCGGCGCCGCGATCGGCGGCGTGGGTGGCGCCATCGTCGGCTCGGCCACCTCGCCCTATCGCCGCGGCGGCTACTATTATGACGACGGCTATGGCGGCTGCCCGTACGGCTACTACCGCGACTATTACGGCCGGCTCTATTGCCGCTGAGCCGTTCGCATTCTACGCAGGAGCCGCGGCCGATCCGGCCGTGGCTGGATGAACGATGACCTCGTCTTTCTGGGGGCTTCTGGGCGGCGGCGGCCTCGGCTTCGCCCTGGGGGGGCCGCTCGGCGCGCTCGTTGGTGCGCTGGCGGGCCACGTCCTGGTCGACCGCGAAGGCGCGCTCTTCGGCCCCGCCCCCAAGCAATTGATCTTCACCACCGGCCTGGTCGCGCTCGCTGCCAAGATGGCGCGCGCCGACGGGGTGGTGACACGTGAGGAAATCGCCGCCTTCGAGCGCATCGTCGAGGTGCCCGAGGAGCAGAGGGCGCATGTCGAGCGCCTGTTCGACCTTGCCAAGCAGACCAGCGACGGCTTCGAGGCCTATGCCCAGCAGATCGCCGAGGCCTTCCGCGACGAGCCGGCCTTGCTGGAGGACGTGCTCGACGGTCTCTTCCTGATCGCCGCCGCCGACGGCGCGATCCATGAGCGCGAGCACGCCTATCTGCATGATGTCGCGATGATCTTCGCCATCGACGAGGCCGGCTTCGCCCGCATCGAAGCGCGTCACGTGCGCCGCCGCGACGACCCCTATCTCGTGCTCGGCGCCACCCGCGAGATGAGCGATGGCGAGTTGAAGCAGCTGCATCGCCGGCTCGTCCTGGAAAACCATCCGGATCGCGAGATCGCCCGTGGCCTGCCGGAAGAGGCGGTCTGCATCGCGACGCGCCGCCTCGCCGCCATCAACGCCGCCTGGGACGCGATCGAGAAGGAACGCGGCATCGGCCGTAAGGAGCCCGAGCCGGCGTGAGCCTTACCCTCGAACCCGACAGCCGCTTCGCCGCCAAGGTCTTCCCCTCGCCCAATCATGGCGAGCGCAAGTTCCGCGACGGCTCGACAGGTCGGCGGCCTGACACGCTGATCCTGCACTACACCGGCATGCCCGATGCCGGCGAGGCGCTGCAGTGGCTGTGCAATCCGGCTTCGCAGGTCTCCTCGCATTATTTCGTCTTCGAGAACGGCCACACCCTCCAGCTCGTGCCGGAAGAGCGCCGCGCCTGGCATGCCGGCGCCTCGCATTGGGCCGGCGAGACCGACCTGAACTCCGCCTCGATCGGCATCGAGATCGCCCATCCCGGCCACCCCGCCGGCCTGCCCGACTTTCCCGAGGCTCAGCTCGCCGCGACGCTGAACCTCTGCCGCGACACCTGCGAGCGCTGGCAGATCCCGCCTGAGCGCGTGCTCGCCCACTCCGATATTGCGCCGGGCCGCAAGATCGATCCGGGCGAGAAATTCCCCTGGCGCCGCTTCGCCGAAGGCGGCGTCGGCCTCTGGATCGAGCCGGCGCCGATCAAGGGCGGGCGCTTCTTCGCCCGCGGCGATGCTGGCCCGCCGGTCGAGGCGCTGCAGGCGATGTTCGCCATGCTCGGCTACGGTGTTTCGGTCGACGGCACCTATGACGAGCGCTTCGAGGCGGTGGTCGCCGCCTTCCAGCGCCATTGGCGGCCGGATAAGGTCGACGGCGTCGCGGATGGCTCAACCATCACGACGCTGCGCGACCTGCTCGCGCTGACGCAGGACGCGCGGACCGCCTGATCAGCTGGTCTGCGGCGATCCCGGCCCGAATGAGCGGCAAGCTTCATTAACTCTTCGGCCCTAGCGTCGCGGACGTTGCTCACATCACCGACGCAAGGCTAAGGGCCGCCGTATGCCGCTCTCGGATGCCGAAGCCAGACGCCTCTACGATCAAGCAGCGCTGATGGCCTGCATCGGCGCCTGGGAATGTCGGCTCGCCGATACGCGCCTGAGCTGGACCGACGGCATCTACGACTTGTTCGGCCTGCAACGCGGCTGCGCGATCAACCGCCGCTCGATCGTCGAACTTTACCATGACGAGTCCCGCGCCGAGATGGAACGCCTGCGCAGCCGGCTGATCACCAGCGGCCAGGGCTTCGTCATGGACGCCCGCATCTGTACCACCACCGGCGCCGAGCGCTGGATGCGCCTCTCCGCCTCGGTCACGCATGAGCACGGCCGGCCGGCCCGCATTCACGGTGCCAAGCAGGACATCACCGGCGAGAAGGACATGTGGATGGGCCTGCGCCGGCTCGCCTACAGCGACCCGCTGACCGGCCTCGCCAACCGCCGCGCCTTCGAGATGCAGCTCTCGGACCTACGCCGCCACACCGGCGACGCCTGCGCGCTCGGCCTGCTCGCCATCGTCGATCTCGACAACCTCAAGCCGATCAACGATCGCCTCGGCCATGCCGCCGGCGACGAATGCCTGCGCCAGATCGCCATGCGGCTGGAAAGCGCGCTCAGCGACGCCGCGATCATCGCCCGCATCGGCGGCGACGAATTCGGCCTGCTGCTCTGCTCGGCCGCCGGTCGCCCCTATCTCCTCCACCGGCTGGAACAGGCGCAAGCGGCGCTGTCGCGCCCGGTCTCCTGGCGCGGAACGACCATCGAGGTCAGCGCCTCGATCGGCGCCACCATCCTGCGGCCAGGCCTGCTGCACGATCCCGAGCGGCGCTT
Organism: Bosea sp. 29B; assembly: GCF_902506165.1. NCBI lineage: Bacteria > Pseudomonadati > Pseudomonadota > Alphaproteobacteria > Hyphomicrobiales > Alloboseaceae > Allobosea > Allobosea sp. 29B. The sequence goes on from NZ_LR733817.1 coordinate 6,285,792, forward strand.
CGCCGAGGCGGATTCGGCGCTCTACGTCGCCAAGGCCGCCGGCCGCAACTGCCTGCGCCTGTTCGGCGACCCCGTGGAGGTCGCCGGCGACGTGGCGATGGTCAGCGCCGGCGAGATGCACGTGGTCTGAGCGGGCGGGCGGCTGGGCGGGGCGTCGGCTTTCGCCCCCTTGCAGACATCGCTGATCGATGACCTGATGGGCGGCATGGCATACGATCAGTTCCCGAACATCTACCGCGAAGTGCCCGGTGGTCCGGAACTGCTCCGCTGGTTCGGAGAGGTTCCTAGCTTTCACGACGCGGAGATCGTGAGCTTAGATTTGCGTCGCTGGGGCGTGAGTACGCTTCGCGTCCACGGATTTGTCGCGAATTACCAAGCCGATTTGGGCAACGACCTCGTGTTCGACAAGCACGCCATCGTCACGTTCGCGATGGAAGACATCATGGACCTTCAGCTTGATGGTTTCAGCCACCAGAACGTCATCGGAGGCTTGATGCTGCAACGCGCAACAGACCGCGGCCGCGCGAACTACTACTCGCATCCACAGTCGCCCGAAGACATAGAAATCGAGCTCGAGCCTTGTTACGGGCTAGACGGCGTCATTCGTGCCAAGCGCGTATTGATCTCGTTCGAGCCTGGAATTCCGGACGGCCCCTCGATCTATCGGGAGGGCAGCTAACGACCCGAAGCTGACATTACGGCGTCCCGCCCCGCAGCGCCGCATGCGCCGAACTCGCACCGCAGCTGCGGCAACCTCTCCGCAACCTTCTTTGACCAACCTTCGCCGGCGGGACAGTTCCGGCTGACGATCTCGTGTCGCGCCTGAAGCAGAGGCCCGCGCTCGCTGAACGCGAGCGAACATTTCCGTTCAGGCGGCGTTGCCATTGCAAGTGCGATGATCGCCTCAGCTAAACCAGGAGACACCTCATGCGACATCTCGTGATCGCAGCAGCCCTGTTCATGGGCTCGATCACCGCGGTCAGTGCCGCGCCCTCCGCTCATCATGACGGAGCGCTTGCGCCCACGATCGCGCAGCAGCTCGACAAGCTGCCGGCCGAATTCAGCGCCAGCGCTGCGAAGCTGCGGCGGATGCAGATCATCCAGGACAATCTCGATCGCCAGCGCTACGGACGCGGTGGTGGCTACCGACGCGATTACGGCGGCGATTATGGGCGCGGCTACGGACGTGGTTACGGCGGCGGCTATGGTTATCGACGCGGATATGGCGACGGCTATGGTCGCCCCCGCTACGATCGCTGGTGAGACATGGCGGCCTCGCTGCGAAGCGGGGCCGCTCTCCCGGCCAATGCTCCCTTCACAAAACGAACGCCGTCTGTCGGAACCCTCGCCCCTCTTTCGTCCTTGAGACGACAGGCCGACATCCGGTCTGATGACGCAGCAAGGAGCATGGCGATGAAGGTCACCCAGAATCTCTGGTTCGATAAGGACATGGAGGCCGCGATCGGCCTCTATACGTCGCTGATCCCGAACTCGGCGCTGGAATGGACCAGCGCCCTGCCGGCGGAATCGCCAAGCGGGCCGGCCGGCAGCGTCAAGATCGCCGCCTTCACCATCGGTGGCCAGCGCTACCAGGCGTTCGAGGCCTGGCGCTCCGACACCTTCAACCACACCTTCTCGATCTTCGTGGAATGCGAGACGCAGGCCGAGATCGACCGGCTCTGGGAGGCGCTCGGCGAGGGCGGCAAGTTCGAGCAGTGCGGCTGGCTCAGGGATCGCTGGGGCCTGTCCTGGCAGATCGCGCCGAAGCGGCTGGGCGAGCTGACGCGGGACCCCGATCGCGCTAAGGCCAGGCGCGTCGCCGAGGCGATGCTGAAGATGGTCAAGCTCGATATCGCCGCGCTGGAAGCAGCCGCGAAGGGCTGAAACTCTGGCGCCTAGGCCGCTTGCGCCCGCGCGACGGCTTGTGCCTTCAGCTTGGCGCCGACCTCGGCGATTGCCAGGATCGCGGGCACGTATTCCTGCCCGAGCTCGGTCAAGGCGTACTCGGTCGAGGGCGGCGTGGTCGGCACCACCTTGCGCCGGACGACGCCCTTTTCCTCGAGTGCTCGCAAACGCGCGCTCAGCATCTTGGCCGAGATCACCGGCATGTCGCGGCGCAGCTCACCGAAGCGGCGCGGCCCGCCTGACAGGAACCAGATCACGTTCGGCGTCCAGGCCCCGCCGAGCACCTGCATGCAGGCGCCGACATTGCAGGTCTCGGGCTGCGCCGCGGCGCGATTCTTCCTGAGTTTCAAAGCCATTGCGGTCAGCTCTCCGGTTACCGAGAGGATACCGGAAAACGCAGTTACAACAAGTTACCCCGTATACAGAGGTAACTGCATCGGCCTAGCTCTCCGCCATTCGTCAACGCGGATGAGGAAATTGCCGTGAAGCTCTACTATGCCCCGGGCGCCTGCTCGCTCTCGCCCCATATCGCCCTGCGCGAGGCCGGCCTGCCCGTGACCCTCGAGAAGGTCGATCTCCTTGCCGGCCGGACCGAGACCGGCGCCGACTATGCCGCCGTCAGTCCGAAAGGCTATGTCCCGGCGCTGCAATTCGACGACGGCACTGTCCTCACGGAGGGCGCGGTCATCGCCCGCTATATCGCCGATCTCGCTCCGGACGCCGCTCTCGCTCCGAAGCCCGGCAGCTTCGAGCGCATCCGGCTCGAGGAGATCATGAACTTCATCGGCAGCGAGTTGCACAAGGCCTACACGCCGCTCTTCCTCCCCGACACGAGCGAGGACGGCAAGACGGCGGCGCGGGCCCGTGTGGCCAAAAAGCTCGGCTATATCGAGAACATCCTCGCCGACGGCCGCAGCCACCTTCTCGGCGAGCACTTCACCGTCGCCGACGGCTATCTCTTCACCATCGTCAACTGGTCGGACAGCCGCAGCGTTCCGCTCGACGCCTTCCCGAAGCTGCGCGCCTTCATGGCGCGGATCGGCGCCCGCGCCAGTGTGCAGGAAGCGATGCGGGCCGAAGGCCTGCTCCAGTGAGCGTCGATCCGCGTTTCACAGAGATCGTCGCTGCGCTCGGCGACTATTTCGACGGTCTCCATCACAGCGACGCCGACAAGCTCGGCCAGCTTTTCCACCCGCAGGCGATCTATGCCTGCGGGACGGAGGGCAGCCTGACCCATCTCACCATGGATCAGTACCTGCCGATGGTAGCGAAGCGGCCCTCGCCGGCAAGCCGCGGCGAGCCCCGGCGCGACCGCATCCTCTCGATCGAATTCGCCGGTCCGGTCACCGCGCTGGCCCGCGTCGAATGCGCCATCGGTCTAAAGCGCTTCACCGACCTCCTCAGCTTCATCAGGCTCGATGGGCGCTGGCGGTTGATCGCCAAGGTCTTCCATTTCGACCTCGACTCCGCGGCAACCTGAACGGCCGAGAGACGCGGCCGTCGGCGGATATCGACGCCGGCGGCCCGTCGATTGCTCGCCAGCCTTGTGACGCACAGTCACCCAAACGTCGTACGACCTGCCTAAGGACTCCGCTGGCCAGGTGGGGGCCGGCACGGAGAAGCACGCACGTCCATTGCCGGGCGCGCCTGTTGCCGCTTGCCGTGACGCCTCGACCCGGGGGTAGACGCGACCGCGCACATTTGTCGGAGTCGAGAGCATGCAAGTCGACATCTTCACGCAGGTGATCGTGCCTGTGATCGGCGGCCTGGGCATCTTCATGCTCGGCCTCGAATTCATGAGCAACGGCATCCAGAATCTCGCCGTCAACAAGATGCGGGCGCTGCTCGCCAGGATCGCCGGCACACCGGCCAAGGGCGTCCTCGCCGGCACCTTCATCACCGGCATCATCCAGTCCTCGACCGCGATGACCGTCATGGTCGTCGGCCTCGTCAACGCCGGTGTGATCGGCCTGCGGCCGGCGATCAGCGTGATCATGGGCGCCAATATCGGCACGACGCTCGGCAACGGCCTGATCGCGCTGCCGCTTGGCCCGCTGGGCCTGCTGCTCGCCGGCATCTTCGCGCTGATCCACATCTTCGCCAAGACCGACAAGGTGAAGAACATTGCGCTCGCCTGCATGGGCTTCGCGCTGATCTTCTACGGCCTCAACCTGATGACCGGCGGCCTGCGCCCCCTGCGCAACATGCCGGAGGTGATGGGCGTCATCTCCTCGCTGAAGGCCGACACCTATCTCGGCCTGCTCTACTGCGTGCTGATCGCCGCCGGCATCACCGCGATGATCCACTCCTCCTCGGCGACGATCGGCATCGTCATGGGCCTCGGCGCCGCCGGCATCCTCGATTGGAAGACCGCGGTCGCCTTCTCGCTCGGCGCCGATCTCGGCACCACCATCACCTCGTGGATGGCCTCGCTCAACCTGACCAAGAACGCCAAGCGCGCGGCTTACGCCCATATCTCCTTCAACATCATCGGCGTCGCCATCACGATACCGCTGTTCTTCGTTTCCATGGACGTGCTGACCTGGGCGATGCAGTGGTTCGGCGGCGATCCGGGCGTTGCGGTCGTCAAGGACGGCAAGGAAACCTTCCCGCTCATCCCGGTCGCGATCGGCCTCTATTCGACCTTCTTCAACATCTTCAACACCGTCCTGCTCTTCCCCTTCGTCGGCGTCTTCGAGCGCGTCCTGATGAAGGTCGGCGCCACGGCGACGGACGAGATCGAGGACTATTCGGCGCCGCGCTTCCTCGCCAAGGCCACCGATCACGCCCATGCCGTCGCCAACATCCAGAAGGAGACCGGCCGCTATCTCCAGGCCGCGCAGCTCTTCCTCGACATCGCTCGCACCAAGCCCGATGCGCCGGAGAAGAGCGACGAGCATTACGCTGCGATCGACATCCTCAATCGCGACATCCGGACGTACACCTCCGGCATGTTCACGGCCGAGATGCCCTATGCCCGCGCCGACCTCGTCGCGAGCCTGATCGAGGAAGAGGATTTCACCGCCAGTCTCGGCGAGACCCTCTACCAGATCGCCCGCCGCATCGAGCGCCAGCCCTTCGGCGCGCCAGGGCGCCAGATCGTCGACAGCGTCATCGATCAGGTCGCCGAGGCGATGCGCGCGATCCTGCCGGCCGGGCCGGATGCTCCGCTGGTCTCCGCGGAGGCGCAGCCGCGCATCGCCGCCCTGACGAGCGTCCGCGAGCGCTGCCTGCGCCTCGGCGCCGAGCTGCCCTGGGTCGAGCGCGGCGCGATCCTGGCGCTGCTCGGCTCGGCCGAACGCGCCTACTTCCTGATCGAGCGCATCGATGAAGAGCGCCGTTCGGTCTCGCGTGTCGTGCCCGTGACAGAGCCGAGCAAGCAGACCCGGGAGGCCGGCGGTTTCGACGCCGCTGCCGTGCCGGCCTGAGCGATCCGCTCCTCATCGGACTGTGGACAGGCCGCCATCGTGCGGCCTGTTTGCTGTTCCAGCTGAATTTCTGTCGTGATTGCGGGCGAAGGGGAGCGATCCGCAATGACGGTGCAATGCGCGAATTGTCGCCTGCTCGCCCCAAAGGCGCGGCGATCGATCGATACGAGGACAGCTATCATGACGTCGAAGGCGATTTTCCTGCTGGCGCCCGCTCTGGCGCTCCCAGCCGCCGCCTGGGCCGATGACGGCCTGACCTGGGGTGTCCGGCAGGATGGCGAAGGCATCGTCGTCGCCTATGAGATGCCGCAGACAGACGACCAGCGCCTGTTCTTCTCCTGCGATTTCGCCAGCAAGAGCCTGACCGTGCGGGTCCCCTTCTTCAAGGAAGGCATGAAGGACAACGCCGTCGCGACCGCCAAGTTCTCGTCGAGCGGCGGGCAGGCGGATGTCGGCATGAAGCTGATCAGCGACGAGATGGGCAATCACTTCGAGGCGACGACGACGCTGTCGCCCGCGCTCCAGTCGGTGCTGCGCAAGGGGAAAAGCCTCACCCTGCGCATCGAGGGCGAGACGCAGAGCTTCCCGCTGGCCGCCGGGCAGAAGGGCTTTGCCGTGCTGGCACAGCGCTGCGGCGGGTAGGCAACGGGCGCCCCAATTGAAGCGACAGCCAGGCCGTGCCGTATCGGGCAAGATCCGAATACGCACAGCCTGTCATTGGCAATGTCTTATCTGGTCGCGGCGGCGCGGAAGCCATGGCTCTTCGCGCCCCACGCGACCATGAATGTCGCGACCAGCAACGCCGCCAGCACCCAAGGGAAAGGCGCGACGCCGAACCCGCTCAGCAGCAATCCGCCGACGATGCCGCCACCGGCGATGGCGAGATTCCATGTCGTCACCAGCATCGACTGCGCGACATCAGCCGCATGGCCCGCCGCCTTGGCGGACGCGGTCTGGAACAGCGTCCCGGCCCCGCCGAAGGCCAGCCCCCAGACGGCGACGGCGCCATAAATCACCGAGGGCACCGTGCCTGCGATTCCGAGCGCCAATGCCGAGAAGCCGAACAGTGCGACGCTCGCAAGAACCAGTTCGCGAAGCCAGCGATCGATCAGGGCGCCCGTGATCCAGATGCCCAGCAGCGACGCCAGGCCGAAGACCAGCAGCACGACATCGGTGCGGTTCTTGAGGCCGGCCGGCTCGAGGAAGGGCGCGATATAGGTGTAGAGGGTGTTGTGGGCGAGCACATAGGCGAAGACCACGAACAGGACCGGCCGGACGCCCGGCAGCGTGAAGACCGCCTTCAGCCCGAACTCCTGCCCCCGCTTCTGGCCGGGAAAATCGGGCACGCTGGCCAGAACCCAGAAGACCAGCAGCACCGTCAGCCCGCTCATCACGCCGAAGGTCCAGCGCCAGCCCAGAAGCGTGCCGAGGAAGGTTCCCGTCGGAATGCCGAGCGAGAGGGCGAGCGGCGCTCCGACCATCGCGATGGCGATCGCGCGACCCTGCAGATGGTCGGGCACCATGCGCGCGGCATAGCCGGCCGCCAGCGCCCAGAGCAGCCCCGCGCTCATGCCCGCGACGAAACGGGCGACCAGCGTAACGGCATAGCTGTCGGAGATCGCCGTCACCGTGTTGACGACGGCAAAGCCGCCGATCGCGATCAGCAGCAGCGTGCGCCGCCGCCAGTTCTGCGTCGCGATCGTCAGGGGAATGGCTGAGACCAGCGAGCCAACCGCATAGGCCGTGACGAGCTGGCCGATGAGCGCCTCGGATTGACTGAGGCTCGCGGCCATTTGCGGGAGGAGGCCCGATGGCAGGATTTCGGTCAGGAGCGTGATGAAGGCCGCCATGGCAAGCGCCAGCAGCCCCCCTAGGGGCAGCCGCACCTCGCTCGTGCCTGCCGATACCGTATCCGTCACTGATGTCATGGCTATAGCGCCTTTGAAGATGGGTTGGCGCTTGAGGTAGCTGGTTCCCACTGAGCGAAAAATAGGACACAACTCATGACACTTTGGACATTTCCGTCATGACTGAGTGGCCGCCGCATGGACAGTCTCGGAGCGCTCTTTGCCTTTGTGCATGCGGCTGACGCCGACGGTTTCACGGAAGCCGGTCGCAAGCTCGGCATCTCCGCCTCGGCCGTCAGCAAGGCCGTGGCGCGCCTGGAGGATCGGCTCGGCGCAAGGCTGTTCCATCGCTCGACCCGCAGCGTCACGCTGACGCCGGAGGGCGCGATGTTCCTCGAACGCTGCCGGCGCATCCTCTGCGAATATGAAGCCGCCGAGCTCGAATTGTCGCGCAGCCGGGCGACGCCACAGGGCAAGCTGCGCGTCAGCCTGCCGTCGATGAGCATGATCCCGATGGCCAAGCTCGCAGCCTTCAAGCGGCGCCATCCGCAGATCGAGCTCGAACTGGATTCCACCGACCGAGTGGTCGACGTCATCGGCGAAGGCTTCGACGTGGTGCTCCGCACCGGTGAGCCAGCCGACTCCCGGCTGATGACCCGCACGCTCGGCCATTTCCGTCAGGCGATCGTCGGTTCGCCGGATTATTTCCGCAGGATGGGCAAGCCGGAGACACCGGAGGACCTCGCCCGGCACGCCTGCCTGGTCTACCGCTACGCCAACACCGGCAAGCTCCACCAATGGCCCTTGTCCAGAGGTGGCGAGCCGGCGCAGGTCGAGATCCAGCCCAGCGTTGTGACGAACGCGCTCGAAGCGCAGATCGGCCTCGCTGAAAGCGGGCTCGGCATCGCCTGCGTTCCCGACCTGTCCGTCGCCGAACACCTGCGGCGCGGCTCGCTCGTCCGCATCCTCGAGAGCTATGTCGAGGCGCAGACCAAGCTCAGCGTGATGTGGCCCGCCAGCCGCTACGCCTCGCCGAAATTGCGGGCCTTCGTCGGCTTCGCGGCCGAAGAGTTCCTGGCCTCATGACAGGCCTCGTCCCGCCGGGGTCGCGGGGAGACGGCGATTACTCCGCCGCCTCCGCATAGGCGCTCGGCTCGTAGTTCAGGATCGGCGCCAGCCAGCGCTCGACCTCGCGGATGTCCATGCCCTTGCGGACCGAGTAATCCTCGACCTGGTCGCGCTCGACCTTGGCGACGCCGAAGTAATAGGCGTCAGGATGCGAGAGATAGAGGCCGGAGACCGATGAGCCCGGCCACATCGCATAGCTCTCGGTCAGCTTGACGCCGACGCGCGGCTCGGCCTGGAGCAGCTCGAACAGGGTCGCCTTCTCGGTATGGTCGGGCTGGGCCGGATAGCCCGGCGCCGGCCGGATGCCCTGGTATTCCTCGCGGATCAGGTCTTCGTTCGAGAGGTTCTCGTCCGGCGCATAAGCCCAGAACTCGGTGCGCACCAGCTGGTGCATGCGCTCGGCGAAGGCCTCGGCGAAGCGGTCGGCCAGCGCCTTGACCATGATCGAGCGATAGTCGTCGTTGTCGCGGGCGAACTTCTCCGAAATGCGCTCCTCTTCCGCCCCGGCCGTCACGACGAAGGCGCCGATATAGTCGGGCCGCTCGATGCCTTCGGGCGCGACGAAGTCGGAGATGCACATGTTCGGCTTGCCGTCGCGCTTGGAGAGCTGCTGGCGCAGGCCGTGGAAGGTGGCGAGCGTCTCCTGCCGGCTCTCGCCGGTATAGAGCCGGATATCGTCGCCGACCGCGTTCGCCGGCCAGAAGCCGACCACCGCCTTCGGGTTGAACCAGCGCTCCTCGACGATGCGCTTCAGCATCGACTGCGCATCGTCCCAGAGCGCGCGCGCCGCCTCGCCCTGCTTCTCGTCTTCGAGGATCGCAGGGTACCGGCCCTTCAGCTCCCAGGTCTGGAAGAACGGCGTCCAGTCGATCACCGGCACGAGATCGGCAATGTCATAGGTCCGGAAGACGCGGGTGCCGAGGAAAGTCGGCTTCGGCGGCTGGTAGCTCGCCCAGTCCGGCTTGAAGGCGTTGGCGCGCGCCTTGGCCAGCGGCAGGCGCTGCTTGTCGGCCTCGGAGCGGCGATGGGCGGCGGCGACCTTCTCGTATTCGGCCTGGATGCCGTCGACGTAAGGCCCCTTCTGCTCCTGCGAGAGCAGGCTGGAGACGACGCCGACCGCGCGCGAGGCGTCGGTGACGTAAACCGCCTGACCCTGATTATAGGCCGGGTGAATTTTCACCGCGGTATGGACGCGGCTGGTCGTCGCCCCGCCGATCAGGAGGGGAATGTCGAAGCCTTCGCGCTCCATCTCGGAGGCGACGGTGACCATCTCGTCGAGCGATGGCGTGATCAGCCCGGAGAGACCGATGATGTCGACCTTCTCCTTGCGCGCGGTGTCGAGGATCTTCTGCGTCGGCACCATCACGCCGAGGTCGATCACCTCGTAATTGTTGCACTGGAGCACGACGCCGACGATGTTCTTGCCGATGTCGTGGACATCGCCCTTCACCGTCGCCATCAGCACCTTGCCGGCCGCCTGGCGCTCGGCGCCGCCATTGAGGCGCTTTTCCTCTTCCATGTACGGCATGAGGTAGGCGACGGCCTGCTTCATCACGCGGGCCGACTTCACCACCTGCGGCAGGAACATCTTGCCGGCGCCGAACAGGTCGCCGACGACGTTCATGCCGGCCATCAGCGGCCCTTCGATGACGTGCAGCGGCTTCTCGGCCTGCGCCCTCGCCTCTTCCGTATCGCGGTCGATGAACTCGGTGATGCCGTTGACCAGCGCGTGCTTGAGGCGCTCGTGCACGTCGCCCTCGCGCCAGGCGAGGTCCTTGCCCGAGACCGCCTGTGAGCCATCGCCCTTGAAGCGCGGGGCGGCGTCGAGCAGTCGCTCAGTCGAATCCTTGCGACGGTTGAGGACGACGTCCTCGCAGAGCTCGCGCAGCTCGGGATCGAGGTCATCATAGGAGCCGAGCTGGCCGGCATTCACGATGCCCATATCCATCCCGACCTTGATGCAATGGTACAGGAAGACCGAATGCATCGCTTCGCGGACCTTCTCATTGCCGCGGAACGAGAAGGACAGGTTCGAGACACCGCCGGAGATATGCGCATGCGGCAGCGTCTCGCGGATCGTGCGGGTCGCGTTGATGAAGTCGTTGCCGTAGTTGTCGTGTTCCTCGATGCCGGTCGCGACTGCGAAGATGTTCGGGTCGAAGATGATATCCTCGGGCGGGAAGCCCGCGACCTCGGTCAGCAGCTTGTAGGCGCGCGTGCAGATCTCGATCTTGCGCTGATAGGTGTCGGCCTGGCCGGTCTCGTCGAAGGCCATGACGACGACGGCGGCGCCATATTGCCGGCAGATGCGGGCGTGCTCGAGGAAGGCCTCTTCGCCCTCCTTCATCGAAATCGAGTTGACGATCGGCTTGCCCTGGATCGTCTTGAGGCCGGCCTCGATGACATGGAACTTCGAGGAGTCGACCATGATCGGCACGCGGGAGATATCCGGCTCCGAGGCGATCAGGTTGCAGAACTCGGTCATCGCCTTCTCGGAATCGAGCAGGCCCTCGTCCATGTTGATGTCGATGACCTGCGCGCCATTGGCGACCTGGTCGCGCGCCACATCAAGCGCCGCGGCATAGTCGCCATTGGTGACCAGCTTGCGGAACTTGGCCGAGCCGGTGACGTTGGTGCGCTCGCCGACGTTCACGAAGGGAATCGTCTCGTCGAGCGTGAACGGCTCGAGGCCGGCGAGCCTGAGATAGGGCTTCGGCTCCGGAATGGCGCGCGGCGCCTTGCCGGCGACGGCCTCGGCGATCGCGCGGATATGGCCGGGCGTCGTGCCGCAGCAGCCGCCGACCATGTTGACGAAGCCGGCATCGGCGAACTCGGCCAGCATCTTGGCGGTCGCTTCCGGCCGCTCGTCATAGAGGCCGAACTCGTTGGGCAGGCCGGCATTGGGATAGGCGCAGACCAGGGTGCCGGCGACGCGCGACATGTCCTTGATATGGGCACGCATCTCGCGGGCGCCCAGCGCGCAGTTGAGGCCGATCGTCAGCGGATTTGCATGGCGCACCGCGTTCCAGAAGGCTTCGACCGTCTGGCCCGAGAGCGTGCGGCCGGAGAGATCGGTGATCGTGCCGGAGATCATCACCGGCAGCTTCATCGCCTTCTCGCGGAAGACCTCCTGGATCGCGACGATCGCGGCCTTGGCGTTGAGCGTGTCGAAGATCGTCTCGATCAGCAGCAGCTCCGAGCCGCCATCGATCAGGCCACGCACCTGCTCGGCGTAAGCATCGCGCACCTGGTCGAAGGTGACGGCGCGAAAGCCGGGATTGTTGACGTCGGGCGAGATAGAGAGCGTGCGGTTGGTCGGGCCGATCGCGCCGGCGACGAAGCGGCGGCGGCCGTCCTCCTTGCGGGCGATCTCCGCCGCCTCGCGCGCGATCCGGGCGCACTCGACGTTGAGCTCATAGACGATCGCCTCCATGCCGTAATCGGCCTGGGCGATCGAGGTGCCGGAGAAGGTGTTGGTCTCGACGACGTCGGCGCCGGCCCGGTAATAGGCCAGGTGGATGTCGCGCAATGCATCCGGCATCGTCAGCGCGATCAGGTCGTTATTGCCCTTGAGGTCGTGGTTCCAGCCCTTGAAGCGCTCGCCGCGGAAGTCCGCCTCGGTCAGCTTCAGGTCCTGGATCTGCGTCCCCATCGCACCGTCGAGGATCAGGATGCGCTCGGAGGCGGCCTGGCGCAGGGCGCGCTCGACCTCGGTGCCGTCGGCGAGGGTGGGCTTGTACTCGGACATCAGTCTACTCCGCCGCAACCTGCTGCGCCTGCGCCTTCTCCGGCTTCAGGCCGACGAGATGGCAGATCGCATAGACCAGGTCGGCCTTGTTCATCGTGTAGAAATGCAGGTCGGAAACGCCGCGATCGATCAGGTCGAGCACCTGCTCGGCGCAGACGGCGGCGGCGACCAGCCGGCGCGTCGCCGCATCGTCCTCCAGCCCTTCGAAGCGGTCGGCCAGCCATTGCGGCACACTCGCCCCGGTCCGGCGGGCAAAGCCGGCGGTCTGCTTGAAGTTCTGCACCGGCACGATGCCGGGCAGGATCGGGATATCGATGCCGCTGGCACGGACCTTGTCGAGATAGCGGAAATAGACGTCGTTATCGAAGAAGAACTGGGTGATCGCCCGCGTCGCGCCGGCATCGACCTTCTTCCTCAGCGCATCGATGTCGGCATCGAGCGAAGCCGCCTCCGGGTGCTTTTCCGGGTAGGCCGAGACGGTGACCTCGAACTCGCCGATCTTGCGGATGCCTTCGACCAGGTCGGAGGTCTGGTGATAGCCCTCGGGATGCGGCTCATAGGTGGTGCCGAGCCCGCCGGCCGGGTCGCCGCGCAGCGCCACGATATGGCGCACGCCCGCCGCCCAATAGGAGCGGATGACGTCGTCGACCTCGGCGCAGGAGGCGGAGACGCAGGTCAGATGCGCCGCCGGCTTCAAGGCCGTCTCGTCGATCATGCGCTTGACGGTGTTGTGGGTGCGCTCGCGGGTCGAGCCGCCGGCGCCATAGGTCACCGAGACGAACGCCGGACCGAGCGGCTCCAGCCGGCGCACGCTGTCCCAGAGATTGACCTCCATCTCCTCGTTCTTCGGCGGGAAGAACTCGAAGGAGACGCGCGGACGGCGCGAGCCGTGGCGGCTGGGGCGGAAAGCGTTCATCACGCAACCTCACGATCGAACTGACGAATCGGAAAATCACCCTGGAGGCGCCGGTCGCGCCCGCGCCAGAGCATGACGCCGAGCTGGCCGCAAGCCCCGTCGGGTGCCGTGACCTCTTTGGCGAGATCGCATTCGAGACCGGCTTCGGCGAACCAGGCGGCGATCTCGTCTTTCTCGAAGCCGAGCCGGCGATGGGCATGCTCGGTGCGCAGGAATTCCATCTCGTGCGGCGCAAAATCGACCAGAATCAGCCGGCCACCGGGCGAGAGCAGCGCCGCCGCCTCGCGCAAAGCGCGGCCGGGATCGTCGAGGAAGTGCAGCACCTGGTGCACGATCACGAGATCGAAGGAGCCGCGCGCGAAGGGCAGCGCGTAGATATCGCCCTGCCGGAGCTCGACCCGCGACAGCCCCGCCTTCTCCAGATTGGCACGGGCCACCGCCAGCATGGCATGGCTGGCATCGACGCCGACCGCACGCGCTGCCTTCGGCGCGAGGCGCTCCAGCATGCGCCCGGTGCCGGTGCCAAGATCGAGCAGCGCCTGCAACGGCGTCTCGCCGACGGCGGCCTCGACCGCGGCTTCCACGGCGGCATCGGGAACATGCAGCGTGCGCAACTGGTCCCATTCGCGCGCGACATTGGCGAAATAGGATTGCGCCGCCGCGGCCCGCGATGCACGCACCGCGGTGAGGCGCTCGCGATCAGCCGCCAGAACCGGGTCGGCAGGATCGAGATCGCGGGCGAGCGTCAGCGCCAATGCACCGCCGGGTGTCGCGTCGTCGAGCCTGAAGAAGGCAAAGGCGCCTTCCCGCGAACGGCGCAGCAGCCCGGCCTCGGCCATCAGCTTGAGATGGCGAGAGATGCGCGGCTGCGACTGGCCGAGGATGTCGGTGAGATCGGAGACCGAGAGCTCGCCTTCCGCCAACAGCGCCAGGATTCGCAAACGGGTCTCCTCGCCCGCCGCACGCAGCGAGGCCAGCAAGGTCGGCAGCGAATGGTGGGAGCGGCGGGTCACCAGCGAGCACCTCGAAACTCGGTGAAAGATATAAACATATCTTTATGTCAGATGCGAGGGCGATGCAAGCCGCTTGTCCGATATTTCAGTCGACATCGACGGATCAAACAAACGCACACCCCTATCTCGAATGGAAGCGAGGTAGGGGCAAGAGGCGGCCGGGATTACCGGAGCGTCTAAGGATGAGGGCCTTTCCTACGCAGACTTGTGCGATGCCGCCGCGCGCATCGCCTCGCGCAGCACGCTGAAGATGCGTGGGTCGGCGGCCTGCGCCACGTTGAAGCGCATGAAGTCCCTGGCCGTCCGGGACAGGCTGAAGGCGTTGCCGGGCGCGAGCACGACCCCCTCGCCCAGCGCATGCCGCGCGATCTCCCCCGCATCGAGCCCATCAGGCAAGCGGCACCACAGGAACAACCCGCCGCGCGGCGTCAGCCAGGGCTCGATGTCGAGTGCGGCGAGCCGGCCGCGCGTCTCGGCCATCGCCCGCACCAGCCGCTGGCGCAGTGCCTCGACATGCCGGCGATAGCTACCGTCCTTCAGGATATCGAGCACCAGCTCGGCTGCGAGCCGCCCACCGCCGAAGGAGAGCGCGACCTTGAGATCGGTCAGCCCCTCGACCCAGTCCGGCCTTGCAGCGATGTAGCCGCAGCGCACCGAAGCCGACAGCGTCTTCGAGAAGCTGCCGATCTGGATCACCCGTTCCAGCCCGTCGAGCCCGGCAAGGCGCGGCGCGAAATCGGGTTCGAGATCGCCGAAAATATCGTCCTCGACGATGGTCAGCCCTGCTTGCTCGGCGAGCTTCAGCAGGCGATGCGCCGTCGTGGCCGAGAGCGTCGCACCGGTCGGGTTATGCAGGGCACAATTGGTGACGTAGAGCCGCGGCCGATGCTCGGTCAGCGCCTGCGCGAACAGGGCAAGATCGGGGCCTGACGGCGTATAGGGCACACCGACGATCTTGACCCGGTGGACGCGCAACAGCGCATGAAAATTGAAGTAGCAGGGATCGTCGACCAGCACGGTATCGCCGGGCTCGAGCAGGAAGCGGCAGACGAGGTCGATCGCCTGGGTGCCGGACTCGGTCAAGACGATCTGGTCGGGCGCAGCCTCGACGCCGCGCTCGGCAAGTCGATGCGCGAGCAGATGGCGCAGTGCCGGCAAGCCCAGCGGCGTGCCGTATTCGGCCAGCGTCGCCGCATCCGCCCGGCCGAGCTTGCGCAGCGCCTTGCGGATCGAGGCTTCGGGCATCCAGTCCGGCGGCAGCCAGCCGCAGCCGGGCCTCAAACTGTCAGCGCCAGCGTCGAGCGACTGCCGGGAGATCCAGAGCGGATCGACCGCCCGGTCGAGCTTCGGCGCGACATCGGCGAGCGAGAGCGGCGGCAGGCGCCGGACATAGAAGCCGGAGCCGCGCCGCGCCTGGATCGCGCCCTCCGCCGCCAGCCGCTCATAGGCCTCGACCACCGTCGATTTCGACACGCCCATGCTCTCGGCGAGGCCGCGGATCGAGGGCAGCTTGGCGCCCGGCGCCAGCGTCCGCCCGGCGATCCGCTGCCGGATCGTCGCCATGACCCGCCCGACCAGCGTATCGCCCGCGGCCGTAATATCGACCGAATCCTTAATCTGTACGGCCTCTTGCATCAGGACAGTTTGCCCGAACTGTACCGGACTGTCTCTGGAAATCCGTGAGCCCCCGCCGCATGCAGGCCGGCTCCTGGAGGGATCATGGACAGAACTGCGAACGGCCTGCTCAACGGCTTCATCGGCGTCGTCATCTTCAGCGGCTCGCTGCCGGCGACACGCGTCGCCGTCGCCGACTTCGATCCGGTGTTCCTGACCGTCGCACGTGCCGCCATCGCCGGCCTGCTCGGGCTCGCCCTCCTGCTCGCGCTCCGGGAAAAGCGGCCGGCCCGCGCCGATGTCCTGCCGCTCGCCGTGGTCGCGCTCTGCGTCGTCGTCGGCTTCCCGCTGCTGACCGCGCTGGCGCTGAAGCACGTCACCTCCGCCCACTCGATCGTCTTCATCGGCCTCTTGCCGCTCGCGACCGCGATCTTCGGCGTGCTGCGCGGCGGCGAGCGGCCTCAGCCTGCCTTCTGGGTCTTCGCCATCCTCGGCAGCCTCTGCGTCGTCGGCTTCGCCTGGACGCAAGGCATCGCCGCCTCACCCGTCGGCGACCTCCTGATGCTCGCCGCCGTCATCGTCTGCGGCCTCGGCTATGCCGAGGGCGCGCGCCTCTCGCGCCATCTCGGCGGCTGGCAGGTAATCTCCTGGGCGCTGGTCCTGTCGCTGCCGATCATGGCCGGCCTCTCGCTCGCGACGCTGCCGGTATCCTTCGCTCAGGCGGGCGGCCCGGCCTGGCTCGGCCTCGCCTATGTCTCGCTGTTCAGCATGCTGATCGGCTTCGTCTTCTGGTATCGCGGCCTCGCCCAAGGCGGCATCGCCGCGGTCGGGCAGCTGCAATTGCTGCAGCCCTTCTTCGGCCTGGCGCTGGCCGGCCTGCTGCTCGGCGAAACTGTCGGCTGGCAGATGATCGCGACCTCGGCCGCAGTCGTCCTCTGCGTCGCCGGAGCGCGGCGTTACGCGCGCTAGATCAGGAACGCCGACAACTCGACCTCAAGGATGAGAAGCAGGCCTCGTCGTGAGCGCGTGGTTGCCAGGCCGGTCGGGGCCGGTTCTCAAATGGAGCGTGAGCCTGCCGGCTTTGGGCGCAGTCATGACAACCGCAGGCCGGTAGCCTTCGTCACGCCTATCAGGCCTTTTGCTGCGTTCAGAGCAGCTTCAGGTCACCCGCCGCGGTCTTGCCGCGCTCGGTCTTCAGGTCGAAGGAGAGCTTCTGTCCCTCGGTCAGGGACATCAGGCCCGCTTCCTTGACGGCAGTGATGTGCACGAACACATCCTTGCCGCCGTCAGCAGGTTGAATGAAGCCGTAGCCCTTCTCGGTATTGAACCATTTGACGGTTCCGGTCGCCATCGCCGCATCCCTTGGAGCATCCGTGGTCGTAACGGAGCCCTCGGCAACGCTGTCGAAAAGGCCCCGCACAGCGAGGATTGACCGAAAACGCAAGCTTGTCGAGATGAAACCGCTGGCAGTTGCCGTTACGTCCGCCAGGGCCGGATCCGATCAAGTCGCATCGACCTGATCGGTGAATCCGTTTCTGCACTTTTAGGTAGAGACCGTTTTATCCGAGCGACTTGCACGCAAGTCACCCGGAACGGGCTCTAGCGCTTCGTCAGCTCGAATTGCGCCTTTACCGACGCGAGCGAAGAACCGCCGAAATAAACCTCCACGGTACCCGGATCGAGCTGGTAGCGGCCGGCATCGTCATGGCCGCCGAGCGCCTTGCCCTCCAGCTTGAACCGCACCGTCCTGGTCTCGCCGGCCTTGAGCGCGACCTTGTCGAAGCCCTTGAGCAGACGCAGCGGCCGCGAGCGCTCTGCGACGGGCTGGCGGATATAAAGCTGTACCACCTCCTGGCCGTCGCGATCCCCCTGATTGGTCACGTCGACGGCAACCTCCGTCGCCCCGTCGAACGGCACCCTGGCGTTGGTCACGCGCGGATTGGCATAGGCGAAGCGGCTATAGGACAGGCCGAAGCCGAACGGGTAGAGCGCCTCGTTGGCCTCGTCCATGTAGATGGATTCATAGCGCTGGCGGATCTTCTGCGGCCGTCCCGTCGGCAGTTGGTCGTAATAGACCGGGATCTGCCCGACCGAGCGCGGGAAGCTCATCGGCGTCCGCCCGGCCGGATTGACCTTGCCGGCCAGCACCTCGGCGATCGCGGCGCGCCCCTCGGTGCCGCCATGGAAGGTCTGGACGATCGCGGCAACGTTCTTGTCGGCCCAGCTCAGGACCAGCGGCCGGCCCGTCGCCAGCACCAGCACCACCGGCTTGCCGGTCGCGACCAGCGCCTCGAGCAATTCCTGCTGCACGCCGGGCAGGCCGAGATTGGTGCGCGAGGCGCCCTCGCCCATGAACTCGCAGTCCTCGCCGAGCATGGTGACGATGAGATCGGCGGCAGCCGCCGCCTTCAGCGCCGCGTCCTTGTCCTTGAACTCGGTGCCGCAGGCCTTGGCGAAGGCAGGCTCGTAGGTAACCGTGACGTCGGCCGGCAGCTGCTCGCGCAGCGCCTCAGGCAACGGCTGGACGACACGGCGCCCCAAACCCGCCGGATCGGTCCAGACCCGCTCATCCTCCGGCACCGCCATGGCGCCGATCACCGCGACCGACTTCACAGCCGGCGCGATCGGCAGCGTCTGCTTGTCGTTCCGGAGCAGGATCACGCCTTCGCGCGCGGCCTGGCGGGCGACCTTGCGGGCTTCCTCGGTCTGCATCAGCGACGGCGCGGCGGCGACGTCGACATCCGCGCGCTCGAACAAGCCGAGATGATATTTGACTCTGAGCACGCGCCGGACGGCCTCGTCGAGCGCCTTCACCGGCACGCGGCCGGCCTTCACCTCATTGGCGAGGTGCTTGTGGTAGACATCGCCCATCATGTCCATGTCGATGCCGGCGAGCAGCGCCTTGCGCGCGGCTTCCGCGTCGTCCTTGGCGATGCCGTGCAGGCGCAATTCGGTGATCGAGCCGAAATCCGAGGTGACGAAGCCGCGAAAGCCCCATTGCCCGCGCAGGAGATCGGTCAGCATGCCGCGATGGGCCGTGGCCGGCATGCCGTTCAGCGCATTGAACGCCGCCATCGCCGTCATCGCGCCGGTGTCGAACGCAGCCTTGAATGGCGGCAGGAACAGGTCGTGCAACTGGCTCGTCGGGATCCAGGTCGAATTGTAGTCACGCCCGCCCTCGGCCGCACCATAGCCGACGAAGTGCTTGACGCTCGCAGCGACACCGCCGCGCTGGTAGCCACGCGTCCGCGCCACCGCGATGATGCTGGCGAGATAGGCGTCTTCGCCCGCGCCCTCCAGCACCCGCCCCCAGCGCGGATCGCGCGAGATGTCGACCATCGGCGCGAAGGTCCAGTTGACGCCGGCGGCACGCGCCTCGCGCCCGGTCCAGTAGGCCGCCTGCTCGATCAGCTGCGGATTCCAGCTCGACGCCTGGCCGAGCGGCAGCGGGAAATAGGTCGAGAAGCCATGGACGGCATCGAGCCCGATGATCAGCGGGATCTTGAGGCGCGACTGCCTGACGGCCTCCTGGACCTGCCGAACCTCCTGCGGCACGACGAAGTTCATCACCGCACCCATCCGGCCAGCCTTGACCTGGTTGATGTCAAAGCCCTCGCCGCGCCCGGAGAGGTGGAGCTGGCCGACCTTCTCCTCCAGCGTCATCCTGCCGATCAGCGCCGTGATCTTGCGCTCGATCTCGGCGGCCTCGCGGCCCTGCTTCCAGCCGACACCCTCCTGCTGCGCGTGGGCGAAGGTCGCAAGGCCGCAGAACAGGAATGCAGCGACGAGCCGCAGAAGCATGATTGAGGTCTCGCTGAACGGACGGAAGGGATGAGCCGCCCTACAGGATCGGGCCGCCCGGCTCAACCGCTGGCATCGCCGCATCGCGATGAACAGGGCCTGAAGCGACGCCGGCATCTTCGCGCGCGGCCTCCGCGGTTGCCTCTCGCTTCGTTCCATGCGACCGAGCGAACGGAGAAAACGCGGGATTTGGCGACCATGGCCCAGCTTCTGACCATCGAGGATTTGCGTCTGCTGGCGAAGCGCCGCGTCCCGCGCATGTTCTACGACTATGCCGATTCCGGCGCCTGGACCGAGAGCACCTACCGCGCCAACGAGGCCGATTTCGCCGGGATCAAGCTGCGCCAGCGCGTCGCCGTCGACATGACCAACCGCACGCTGGCCTCCACCATGATCGGCGAGCAGGTCTCGATGCCGGTGGCGCTCGCGCCGACCGGCATCGCCGGCATGCAGCACGCCGATGGCGAGATTCTCGCGGCCCGGGCCGCCGCCCGGGCCGGCGTGCCCTTCACGCTCTCGACCATGAGCGTCTGCTCGATCGAGGACGTCGCCGAGAACACCGACAAGCCATTCTGGTTCCAGCTCTATGTGATGCGCGACCGCGCCTTTATCGAGCGCCTGATCGACCGCGCCAAGGCGGCCGGCTGCTCGGCGCTGATGCTGACGCTCGACCTGCAGATCCTCGGCCAGCGCCACAAGGACATCCGCAACGGCCTCTCCGCTCCGCCGAAGCCGACCATCGCCAACCTGATCAACCTCGTGATGAAGCCGCGCTGGTGCATGGGCATGCTCGGCACCAGGCGGCGCAGCTTCGGCAACATCGTCGGCCACGCCAGCGGCGTCGGCGACATGACCTCGCTCTCCGCCTGGACCGCCGAGCAGTTCGACCCGACGCTGAGCTGGGACGACGTCAAATGGATCAAGGACCGCTGGGGCGGCAAGCTGATCCTGAAGGGCATCCTCGATGCCGAGGATGCCGAACTTGCGGCACAGAGCGGCGCCGATGCGCTGATCGTCTCCAACCATGGCGGGCGCCAGCTCGACGGCGCAGTCTCCTCGATCGCAGCCCTGCCGGGAATCGTCGAGCAGGTCGGCGGACGCATGGAGGTCTGGATGGATGGCGGCATCCGCTCCGGCCAGGACGTGCTGAAGGCGGTGGCGCTCGGCGCCCGCGGCGTGCTGATCGGCCGCCCGTTCCTCTATGGGCTCGGCGCCCTGGGCGAGGAGGGAGTCAAGCTGGCGCTGGAGATCATCCGCAAGGAGATGGACATCACCATGGCCCTCTGCGGCAAGCGCGACATTCAGGATGTCGACGCCAGCATCCTGGTCAAGGGCAAGGCCTGAGGCTTTCGGCGCTCAGGGCTCCTCTTCCAGAGCGAGCACGGCAAAGCTCGCGAGCCAGTGCTCGCCCATATAGTCGCCGGCGATATGGGGAATTCCGGCGGCGAGATGCTCTGTCGCGGCGGTCTCCGCGACCGCCCGGCGGGCATCGCCTTCCGGCAGCGCACCGGCCAGCGCCCGCCAGCACCAGGCGCGGCTGAGGTTCAGCCCGTCGAGATGGGCGATCTTGCCGTCGCTGCGGTCGGTGACAGTGGCGGGCCGGAACAAAGTCGCCGGCTCCCGGCGCCCGAGCTTCGGCAGGAAGCGATCGAACCAGGGCAGGAAAGCCTCCGGCGCCAGCAGGCGGCGCATGCATTCGGCCTCGATCAGGGCCGAGGACTGGAAATCGTCGCCGCTCGGCTCACCCCAGGCCGGGCAATCGACATCGGCACCATACCAGCGCAGGGCCGTGTCGCGCAGCAGCGCCGCGAAATCATCGTCCGCCGTCGCGGTCGCATAATCCGCGGCCATGCGCAGGCCGAAGGCGGTGTTGAAATGCGTCCCGACCCGCACCGGATAGGTCGCGAGCGGCAGGAAATCGCGGAAGCGCTGCGCGAAGACCTCGGCCAGCGGGGCGATAATCTTCGACCAGCGTTTGTCGTCGAGCAGGCTCAGTTCCGCCGCCAGCTTCAGCAGCCAGCCCCAGCCATAGGGGCGCTTGAAGCCGCGCGCGGTCGGAGCTGCCAGATAGGCGCATTCGACCGCGACCTTCTCGGGCGTCAGCTGCGCGTCGAACAGCGCGCGGATCTCGGCAGCCGCCGCGAATCCGGGATAGCGTCGCAGCAGGCGCGCCAGCATCCAGTAGCTGTGGACGCAGGAATGCCAGTCATAGCTTCCGTAGAAGACCGGGTGCAGCTCGCGCGGGGTCAGCGCATCCTCCGGCCCCGCCAGCGTATGATCCGGCTTGTTGGGGTATTCGCGCCCGACATGCCCAAGCGCGATGCGGGCGAAGCGGAGTGCGAGCTCTTCCGTCAGACGGGCGGCGGTCATGATGGCTTCCTTGCTCTGGCGTAGCTGATGATCATGTCGATCAGACGCGGGGTGAGATAGATCGGCAACTGCGTCGCCGCGAAGTACAGCGCCATGCGCGGCGAGGCCGCAGCGCCGAGCGCCGACCAGACCAGCCCGACATTGCGGTTGCCGAGGATGAGGCCGACGGTCAATCGCTCGACGAGCGCGCCGGGGAGCAGAGCGGCCCCCGCACCCTGCAAACCGAGATTGCAGGCGAAGGCGAGCGCGAGGCAAAGCAGCGCGCCTTGCCAGTCCGCCTCGATCTGCCCGCGCACGCCCGCCATGGTGGCGATCACGAAGACGAGCAGCGCCACGACCACGATCCTGTCGATCGCTTCACCATGGCTGCGCAGTTGCACTCCAGCAAAGCGCCGCAGCAGCAGGGCGACGCCCTCGGCACCGCCGACCAGCACGGCCAGGCGCAAGGCGAGATCGAGGGCGCTGAGACCGATCCCGCCGAACCAGCCTGCGAGGAGCGGCACGGTGAGCGGGGCGAGCGCCATGCACAGCAGCGTCACCGCGAGCGGCACCGTGCCGTCGAGCCCCAGCATCCGCGCCACCGCCGCCGTGCCGCTCGATGGCGGCGCCGCGGTTGCCAGCACAAGGGCGAGCGCCAGCTCGGCGCCGACACCGAAGCGGTAAGCAATCAGTCCGATCAGCACCGGGCACGCGACCATGACGGTGACAGGAAGCAGAACGGAGAGCGCCGGGCGGCCAAGCACGGCGATGACGGCCTTTCCGTCGGTCCGCAGCAGCGTGCCGAGCACGATGATGAAGATCGTCACCGGCATCGACGGCCGGACCAGCTCCGCCAGCGCCGGAAAGGCCAGCCCGACCAGGACGCCGAGCGCCAGGATCGTTGGTCCGCGCGGGATGAGGCGCGACAGGGATGCTCGCATGCGCCTCGTCCGGCCGTTTCAAGCACGCCTCTTTCAGCAGCCCGCACATCATTGTGGAAATCGATTTTTACTATCGGTACTATTGCTCAGATGAATTTAGCTGCCGTCGACCTCAACCTGCTCACCGCCTTCGAAGCGCTGCTGGAGGAGCGCAACGTCACCCGCGCCGGCCAACGCATCGGCCTGGCGCAGCCCTCGATGAGCAGCGCGCTGACACGCCTGCGCGCTCTGTTCGGCGACGAGCTCTTCATTCGCACCGCCGCGGGCATGCAGCCGACCGCAAGGGCGCTGGCGCTGGCCCGGCCGATCGGCGAGGCGCTCGCCCAGATCAGGGCAACGCTCGCGCCGGACACCGACTTCGACCCGGCGACCGCGCGCCGCCGCCTGACCATCGCCGTGACCGATTATGGCGACCTCGTCGTCGTGCCGGCGCTGGTCGCCCTGCTGCGTCAGGAAGCGCCCGGCATCGACCTCATCGTCAGGCCGATCGCTGATGCCGCCGCCAGCCTCGCCGCCCTCGAACGCGGCGATGTCGACTCGCTCGTCGGCGGTCACCTTCCAGACTCCCCGCGCATCGTCCGGCGCGAGTTGTTCGAGGAAGACTTCGTCTGCATCCGCGACAAGAAGCACGCCGCGCCGCTCACAGCCAGCGACTATCTCCGGCTGCCGCATGCGCTGTTCTCCGCCGGCGGGGGCGACGGGTCGCCTGGCATCGTCGACGCCATCCTCGCCCTGGAGGGCCGCAAGCGCCGCGTCGCGGTCACGCTCGCCCATGTCATCGCCGTGCCCTTCGCCGTCGCCGGCACCGACCTCGTCGCGACCATGGCGCGGCGTGTCGCCGGGCGCTTCGCCGAGATCGCCGGCGTCAGGCTCATGCCCCTGCCCTATGACGCCCCGCCCTTCGCCATCGACCTGCTGCACAGCCGCCGCGCCGCGACCGACCCGGCGCTGGCCTGGTTCCTGGCCGCGATCGAGCGGGTCGGGCGCTCGCTCTGAAAAAACGAGCGGGGACAGCCCTTGACTCTCGCGGTCCTCACATCCAAATAAATGAGCAATCACTCACTCATTCAGATTTGACCCGTTCATGGCCCGTCCCCTCAGCGAAGCGAAGCGCGAAGCGATCCTGGCCGCTGCCTGCAAGCTGGTGGCCGAGCACGGCACTGGCGCGCCGACCGCGAAGATCGCGAAGGAGGCCAGGCTCGCCGAAGGTACGCTCTTCACCTATTTCGCCAACAAGGACGAATTGCTCAACCAGCTCTATCTTGAGCTGAAGACCGATTTCGCCAGGCTCACCGTGCCCTCCTATCCGAGCAATGGCAGCGTGCGCGACCGGTTCGAGCACTTCTGGAACGGTTTCATCGACTGGGGCGCGAAGCATCCCGCCAAGCGCAAGGCGCTGCGCCAGCTCGCGGTCTCCGGCCGGATCACCCAGGAGACCCGCGACAAATCCGCCATCGCCTTCGCCGAGATCAGCGCCATGTTCGAACAGGGGCACCGCGACGGCGTGCTCAAGGACCAGCCGCAGAGCTTCATCGGCGCGGTTCTCGACGCCATCGGCACCATGACGCTCGACCTCATCGCGCAGGAGCCGAACCGGCACGAGCACTACCGGCGGACCGGCTTTTCGGTGTTCTGGGACGGCATTTCCGCCTGAAGGCCAACGACCATCCAGCGCGGCCTTTTGGCCTCGCTAGAATGAGCAAGCACTCACTCACAGCCTCGAAAGGACATCTCATGACCAAGACCTGGCTGCTCACCGGCGCCGCCCGCGGCCTCGGCCGCTCGATCGCTGAAGCCGCCCTCGCCGCCGGCGACAACGTCGTCGCAACCGCACGCGATCCCCACCGCCTCGCCGATCTCGAGGCCCGATATCCCGACACGTTGCTCTCCTTCGCGCTCGACGTCACCGACATGGCGGCCGCGCAGGTGGCCGTGACCGTGACGGTCGACACCTTCGGCCGGCTCGATGTGCTCGTGAACAATGCCGGCTATGGCCATGCCGTCGCCTTCGAGCAGACCAGCGAGGACAGCTTCCGCGCCCAGATCGAGACCAATTTCTACGGCGTGGTGAACCTCACCCGCGCCGCGCTGCCGGTGCTGCGGGGCCAGCGCGCCGGCCATATCATCAACATCTCCTCGGTCGGCGGGCGCACCGGCACGCCCGGCCTCAGCGCCTACCAGTCGGCGAAATGGGCGGTCGGCGGCTTCACCGAGGTGATCGCCAAGGAGGTTGCGCCGTTCGGCGTCAAAATCGTCTCGGTCGAACCCGGCGGCATGCGCACCGGCTGGGGCGAGATCGCCCGCGGAAATGCTCCGGCGGTGATGCCGGACTACCAGCCCAGCGTCGGTGCCGTGCTCGACCTGCTCAAGGCCTATGTCGGCAACGAGATCGGCGATCCCGAGCGGATCGCCGGGATCGTGCTCGACCTCAGCCGGCGCGAAAGCCTGCCGGCCCATCTCGTCCTCGGCAGCGACGCCCTCTTCGTCCTCGCCCAGGCGGAGGCGCAGCGGCAGAAGGAGTCGGCTGAATGGGCGGAGGTCAGCCGGTCGTCGGACTTCGTGGGGACTGATCTTGTCGCGGTGCAGAAGCTGCTTGGTGGGGAAGCCAGGGCTTGAGCAGGACGCGGCCAGCCCTGCTTCGCTGTGGTGCGCTGGCTTGCCCTGGAACTACTGGTCACCCCGGACAAGCCGCGCAGCGGCGCCGATCCGGGATCCATGCCGGAGCGCTTCCGGCAAAGGTTCAGGCATGGATCCCGGCTCTACGCTTCGCTCCGGCCGGGATGACATGCGCTTCTGGCAAGACGCAGTAGGTTCCAATAAAAAACCCGCGCCCCGTTTCCGGAGCGCGGGCCTTTTTGAATCCTGCGCCAGCAACTTAGCGCGTGAACTTCTTGTACTGGATGCGCTTCGGGATGGTGCTGTCGATCCCGAGCCGGCGCTGTTTGTCTTCCTCGTAATCCTGGAAGTTGCCCTCGAACCACTCGACATGGCTGTCGCCCTCGAAGGCGAGGATGTGGGTCGCGATGCGGTCGAGGAACCAACGATCGTGGCTGATGATCACGGCGCAGCCGGCATAGTCCTCAAGTGCCTCTTCGAGCGCGCGCAGCGTATCGACGTCGAGATCGTTGGTCGGCTCGTCGAGCAGGAGGACATTGGCACCGGACTTCAGCATCTTGGCGAGGTGGACGCGGTTGCGCTCACCACCCGAGAGCGAGCCGACCTTCTTCTGCTGGTCGCCGCCCTTGAAGTTGAAGGCCGAGCAATAAGCCCTTGAATTAATTTCTTTCTTACCGAGATAGATGATGTCGTTGCCGCCCGAGATCTCCTCCCAGACATTCTTCTTGTCGTCGAGCGAGTCGCGGCTCTGATCGACATAGCCAAGCTGGACGCTCTCGCCGATCTTGATCGTGCCGGCATCGGGCTTCTCGACCCCGGTAATCATCTTGAACAGCGTGGTCTTGCCGGCGCCGTTGGGGCCGATCACGCCGACGATGCCGCCCGGCGGCAGCTTGAAGGTGAGCCCGTCGATCAGCAGCTTGTCCTGGAAGCCCTTCGACAGGTCCTCGAAATCGACGACGTTGTTGCCGAGCCGCTCGGCGATCGGGATGATGATCTGGGCGGTGTCCGGTCCCTTGTTCGAGGCCTTCTGGACCAGCTCGTCATAGCGCTGGATGCGGGCCTTGCTCTTGGCCTGGCGCGCCTTCGGCGAGGCCGAGATCCACTCCTGCTCGCGCTCCAGGGTCTTCTGGCGCGAGACGTCTTCGCGGCCTTCCTGGGCGAGGCGCTTCTGCTTCTGCACCGACCAGGCCGAGTAGTTGCCCTCGTACGGAATGCCCTGGCCGCGATCGAGCTCGAGGATCCAGCTGGTGACGTTGTCGAGGAAGTAGCGATCGTGGGTGACGATCAGGATCGCGCCCGGATAGGTTCGCAGGTGCCCTTCGAGCCAGGCGGTGGTCTCGGCGTCCAAATGGTTGGTCGGCTCGTCGAGCAGCAGCAGCTCCGGCTGCTCCAGCAGCAGCTTGCAGAGCGCAACGCGGCGGCGCTCGCCGCCGGAGAGCTTGCCGACCTCCCAGTCGTCCGGCGGGCAGCGCAGCGCGTCCATCGCCTGGTCGACCTTGGAATCGAGATCCCACAGGCCCTTGGCCTCGATCTCGTCCTGGAGATTGGTCATCTCGTCGGCGGTCTCGTCCGAATAGTTCATGGCGAGCTCGTTGTAGCGGTCGAGGATCGCCTTCTGCGGGCCGACGCCGAGCATGACGTTCTCGCGGACGGTGAGAGTCTCGTCGAGCTTCGGCTCCTGCGGCAGGTAGCCAACGCGCGCGCCCTCGGCGACCCAGGCCTCGCCGGTCCACTCCTTGTCGAAGCCGGCCATGATCTTCAGCAGGGTCGACTTGCCGGCGCCGTTGACGCCAAGCACGCCGATCTTGGCGTCCGGATAGAAGCTGAGGTGGATGTCTTTCAGGACCTGCTTGCCGCCCGGATAGGTCTTCGACAGGCCGCGCATATGGTAGATGAACTGACGAGACATGGGGCGTGCGGGCTCCGCTTCGGACTGGGGCGCTGAGGCTTTCGGGAAATGTGCCGCGTATGTAGCGACCGGCCGCCCTGCCCGCAACCATCATGGCCGCATGCTAGCCGGTGAAGATCGGTTTCAGCGCGGCCTTGTTCTCGACGATGAAGTCGAAGAAGGCAGCGATGCGCGGCGTATGCCTCAGATCGGGATGGACCAGGATGCGCCAGCTCCGGGTGAGTTCCGGGATCGGGCCGAAAATCCGCACCAGCCCGTCATCGGCATCGCCAAGCGCCGTCGGCAACGGACCAATTCCGACGCCGGACCGGACCGCCGAGACCAGGCCGAGCACGCTGTTGTTGCGCACCGCGAAATGCGCTCCCGGCGCGACATCGGCGAGCCAGGTCAACATGCGGTGCGAAGCGAGCGCGCTCTCCAGCCCGACCAGAGCATGCCGACCGAGATCGCCCAGCGTCGCCGGCCGGCCATGGCGTTCGAGATAGTCGGGGCTGGCATAGATCGCCCAGAGCGACTCGGCGATCTTGCGCCCGACCAGCTCGTCATCCGTATCGCCGGAACGGAAGGCGATATCCGCCTCGCCCAGCGAGAGATCGAGATAGCGGTCGCTGGTCACGAACTCGACACGCAGCCTCGGATAGCGCGCCTGGAAGGCGTCGAGCAGCCCCGAGCCGACGATGCGCGGCACCAGCGGCTCCGGGCAGGTCACGCGGACGACGCCGTCGAGATCGCGGGCGGTGTCGTCAAGATGCTGCTGCAGCTCGGCGACGGCACGCCCTACCTTCTGCGCCATCGGCAGCAGGCTCAGCCCATCCTCCGTCAGGCGATAGCCGGCGGGGTGCCGCACCACCAGGGCACGACCGATGCGCCGTTCGAGCTCCGCCAATCGCCGCTGCACGGTGGATTGGCTGAGGCCGAGCGATTTTGCCGCCGCGATCATGCTGTGGTGCTCGGCGACGGCCAGGAAAGGCTTGAGGTCGTCCCAGTCGAACATGTCCCCGCCTCGCTTCGGGCGCTGCCTTGGAGACGCAATCCTGCGACCCCCCTCCCGGAAATCGCGGCTCCCGCGGGTCCCGGCCAGGACCTACCCTCACGGAATGCCGGCAGGATACCAGCCCCGAAACGGAAGGAAAATGCGATGCGCCCGTCGCTCTATCCGTCAGCCCTCGTCGTCGCGAGCCTCGCCCTTGGACCCAGCGCCAGTGCTCATGACGCGGCCCTGACCAAGCCCAATCTCCTGCTGCGCCAGCTGGTCGACGCGATGCCGCGCGATGCCTCGCAGGAGATCCGCGTCATGAGCGCGACCTTCCAGCCCGGCAGCAGGACGGTCAGGCACAGCCATCGCTTTCCCGTGACGGTCTATGTCCTCGAAGGCACGTTCACGCTCGAGCTGAAGGGGCAGCCGCCCTTGGTGGTCAAGGCTGGCGAGGCCTATGTCGAACCGCCGGGCGTCGAGATGACCGGCTACAATCGCAGCGCCACCGAACTGACCAAGGTGGTGATCTTCTATGTGAGCAGCCGCGACACGCCATTCCTCGACCAGACCGAGTAAGCCCGCTCCCCCGTTCACCTGCGCGGCAGGCGCGCCTTGTTCCCGGCCCTGCCCTTGCCCAAGGCACTGGCGTAGAACGCCGCGGGGAGCTGCTCAGGCATCCGTCCTCGATCGCCATCTCCAAGACTGAGCGCAAGCTGTGGATACCCACAGCCGGCGGCACCTTCGCTCACTTGCGATTCAATCATATGATGATATGATCTATCTATGGCTCGGCCTTCGAACTTCCATGCGCATCTCGTCGACCGGCTCGGCCGGGAGATCGTCTCCGGGCAGATCGGGCTCGGTGGCACGCTGCCGCGCGAGGATGAGCTTTGCGCGCATTTCGGCGTCAGCCGCACCGTCATCCGCGAGGCGACCAAGACGCTGCAGGCGCTCGGGCTGATCGTCACCGGGCCGCGTGTCGGCTCGCGCATCCAGCCGGTCTCGGCCTGGCGGCTGCTCGACCCGCAGGTGATGGGCTGGATGACCGATGCCGACATGGCGAGCGGCTTCCAGCGCGACTTGCTCGAACTGCGCGGCATGATCGAGCCGACCGCCGCCGGCCTCGCCGCCGAGCGCGGCACCGACGAGCAGATCGCCGAGATCAGCGCGGCCATGGCGGCGATGACGGCAGCGGGCGACAAGCCCGGCCACCAGACCGCCGACTATCGCTTCCACGAGGCGATCCTGGAGGCCTCCGGCAACCTGCTGCTGATCCAGCTGAGGCCGATCCTGCAGGCCGTGCTGAAGGCCTCGTTCGGTCTCTCCATGCACGATCTTGAGCGCGCCCGGGCCTCGCTCGCGATCCACCGTGTCGTCACCGACGCCATCGTCGCCCGCGATCCGGAGGCTGCGCGCAGGACCATGGCGGAACTGATCGCGGTCGCCCGCGCCGACATGGAAAACGCCGCCCGCACCAAGAGCGAGATGCCCAAACCCGAGGCGACACAGAGCGTCCGGACATCGACAACAACAGACCAACAGGAAACGTCCAATGCTGCGTCACGCCGAAAGGTGGGTCTTACGCGCGCTTGAGTTCAGCCTCGTCGCCCTGCTCGCCGGCATGGTGGTGATGGTGTTCGGCAATGTCGTGCTGCGCTATCTGTTCAACTCCGGCATCGACGTGTCGGAAGAGTTGTCGCGCTATTTCTTCGTCTGGCTGACCTTCATCGGCGCCGTCGTGGTGATGCGCGAGAACGGCCATCTCGGCGTCGACAGCCTGGTCGGCGCGCTCGGCGACAAGGGCCGGCGCGTCTGCATGATCACCAGCGACGCGATCGTCTTCATCTGCTGCCTGATGCTGCTCGAAGGCACCTGGAAGCAGCAGGCGATCAATGAGAGCGCCGTCGCCCCGGTCACCGGCATCAGCATGGCCTATGTCTATGGCGTGCTCTATTTCGCCGGCGCCGGCATCGCCCTGATCACGCTCGGCCGTTTGTTCCGGGCCCTGACCGGCAGGCTCGGCCCCTATGAGCTCGCCGAATTCGCCGGCGACTACAGCGCCAGCCCCTCGCATAATCTGAAGGGGCATCTGGAATGACCGTCGCCGTCTTCCTCGTCTCGCTCTGCGGAGCGATGGCGCTCGGCATGCCGATCGCCTTTTCGCTGATCGTCTGCGCCGTCGCGCTGATGTTCTGGCTCGGCGTCTACGATACCCAGATCATCGCGCAGAACATGATCATCGGCGCGGATTCCTTCCAGCTCCTCGCTATCCCCTTCTTCCTGCTCGCCGGCGAATTGATGAATGCCGGCGGCCTCTCGAAGCGCATCGTCAACTTCGCGCTCTCGCTGGTCGGCCATCTCCATGGCGGCCTCGGCTATGTCGCGATCTTCGCAGCGATCATCATGGCCTCGCTCTCCGGCTCGGCCGCCGCCGATACCGCAGCGCTGGCCTCGATCCTGCTGCCGATGATGCGCAGCGCCGGCTACGATGTCGGCCGCTCGGCCGGCCTGATCGCGTCCGGCGGCATCATCGCGCCGATCATTCCGCCCTCGATCGGCTTCATCGTCTTCGGCGTCGCCGCCAACCTGTCGATCACCCGGCTCTTCCTCGCCGGCGTCTTCCCCGGCCTGCTGATCGGCCTCTCGCTGGTCATCGCCTGGTGGATCGTCTCCCGCCGCGACAAGATCACGGTGCTGCCGCGCAAGACCGGTGCCGAGCGCCTGAAAGCGACCTGGGACGGTTCGCTGGCCCTGCTGATGCCGATCGCGATCCTGGGCGGCATCCGCTTCGGCATCGTCACGCCGACCGAGGCGGCCGTGGTCGCCACCGTCTATGCGCTGATCGTCGGCATGTTCGTCTACCGCGAGCTGAAGCCGAGCGACCTCTACCGGGTGACGCTGCTGGCGGCGAAAACCACCAGCGCCGTGATGCTGCTCGTCGCCGCGGCCGTAGTCTCGGCCTGGCTGATCACACAGGCCAATATCCCGGCCGAGCTGTCGTCGTTGCTCGAACCCTTCATGGGCAACAAGACCGTGCTGATGATCATCATCATGTTGCTTGTCATGGTGGTCGGCACCGCGCTCGACTTCACCCCGACCGTGCTGATCCTGACGCCGGTGCTGATGCCGATCGTCAAGCAGGCCGGGATCGACCCGATCTATTTCGGCGTCCTCTTCATCATCAACAACGCCATCGGCCTGATCACGCCGCCGGTCGGCATCGTGCTCAACGTCGTCTGCGGCGTCGCCCGCGTGCCGATGAGCGCGGTGATGCGTGGCGTCTGGCCGTTCTTCATCGCCCAGTCGCTCGCGATGTTCCTGCTCGTGCTGTTCCCGCAGCTCGTGATGGTGCCGCTCGCCTGGCTGAGCGGCCGCTGAGACAAAGCCTGCCTGTCGAATATCCAACCAAGAAACCAGTACCAGGGAGTAGATCATGACCAGGACAGCCCGCCTCCTCTCGCTCGTCGCCGGTGTCGCGCTCGCGGCCTTCGCCGGCACCGCCCAGGCCCAGATCAAGGAGCGCAATATCCGCGTCTCCAACGGCATCAACGAGGATCACCCTGTCGGCAACGGCGTCGCCAAGATGAAGGCCTGCATGGCCGAGAAGTCCGGCGGCAAGCTCAAGCTCCAGGCCTTCTGGGGCGGCGCGCTCGGCGGCGACCTGCAGGCGACGCAGGCGCTGCGCGCCGGCACCCAGGAGATGGTGATCACCTCTTCGTCGCCGCTGGTCGGCATCATGCCCGAGCTCGGCGTCTTCGACTTGCCCTTCCTGTTCACCGACGAGAAGGAGGCCGATGCGGTGCTCGATGGCGCCTTCGGAAAGTACATCGCCGACAAGCTGCCGGGCTTCGGCGTGGTCAACCTGGCCTATTGGGAGAACGGCTTCCGCAATCTCACCAATTCGAAGCGCGCCGTGACCAAGGCCGAGGAGATGACCGGCCTCAAGGTCCGCGTCATGCAGAACAACATCTTCCTCGACAGCTTCAAGACCATGGGCGCCAATGCGACGCCTATGGCCTTCGGCGAGGTCTTCGCCGCGCTGGAGACCCATGCGATCGACGGCCAGGAGAACCCGCTCGTCACCATCGACACCTCGAAGCTCTATGAGGTGCAGAAGTACCTGACGCTGACCCGGCACGCCTACACGCCGTTCCTGATGCTCTATTCGAAGAAGCTCTGGGACCAGCTCTCGGCCGAGGAGCAGAAGGTGCTGAGCGACTGCGCCGTCGTCGGCCGCGACGAGGAGCGCAAGGTCTCGCGCGAGCTCAACGACAAGTCCCTCGTCAATCTCAAGGCCAAGGGCATGCAGGTCAGTGAGGTCAGCGCCGAGGAGCTCGCCAAGATGCGCGACAGCACCCAGGCCGTCTATCAGCGCCATCAGGCGACGATCGGCAAGGACACGATCGAGCGCATCCAGGCCGACCTCGCCAAGCTCCGCGGGAAGTAAGCCAGCCTTCCGACACCGTCATGGTCGGGCTTGACCCGACCATCTCGGAAACCAGGCCCTCTGGTCATGAGATTCTCGGGTCAACCCCGAGAATGACGCCTGCCGAGGCCGCCCCTCTCCCCACCAATCCCCGGACCACCGATGAAGATCACCGCCCTCGAAACCATCCGCCTCGCCGAGTTCGGCAACCTCGTCTGGGTGCGCCTGCACACCGATGACGGGCTCGTCGGCCTCGGCGAGACCTTTATGGGCGCGGCCGCGGTCGAGGCCTATCTGCACGAGAGCGTCGCGCCCAAGCTGATCGGCCAGGACCCGCTGCAGATCGAGGCCCGCAACGCCAGCCTGAACAACTATCTCGGCTGGCGCGGCTCAGGCGTCGAGACGCGCGGCAACTCCGCGGTCGACCTCGCCCTCTGGGACATCTACGGCAAGGCGATCGGCCAGCCGGTCTCGATCGCGCTCGGCGGCCGGACCCGCGACACCATCCGCACCTACAACACCTGCGCGGGCTACAAATACATCCGTGATGCCCGCGCCCAGAAGGTCGCGAACTGGCATGTCGGCGAGCAGGGCGGCCCCTATGAGGACCTCGAAGGCTTCCTCTACCGGGCCGACGAATTAGCGCATTCCCTGCTGGAGCAGGGCATCACCGGCATGAAGATCTGGCCGTTCGACATCGCCGCCGAGCGCACTTCCGGCTGGGACATCAGCCCGCAGGAGCTGAACACGGCGCTGGAGCCCTTCCGCAAGATCAGGAAGGCGGTCGGCGACAAGATGGACATCATGGTCGAGTTCCACTCGCTGTGGAGCCTGCCCATGGCCAAGAAGCTGGCCGAGCGGCTCGCCGAATTCGACACCTACTGGCACGAGGACCCGTTCCGCCTCGACAACGTCCAGGACCTCGGCGAATACGCCCGCCATTCCAAGGCCTGGGTCTGCGCCTCCGAGACGCTGGCCTACACCCACTCCTTCCGCGACTATCTCGAGACCAAGGCGGCCGGCGTCGTCATGCTCGATCTGTCCTGGTGCGGCGGCCTCTCGGAAGCGCGCAAGATCGCCGGCATGGCCGAGGCCTGGCACACCCCGGTCGCGCCGCATGACTGCACCGGCCCGGTGGTCTACGCGGCGTCCTGTCATTTCTCGCTGCACGCCCGCAACGCGCTGATCCAGGAATCGGTGCGCGCCTTCTACACCGGCTGGTACACCGAGCTCGTCACCGAGCTGCCGGTAACGAAGGACGGCATGATCACCGTCTCGGAAGCGCCGGGCCTCGGCCTCGAACTGCTGCCGGGGCTGGAGAAGCGCGCCGACGCGATCGTGCGGGTCAGCAAGGCCTGACGCTTCACAAACCCGCCAGCCGGCTTTTCGTGGTCCGGCTTTTGCGGGAAGCTCCTCACGGCACTGAGATCGTGGGGAGCCCGCTATGACGGTTGCGACGATGCTTTGGCGACTAGGGATCGCCGCCATCCTCGCGGCCGGGCTCGCCGCCCCTGCCCTCGCCCAGGCCAACGAGCCTGGCTGCCGGCCGGAAATGGCGAGCTATCGCCTGCCGATCCAGCGCGTGAACCTAGCCAAGGACGAGGTGAAGCTGACCTTCATCGGCCACGCGACCTTCCTGATCGAGACGCCCGGCGGGGTGAAGGCGGCGACCGACTACAACGACTATGTCCGCCCGCCGGTGACGCCCGACATCGCGACGATGAACAAGGCGCATTCGACGCATTATTCGCGCGCGCCCGATCCCGCCATCAAGCAGGTGCTGCCGGGTTGGGATCCGTCCGGCAAGGGCGCCGCCCATCACGACGTCACCCTAGGCGACATGCGCGTGCGCAATGTCCCGACCAATATCCGCACCTATGGCGGCGACACCGACTATGACGGCAACTCGATGTTCGTCTTCGAGATCGGCGAGCTCTGCATCGCCCATCTCGGCCATCTCCATCACCCGCTCGAGCCCGGGCACTTGCGCGCGCTCGGCCGGGTCGACATCGTGCTCTTCCCGGTCGACGGCAGTTATACGCTCGACCAGGAAGGCATGCTGGAGGTGCTGAAAGCCGTGCAGGCCAGGGTGATGATCCCCATGCACTTCTTTGGTGGCGGCACCCTCAACCGCTTCCTCGCCCGATCGCAGGACCTCTGGCCAGTCGAGCGGCGCGAGCGGCCAGAGATCGTGCTGTCGAAGGCGAGCTTGCCGGCCAAGCCGACGATCATCGTGCTGCCTGGGCACTGAGAGCGATGGCGCTCAGGTATTCACCCCGCCATCGATGGCGATGCCGGTGCCGGTGATGAACCGCCCCTCCTCGCTCGCGAGATAGGCGATCAGGCCGGCGATATCCTCGGCCTTGCCATAGCGCGGGATCGCCATCTTGGCGCGCTGGTCTTCCGCATGCTCGCCATCGGCCGGGTTCATGTCGGTATCGGTCGAGCCGGGATGGACGACGTTGACGGTGATGCCGCGCGCGCCGAGATCGCGGGCAAGCCCCTTGGTGAAACCGATCAGCGCGGCCTTGCTCATCGCATAGAGCGCGATCCCCGGATCCGTCACGCGTTCGGCGAGGCAGGAGCCGGTGGTGATGATCCGCCCGCCATCTGGCAAATGCTTGGCAGCCGCCTGCGAGGCGACGATCACGGCGCGGACATTGACCGCGATGACCTTGTCGATCTCGTCGAGAGCCCAGCTTCCGACCTCGCCATAATGCCAGATGCCGGCATTGTTCACGAGGATGTCGAGCCCGCCGAGCTCAGCCACCGCCTTGTCGACTGCCGCGGTCAGCGCCGCCGGGTCGGCACTATCGGCCTGCAGTACGACGGCCTTGCGGCCGAGCGCCCGGATCTGGTCCGCCACAGCCTCGGCCTTGTCGCGGGCGCGCTCGTAGGTCAGTGCCACATCCGCCCCGTCCTGCGCCAGCCGGAATGCCGTCGCCGCGCCGATGCCGCGGCTGCCTCCGGTCACGAGGGCCGTCTTGCCTGCCAGTTTCGTCATGGATCACCATATCTGTAATAATTGATACAAATATCGATGCCTCGCTTGCCTCAACGCGTCAAGTAATTTATTTATCGAACGATACAGAAAGGTGACGACCATGGCCGAACGAGGCCGCCCACGCGCCTTCGACCGGGCTGCGGCCTTGCAGAAGGCCATGCTCCTGTTCTGGGAGAAGGGCTTCCAGGGCGCCTCGATGAGCGAGCTCACCGGAGCGATGGGCATCAATGCGCCCAGCCTCTACGCCTGCTTCGGCAGCAAGGAGGCGCTCTATCGCGAGGCGATGGCGCTCTACGAGTCAGGCGACGGCGCCGAGCTCGCGGCTGCGATCGCCGCTGCGCCCACGGTGCGCGAGGCGATCGAAATCTATCTGATGCGCTCCGCCGCGCTGTTCAGTCGCCCGGACAAGCCGGCGGGCTGCATGGTCGTGCTCTCGGTGGTGCACGCCGCCGGCACCAGCGCGGAAGCAGGCCGGGCTCTGCGCGACGCCCGCACCGAGATGCAGGGCGTGCTGGAAACGCGCCTGCGCGGCGCGATCGCCCGCGGCGAACTGCAGGCGGGCGATCCGGCCGCCATCGCCGCCTTCTACTGCACGGTGCAGCAGGGCATGTCTGTCCGCGCCCGCGACGGCGCCAGCCGCGCCGAGCTCGAGGCGGTGGCCCAAGGCGCCATGGCGGCCTGGCCCGGCCTGACCGGAGCACGGGCCTGATATCGCAGCAGCCCGCGACATCCGCTTAACCCCTTGCTCAGCCTGATCCCAGGCTTCGCTGGGCAGGACAGGTACGCTCAGGCACGCTCAGGCCGCGCAATGGAGCCTGGCATGATCCGTCTTCTCGCTGTCGCCACTCTCGCCCTGGCCCTGCTGCCGGCGAGCGCCGAAGCCGCCAAGTTCCGCTTCGGCGGCCGTTCACACGCCACGCCGACGAGCCAGGGCCACCGTGATAGCTCCCATGTCGTGGCGACGCCATCCCTGCGCAGCCGTCAGGGGGAGAGCGCAGCGCCGAACCAGCCGCTCCACATCGCAGCACCAACCACCATCGCTGCAGCCGACGCGGCTGACCTGCGGGGCACGCGGCCGGCGGAACCGCAGATCTGGTGCCGTTCGCAGACGGTCGTCGGCGGCTTCTGCGTGATGAACTGAGCGCCGCTCAGGCCGCGTCCGGCCTGCTTCCGACCTGCATCGCCCGCCAGCGCCCGGGAGATTGCCCATAGGCCTTGCGGAAATGCCGGGTCATATGGCTCTGGTCGGCGAAGCCGCTGGCGGCGGCAGCCTCGGCCAGCGCTTCGCCCCGGCGGATCAGCAATCGCGCCCGTTCGAGCCGGCGCATCACCAGGTAATGATGCGGGCTGGTGCCATAGCGGCGGCGGAACTGCCGCGCCAGCGCATAGCGATCGAGCCCGGTGACCGCCTCCAGCTGCGCAGAATCGATCGCTTCGTCACGGCTCTCGCTCAGGAAATCGCGTGCCCGCTCACAGGCCCGCATCGCCGACGTCTCCGCGCTGTTCAGCGCGCAGGACGGGTCGAGCTTGAGCAGCGCCTCAGCCAGCGCCCCGACCGCGGCATCGCGTTCCAGCGGCTCCAGCCCATGCTCGACATCGCCGAGCAGGCCGACGAGCGCGCGCATCGGGCTGCCGTCGCGGCAGACGGCATTGCCGATGAACGGCATCGCGCTGGCCCGCCCGGCGAGCGCCGCCATGATCAGCCCGGGCTCGACATAGGCCATGCGATAGCGAAAGCCGCTCTCGATTCCGGCCCGGCCGTTATGCAATTCATCCGGATGCAGCACGATCAGGTCGCCCGGCGTCGAATCCCGCTGCACGCCGCGATAGTCGAAGCTCTGCACCCCGCTGATCGTGTAACCGATCGCATAGGTGTCGTGCCGGTGCGTGTCATAGGCATGGCCGCTGAAGAACGCCTCGATCCGCTCGAGACCTTCGCCATCCGGCGCCGTGCGGATCCAGTCGCCGGGCGAGGCGAACGCGCACGAACGTTCAAGACCGGCAGGCTGGCCGGGCTCTATCGCTGTGGGCATGCGCTTCGACAACAAGATTGCCATCATCGTCCATGACGAGCTCGCCGCCTGGCAGAAGCTCAATGTCACCGCGTTCCTGTCCGGAGGGTTGGTCGCCGCCGCGCCGGACCTCGGCGGCCAAGCTTACCGCGACGGCTCCGGCAAGGTCTACGGTCCGCTGGTACGCCAGCCGATCCTGATCTTCGCCGCAACCTCCGCCGACCTCACCCGCGTGCTGCGGCGCGCCGGCGAAGCGGGCCTGACGCCCTCGCTCTACACGAGGGAGCTGTTCGCGACCGGTCATGACGAGGCCAACCGCGCTGCAGTTGAAGCTGTCGCCACAGACGCGCTCGACCTAGTCGGGATCGCAATGCATGGCGAGCGCAAGGCGGTCGACAAGGCGATCAAGGGGCTGAAGCTGCATCCATAGGGCGGCGGCAGTCCCCACTCCCCTTGCGGGAGAGGGTTAGGGTGAGGGGTCGCGTGACCTTTCCGTCATGCTCGCCCTTGTGGCGAGCATCCACGTCTTGAACACTACGCTGCCCGGAGGAAGACGTGGATGGTCGGGACAAGCCCGACCATGACGCGGAAAGGTCGCGCGCCCCCTCATCCGGCGCTGCGCGCCACCTTCTCCCGCAAGGGGAGAAGTGAGGAACACCGCCCTCACCCGGTCCGCGCCAGCCGTCCTTCCAGCGGATAGGCCGGATCGCTATAGCCCGGCGTCGAGGGATGGCCCGCAGGCACAAGACTGTCGACCAGCGCCTCGTCTTCGGCGGTGAAGTCGGCCGACAATGCCGAGAGATAGCCCTGCCATTGCTCCATGGTGCGTGGCCCGGCCACCGCCGCGGTCAAGAGCTTGTTGTTCAGCACCCAGCGGACCGCGAACTGCACCGGCGTCAGGCCGCGCGCCGCGGCATGGTCGCGGATCGTGCGAGCGATCACCAGCGATTCCTCGCGCCATTCCGTCTGCATCAGGCGCTTGTCGGCACGGCCGGCGCGCGTGCCTTCCGGGGGCGCCTGGCCGGGCTCGTATTTCGCTGTCAGCACGCCGCGCGCCAGCGGCGAATAGCTGGCGACGCCGAGCCCGTAATAGCCGCAGGCCGGCAGGTGCTCGACCTCCGGCATGCGGTTCATCGCGTTGTAATAGGGCTGGCTGACCACCGGCCGGTCGATGCCGAGCTCGTCGCAGAGCCGGCAGATCTCGGCGACGCGCCAGCCCCGATAGTTCGAGACGCCGAAATAGCGGATCTTGCCGGCCCGCACGAGATCGCCGATCGCCCGGATCGTCTCGGCGAGCGGCGTCCCGTGGTCTTCCTTGTGCAGGTAATAGATGTCGATGAAATCGGTGCCGAGCCGCTTCAGGCTGGCATCGCAGGCCTCCAGCAGCCATTTGCGCGAGAGCCCGCGCTGGTTCGGCCCCTCGCCCATCGCGTTCGCCGCCTTGGTCGCCAGCACCCAGCTTTGGCGATTGCCGGCAATGGCGCGGCCGATGATCTCCTCCGAGCGTCCCTCGGCATAGACGTCGGCGGTGTCGATGAAGTTGATGCCGGCGGCCGCGGCATTGTCGATGATCGCGCGCGCATCGGTTTCCTCGGTCTGCGCGCCGAACATCATCGTGCCCAGGCACAGCGGCGAGACCTTGAGGCCGGCACGGCCGAGTGCGCGGTAGTCCATGACGATCTCTCCTGAGCAGGCTGGCAAACCTGCCGCAGAGCCGGCGCTGGCACCAGCGTTGCCTGGAGCATGGCAGGGTCACGATGGACACGTTCTCGCACTGAGGCGAAGCGGCCTTCCCCTCCCCCCGCTTGCGGTGGGGAGGGCTGGGGTGGGGGGC
>NZ_LR733818.1 GCF_902506165.1 Bosea sp. 29B
TCGTCGACCTCCAGGCCGCCATCAACCGGTACCTCGCCGAGCACAACGTCGATCCAAAGCCGTTCCGCTGGAAAGCCGACCCAGACGCAATCATCGCTGCCGCAGCCAGAGGGCATCAGACGTTGGATTCAATCCACTAGCTTCGGTGCGAGATCATGTAGATTTTCGATTTATGACTTAACGCTATTCATAACGTCCGTGATTGGTGATTGGATTGTTGAGGTTTCCGCAGCGCCGCTTGAAGGCGGGCAAGAACAAATTGCTCAATTCTCGAAGTACGTTGCAAGATTCGAACTGCCACACCCCCGCCAATAATCCAGGTCATGACGCTGATCAAACCACCGACCGCTGCGCTTCCCAGCATGTCGAATGGAAAATGCACCCCGACGAAGATGCGTCCCCAAGCTATTATCAGGCCGAGCAGAGCGGCGGCTACTCCTAGCCGTCGCGCCGTGCCCGAGGCTCCCAGGAGACTGAATGCGACCGCCCAAACCACCGTCAGGTGATCGCTTGGAAACGACGGATCGGGTTGGTGGGCAATTAACTGCCGACCGAGCCCAATCACGAACGGCCTCGGGTGGGGCCAGAACAAACCTATAGCTTGGTTGAGGAAGAGGCCTGCCAACGCCGCTATACCAGCGACAAGCAACGCGTGGCGCAGCCGGTTTCCACCGAATATCCAGCCGATCACGAGGACTGTTGGAACCAGCCAGAACAGCCATTCGGCGGCTGCTACGCCCACAAGGCGCGCGGCCGCCGAACTGGTCGGACCGGCATTGATCGACAGGAACAGGCTTTGATTCAACGTTTCGAGCAAGATTGTGGTCCAACTGGTTTAACGAGGTTGACCGGCAGCTACATCCCGAATTTGTAGGATAGGCCCGCCATCACTCGGTCGTCGGTCGATTTGCCTCGACCAAGGCCCGCCGGAACCAGCCCTTTCGTCTTGCCGTAGTCCGCATGGGTATATTCGAGCCTGGCGACGAGATTGTCGGTCAAGGCCCGCTCGACACCTGCGCCGGCGATCCATCCTGTTTGCGTCTTGCTCCTGGCTGTCAGACCGGGTGCGGTAATCTGCTGATCTCGAAAAGCGAAGCCGCCGGTGCCGTAGACCAACCATCGATCGATGGCGTAACCGGCGCGGGCTCGCACCGAGCCATCATAGCGCTCGCGAACCTTGGCCGCTCCAGCCAAAGCGTTCGATTTTGATCCAGAGGACAAGAGCGCCGCATTGGCCTCGAGTCCGTAAACGATCGGCCCGAGTTGAACGTTGTATCCTGCATATCCGCCGAAAGCCCCGCGGGATCGCGTGTTCTTGCGGCCGCCAAGCCCCGCCGTAGCAGATCCTTGCGTGCGGTCGTAACCGCCTCCCAGTCCAATGTACGGCCCAGTCCAGTTGTAGGGCAGCGAACTGTAGGCAGCGGGAGCGACTGGAGCGCCCTTTCGGCTTGGAAGATCGGCGGCGTGAGCCGCTACAACTGCGGCCACCGAAGCAGCGATGGCGATAGGAAACGCCTTGATCGACATGAGTACGAAGCTCCACGAGAATTGGTCGGACCGACCAAGTGAAGCGATATCCCCCGCGCGACCGCTGGCGGATGTCCTTATGATTGATAATTCCCAATGTCGGTTTCTTGATTTCGCGGGCTAGGCGCCTTGAAATCTTCGTAATTTTCCATCGAGCCATCAACAATGACCGGCCCACGCGGCGACCGAGCGAAATGAACCCGATCAAGGAGATCGACATGAATTCCGATCTGCAGCGGCTTGCCGAGCGGCTACTGAACCAGGGTGCCGGCTCCTTACCGGAACGCGATCAGAAAGTTCTCAACCGGATTGCGAAGCGCGCGCATATCAGCCGCGACCTGGAGCAGGAGTTTTCTGCCCAGTTGACCTTCGGCGAACGCCTATCGGATCGCGTCGCCGAAATTGACGGCTCCTGGGGCTTCATCATCGGGCTTGGGGCCTTCCTCGTCGTCTGGGCGATCTTCAACAGCATCATCCTGGCGACGAACGCGTTCGATCCCTATCCATATATTTTCTTGAACCTGCTGCTCTCGATGATCGCCGCCATCCAGGCGCCGGTCATCATGATGTCGCAGAACCGCCAGGCGGAGAAGGGCCGGCTTGCGGTTTCCCACGACTACGAGGTCAACCTCAAGGCCGAGATCGAGATCATGGCCCTGCATGAGAAGCTAGTGGATTGAGGTTGACGGAAGAGTCCCGATAGGGATTCCGCTGGGCCTGTAGGCGTGCGAGTCTGGGCGATGCGTCCAGGGATCATCATCACGGTTACCGCCGCGGACCGCGCCCGGCTTGA
>NZ_LR733819.1 GCF_902506165.1 Bosea sp. 29B
GTAAGCGCCACGCCGGTCCCCTCGTGCGGTTCATGAGCTGTATGTGGCAGCATCCTCCGATTGGCGAGACGGAGGATCGGGATGGAAGCAGACGTGCAAATGGACGTCCAATTGGACGTCGCGACACCTGGCTACGTCGGGCGGCTTGAGGTTGTCGAGGGTCCGACGGGGCGGCGGCTTCGCACGGAGGGCGAAAGGGCCCGGATAGCGGCGGAGAGCCTGATGCCGGGGATGCAGGTTGCTGTGGTCGCTCGAAAGTACGGAACGACACGCTCGCAGGTGTATGATTGGCGGCGGCGCCTTCGTCTGGGAGAGCTGGT
The DNA here is from genome assembly GCF_902506165.1 of Bosea sp. 29B. Taxonomy (NCBI): domain Bacteria; kingdom Pseudomonadati; phylum Pseudomonadota; class Alphaproteobacteria; order Hyphomicrobiales; family Alloboseaceae; genus Allobosea; species Allobosea sp. 29B. Next base: position 321 of record NZ_LR733819.1, read on the forward strand.
CCTTCCGGAGAGCGCGGAGCCGCTGTTCGCGCCGTTGCTGGTGGATGACGCGCAGTCGCCCCTGCTGCCGCCAAAGCCACCGAAATCGGCGGCGGCGAAGGTTGAGATCGTGGTTGGCGATGCGGTAATCCGAACGACGGTCGAGGTCGAGCAGTTGGTGCAGGTGATCCGTGCGGTGCGGGCCTCGCGATGATCGCGCCGAGTTCCGATCTGAAGATCTACGTGGCGACACGTCCGGTCGACTTCCGTCGTGGCCTTGATGGGCTGGCGGCGGCGGCGCAGGAGATGCTCGGCCTTGATCCCTACAGTGGTGCCGCCATCGTCTTCCGGGCCAAAAGGGCCGATCGGATCAAGATTTTGGTCTGGGATCGCACCGGACTGGTGCTGGTGCATAAGCGCCTGGAGGGCTCGAAGTTCGTCTGGCCCCAGCTTCGCGGCGGCGTGATGCGGATGTCGCCGGCGATGTTTGCGGCCTTGTTCGAGGGGCTGGATTGGCGCCTGGTGCGTCCCGAGCGGGTTCGGCGTCCGCAGCTTGCCGGGTGAGTGCGGCACACTGACTCAGGTCCGCGCCGGGCATGGCACTGCGGGCTGATCCATGCTCGAAATAGCCCATGAACGTCGCCGTTCTCCATGATGAGGTCGAGCGTCTGAAAGCCGAGCTGGCGCAGACGCAAGAGGCCCTGGCTCAGTCCGAGGAAGCGCGGCGGCGGCTGGAGAGTATCGTCAGCGACTTCCAGCGCGAGAAGTTCGGCGCCAGGTCTGAGAAGCTCTCCATCGAGCAATATCATCTGCCGCTGGAGGATGTCGAAATCGCCCAGGGCGTGCTCGATGCAGCCCATGAAAAGGCGCAGCAGATCATCAAGGGCCGTTCGGACGCCGGCGCGTCTCACCGCCGCAATCGCGGTCATCTGCCGGCCCATCTGCCGCGTGTCGAGCGGATCATCGAGCCGCAGAGCAGGCTGTGCCCGTGCGGCTGCGGCGAAATGGCCAGGATCGGCGAGGACGTCAGCGAGCGGCTGGACGTGGTCCCGGCGCAGTTGCGCGTGCTGGTCACCCGCCGCCCGAAATACGCATGCCGCCGCTGCTCGGGCGCGGTCGTGCAGGCTCATGCCCCCGAGCATGTGGTGCCGGGCGGCCTGCCGACCGAGGCGCTGATCGCCCAGGTTATCGTCGCCAAGTTCGGCGATCACTTGCCATTCTATCGACAGGCCGAGATCTACGCCCGCCAGGGCATCCGGCTGGATCGCGCGACCTTGGGCAACTGGGCTGGCCGGGCCTGCTTCCATCTCAAGCCCATCGCCGATCGCATGCGCCAGCATCTGGCCGCGGCGGATCGGTTGTTCATGGACGAGACCACCGCGCCGGTGCTCGATCCCGGGCGCGGAAAGGTTAGGAAGGGCTTCTTCTGGGCGATCGCGTCTGATGATCGCGGTCATGCCGGCCAGGGCCCGCCGATCGTGCTGTTCCACTATGCGCCAGGACGCAATGGCGAGCATGCCGAACGCTTCCTTCAGGGCTTCCGCGGGCAGTTCCTTCAGGTCGACGCCTACGAGGGCTATGATCGGCTGACCCGCCTGGAACGGCCGCAGGGGCCGTGGCGGCTCATCCATTGCTGGGCCCATCTACGCCGACGCTTCGTCAAGCTGGCGCGCAACACCAAATCGCCGATCGCCGAAGCGGCGATCCGCCAGATCGCGGCGCTCTATGCCATCGAGGCAACCGTGCGCGGGACAGCGCCGCAACTGCGGCTCGCCGCCCGGCGGGAGCATTCCGCGCCGATCATCGCCGCCCTCAAGCCGTGGTTCGAGAAGCAGTTGTCGATGATCTCTTCCGGCTCCAGGCTGGCCGAAGACATCCGCTATGGGCTCGCCCACTGGGAGGGGCTCACCCGCTTCCTCGACGATGGCCGCCTCGAGCTCGACACCAACCCGGTCGAAAACGCCATCCGCCCAATCTGCCTGACCCGGAAAAACGCCCTGTTCGCGGGCCACGAGGTCGGGGCGGAAAACTGGGCGCTGCTATCGTCCCTCGTCGCCACATGCAAGCTCAACGACGTCAATCCCGTCGCCTATATCGCTGAAACCCTCGACGCCATCATCAACGGCCACCCGCAAAGCGGCGTCGAAGATCTCATGCCGTGGCGCTTCCGGAAATCCTCAATCCCTAATCCATAGGGTGCTGGCGCGGCGCTTACGA
>NZ_LR733820.1 GCF_902506165.1 Bosea sp. 29B
GGCCTTGGCCTGTGTCGATGCGGCGGCATCCTGATCGGGCGTATTCCGGGTGGCAAGGCGTCCGGGCTGCGGCGCAGCTTCGTTGGCGGCTTCGCCGGGCAGCGGCAATTTCGCCGCCGTCGCGCCTTCGACCGCCGGTTTCAGCAGGTCACGCAGGCTCTGCAGCGCCGCCTTGAGATCGGTCTGCGGTCTCGGGGCTTCTCCCGCCGCTTGCCTGGCTTCGAGGAAGACACCGGAGCGGGCGATGGCAGCTTTCAGCGCCTCGGCGGTGACAGGCTTCGCCTCGGCGGTCGGCAGGCACTGGGCGAGGATCTGGTCGACCAGGGCCATCAGCGGCTTCGGCAAGGTCAGCGCGACCGAGCCCTGCGCCAGGCTGCCGAGATTGGCGAAGAGCGGGGCGAGGCTGTCCTGCCGCCCGAGTGCTACGCCGAGCAGGGGGCCAGCGATCGTGCGGGGGGAAGCGGGCACGGTCTGCGAGGCAACCGGCGTGGCGCTGGCGGTCGGCGTGCGACCTGCCTGCAAGGCAGCGGGGGCGGTCGATGACTGGGCAGTTGCAGCGGCAATGCTGGCTGGAGTTGCCGTCTGGGCCGGCTGTGGAGCCGCTGGCATGGTGCCCACCGTCGGCTGTCCGGCCGGTGCCGGAGCATTGGGGTTGCCTGCCTGAGCCGGACGAATGCCGACCAGTGTCGCTTGCAGCGGTGCACCTGGCTCGGCTGGGGCGGTGAGCTTGAGCGTCAGGCTCGCGCCCGGCTGCAGGGCCGCCTGCCTGGCCTCGGGACCGGCGAGCACGAGAGCGACCTTGACGCCGTTGACGAGGGCGGTGGCGTTGCCGTCGTCGTCGAGCGCGACGAGCTTGGCTTCGACCGTTTTGCCGGCGGCAAGGCCGCCATTGCCGGTCATCGTCGCGAGCAGGGTCGCGAGATTCTGGCTCTTGATGAGCGCCGCGAGCTGCGCCGGATCGGACGGGATGGCTGCCATCCAAGAAGCCTGGCACGAAATGTTAAGGATTCTCTTGCGCCGGGCAGCGTTGCCTATTCCCTTCCCCCCGCTTGCGGTGGGGAAGGGTTAGGGATGGGGGGCCGGAAAG
>NZ_LR733821.1 GCF_902506165.1 Bosea sp. 29B
GCCGGCGTGGTGCCGGCGACGAAGGCGGTGCGCGCCTGCGGCGTCAGCTCGCCAAAACCGTGGCGCCAGCCGAGCATGGCCCGGGCGAACAGCGGCATCGCCCCAAGCTGCGCCTCGGCCCTTAAGCCCAGCGTGGTGAAGCCGAGCGTCTGGTCGGAAGAGAGCACGCGCAAGGCCGTAGCTCCGCCACGCTCGGTGCCGGCGTCCGTGCTGACGCGGATCAGCGCCAGCTGGGCGAAGGGCTCGAGCGCAATGCCCTGGAAGGTGAAGCCATAGCCGAGCTCGGCAAACCCTTGCGTCACCGAGCCCGGACGCTGCAGCCGCAGCAAGTCGCCAAAACCGCGGATCGCGACCTGGCGGCGGATATCGCTCTCGGACCAGGTGTAGGCCGCGCCGGCATCGAGCCTTAGCTGGCCGAAGCGGGCGCCGGCATAGAGCGCGGCATGGCCACTCTCCAGCTTGCCGGTCGAGAGCCTGGCATCGAGATCGAAGCGCGACTGGCTGTAGCCGCCGGCGACGCCGACTTTGAGCGACGACCCCGGCGCCTCGTAGAGCATGACGTCCGCCCCGAGCAGGGCGCCGCCGCTGCGGCGGCTCAGGCTCGCGGCGTTGCCGTCTGCGTCGGTGTTGCCGGTGCTGCCGAAGGCCGTACCCCAGAGCGCATAGCGCGGCTGTGGCACTGGCGCGGGCATCACGATCCCGCTTTTGCGGCCGGGCAGATCGGCAGTGAAGGCGCCTGCAACCTGACCGGGCGCCTGCGTCAGCAGCGGCCCGCGCAGATGGCCCAGAATGGTGTCGCGCACCAGCCGGCTCTCGTCGATCATCACGCTGACCGCCTGGGCATGCGCCTCGCCCGAGAGCAGGTCGAAGCCGGCGCGGGCTTCCTCTGCCGTCGCCGAGATCAGCGCGTCATAGACGGGGTTGCCGACCCCGAGCCGCTCCGCCGCCATCGCGATGAAGCCCTGATTGCGGGTCGCGGCGACAGAGGTTCCGCCAGAGCTGCCGCCACTATTGTCGGGGCCGAACGAGGTGTCGTTGCGCGTCATCGTCAGCGTGACGTTCGTGCCGCCATAGCTCAGCGAGGGCGTCAGGA
>NZ_LR733822.1 GCF_902506165.1 Bosea sp. 29B
TGATCTGAGCCCTTAAAACTGGATCGCTTTGGGCTAGAGTTTTCCGTGTCGTTTCCCTTGGGCTGGGAGGAGCGGAAGACGATGAAGGATTCGAAGTTCTCGGACGCCCAGAAGGCGTTCATCCTGAAGCAGGGCGCGGACGGGATTCCGGTGGCGGAGATCTGCCGCCGGGCCGGAATCAGCCAAGCGACCTATTTTAACTGGAAGAAGAAGTACGAGGGGCTGCTGCCGGCCGAGATGCGCCGGTTGAAGCAGCTCGAGGACGAGAACGCGAAGCTGCACAAGCTCGTCGCCGACCTGGCGCTGGACCGGGAGATGCTGCAGGACGTCATCCGGCGAAAGCTCTGAGGCCTGGTCGCAAGCGCGAGCTCGTCGGCGTGATGTGTGGCGAGTGGCAGGTGTCGATCCGGCGGGCCTGTGCGGTCCTGGAGTTCGACACGTCCAGCTACCACTACAAATCGAGCCGGCCCGACCAGGCCCTCTTGGCAGCCCGGATCAAGGCGATCTGCGAGACCCGCGTTCGCTATGGCTATCGCCGTGTCGACGTGCTGCTGCGGCGCGAGGGCTGGCATGTCAACCAGAAGCGGATTCGAAGGATCTACAATGAGTTAGGCTTGCAGCTCCGGAACAAGACGCCCAAGCGTCGGGTCAAGGCGAAACTGCGCGAGGATCGCGCACCGGCGACGCGGCCGAACGATGTCTGGGCGATGGACTTTGTCCATGATCAGCTCGCCACGGGCCGCAAGATCCGGGTGCTGACAGTGGTCGACACCTTCTCGCGCTTCTCGCCGGCGGTCGATCCCCGCTTCAGCTACCGGGCCGAGGACGCCGTCGCCACGCTGGAAAGGGTCTGCGGTAAACTGGGCTATCCGAAGACGATCCGGGTCGATCAGGGCTCCGAGTTCGTCAGTCGCGACCTCGACCTCTGGGCCTATGCCAAGGGCGTTACCTTGGACTTCTCTCGCCCTGGCAAACCCACCGATAACGCCTTCATCGAGGCGTTCAACGGACGCTTCCGCAGCGAGTGCCTGAACACGCACTGGCTCCTGACGCTTGCGGATGCGACGGAAAAGATGGAGGCTTGGCTCAGCTACTACAACGAGGATCGGCCGCACGGGGTCATCGGCAACAAGCCACCGATCCTGCTGCAAAATCCCGGCGGGACACCCAGCCCGCCGCCGTGATCAAAGGCCGGAAACTC
>NZ_LR733823.1 GCF_902506165.1 Bosea sp. 29B
CTGGCCTGCCCCCTGAAAAGTGGCCCTCGCTGAAGTAGGCTTTTTGAGCCTTTGGAGGATGCCGCGATGCCGCAGAAGAAGCACAAGCCTGAAGAGATCGTCGCGAAGCTGCGCCAGGTCGACGTGCTGTTGTCCCAGGGGCGCCCGGTCGCGGAGGCGATCCGGGCCATCAGTGTGACGGCGTTCACATATTACCGTTGGCGCAAGGAGTTCGGCGGCCTGAAGAGCGACCAGGTGAAGCGGCTGAGGGATCTGGAGAAGGAGAACGAACGGCTACGGAAGGCTGTCTCGGATCTGACGCTTGAGAAGCTCATTCTCAAGGAGGCTGCCTCGGGAAACTTCTGAGCCCCGCCCGCCGTCGCCGCTGCATCGACCACGCCATGATGAAGTTCGGCGTGTCGGAGCGGTTGGCGTGCCGGGTTCTGGGGCAGCATCGATCTACGCAACGCAAGGTTCCGAAGGGCCGCGCTGACGATGCGGCGCTGACCGCCGACATTGTCGAACTCGCCGCCCAGTATGGCCGCTACGGCTACCGCCGGATCGCGGCCATGCTGGAGACCGCCGGTTGGGCGGTGAACGTCAAACGTGTCGAGCGGATCTGGCGGCGGGAGGGACTGAAGGTGCCGGCCAAGCAACCGAAGAAGGGCCGCTTATGGCTGAACGATGGATCCTGCGTTCGGCTGCGACCGGAGTATCCCAACCATGTCTGGTCCTACGACTTTGTTGAGGATCGCACCCATAATGGCCGGAAGTTCCGCATGTTGAACGTGATCGACGAGTTCACCCGGGAATGCATCGCGATCCGCATCGACCGCAAGCTCAAGTCCACCGATGTCATCGACGTGCTGTCCGATCTCTTCATCCTGCGCGGCGTGCCCGGGCATGTTCGTTCGGACAACGGCCCCGAGTTCGTCGCTAGGGCGGTGCGGGAGTGGATCGCGGCGGTCGGCGCGAAAACGGCGTTCATCGAGCCTGGCAGTCCTTGGGAGAACGGCTATTGCGAGAGCTTCAACTCCAAGCTTCGCGACGAGCTTCTGAACGGCGAGCTGTTCTACAGCCTCGCCGAGGCTCGGATCGTCATCGAGGGCTGGCGTCAGCACTACAATACCCAGCGCCCGCACTCCTCGCTCGGCTACAAGCCGCCAGCACCGGTCGCTGTGGTCTGGCCGGCTGCGCAAACCCAACCCGCTTCGCCGGCCATCTCAACCGTGGCCGCCAAGCCCACCATGCACTAGATTAGAACCGGGCCACCTAACGGGGGCAGGCCA